>NZ_JADPUN010000311.1 GCF_015690345.1 Plantactinospora alkalitolerans | reverse complement strand
CCCCGACCGACTCGGTCCCCCGACCGAATCACCCCCGGCCTGGTCGGCCCGCGCCGCTCAGCTCGGCACCGGCCCGGCCTCGGCGGTCGCCCCGAGTCGACGCCGGACGCCCAGCAGGACGAGCCCGCCGAAGATCATTCCGAACGCCACCGTGCCCAGCAGGGCGAACGACTCGCCGGGCAGGAGCCCACCGACCGACCGGGCCACGGTGCCGAGTGCCATGTAGAGCCCGGCCCAGAGCACCGCGCCGACCGCCGCGAACCCGACGAACCGGCGGTACGACATCCGCAGTCCGCCCGCAGCGAGCGGCAGCAGCGCGTGCAGCACCGGCAGAAACGGCGCCACCATCACCATCCGGCCCCCGCCGCTGCCGAGCATCCGTTCCGCCGCCGCCCAGCGCGCCTCCCCGATCCACGCCCCCGTCCGGCTGCGGCGCAGCCGCGCACCGAACCGCCGCCCGGCGAAGAAGGTGAGCGACCATCCGCCGAGGCAGCCGCCGATCACCGCGAGGAACGCACCCACGCTCGCCGGCCGCCCGACCCCCACTGCGGCGAGCACCGCGACGTCGCCGGGCACCAGTACGCCCAGCAGCGGAATCGCGTCGAGCATCATGACCACACCGAGCACCGTCAGGAAGACCACCGACGGAAGCTCCCCCACCTGAATCAGCCAGTCAGCCACGTGGAGAACGCTACGGAGGAATCGCGGCGTGGACATCCGGGTCAAGCCCCCGGAAGAGTGGCCGGCAACCCTGACCCGCTCTCGGGGTATGTCCACCGCTCGGCGTAGCCCTCAACTACCCCCGTCGGGGTAGGCCGGACTCGCCCGGCAACAGTACGACTCGCGACTTCCGGCCGCATTCGGCAGCCCGGGGGGCTACTGTCGGTGCGTGCGGGGCGCGCCGCTTCCCTGACGCGCCGCTAAGGAGACACGTATGGCAACCGGGACCGTGAAGTGGTTCAACTCGGAAAAGGGCTTCGGCTTCATCGAACAGGATGGTGGGGGGCCGGACGTTTTCGTTCATTACTCGGCGATCTCGTCGTCCGGCTACCGAGAACTCAACGAGGGGCAGAAGGTCGAGTTTGACGTGACGCAGGGCGACAAGGGTCCACAGGCGGCGAACGTACAGCCGCGCTGACCGACCCGACCCTCCGGCCCTGGACCCATCCGTCAGGTTCGGTCCAGGGCCGGACGGTCGGGCAGTTCCCGGTGCCGGCGCAGCGGACCGATCAGCAGGATCAGCCCGGTCAGCGCCAGAGCACCGGTGATCCACCAGATCGCCGGGCGGAGCCCCAGGATGGTGCCGAGCATGCCGCCCAGCAGGGCACCCAGCGGAATGGTGCCGTAGTTGACCACCTGCATGCTCACGATGACTCGACCGAGCAGCCCGTGCGGCACGTACGCCTGGCGGAAACTGCCCTTGAGCACGTTGCCCACCACGGTGCCGGCGCCGATCACCACTCCGGCGACCACCACGAGCGCCAGCCGTGCACCGGGTCCGGCCAGCGGGATCAGCAGTCCGAACGGCGCCGCGCCCAGGTTGCTGACGAGCATCGCCCGCGCGCTGCCGAGGCGTCGGCTCAGCGCTGTGGCGAGGACGGCGCCGAGGACTCCGCCGACGCTCATCGCGGCGACCAGACCGCCGACCGTGCCCGGGCTGACCCCGACCTCACGGACCAGGAAGACCACCAGGATCGCCTGGTATCCGGTCAGGGCGAGGTTGCTGACCGCGCCGAACACGGTCAGTACCCGCAGGTAGGGATCGCGGGCCACGAACCGGATGCCTTCGGCGATCTCCTGACGCAGTCCGGCGGCGGCCCGGTCGAGTACCCGGCGCGGTTCCCGGACCCGGATCGCCAGCAGGCAGGCGGCCGAGCCCAGAAAGCTCACCACATCCACCAGCAGGGCGAGCACCGGGCCGACCGCCGAGGCCAGCAGCCCGGCGGCCCCGGGGCCGGCAACCTGGGCGACCGCCTCGCTGCCCTGCAGTTTCGCGTTGCCCTCCGGCAATTCGGACCGGGTCAGCAGGACGGGCAGCCAGACCTGGTACGCGGTCCTGAAGAAGACGCTGACGACGCCGCCGCCGAGTGCCACGGCCAGCAGGTGGCCGATGCTCAGCGCGCCGAGCCAGGCGGCGGCCGGCACGCTGAGGAACAGCAGCGCCGCGACCAGGTCGCAGACCAGCATCACGGGACGGGCCGGCAGCCGATCGACCCAGGCTCCGGCGGGCAGCCCGATGACCAGCCACGGCAGCCAGGCCGCCGCGGTCAGCAGTGCGACCTGGAACGTGCTGGCGTGCAGCACCGTGACCGCTACCAGTGGCAGCGCCACGCTGGTCACGCTGCTGCCGAAGTTGGTCGCGGTCTCGCCGGTCCAGAACAGCCGGAAGTCCCGCCGTCGGAGCAGTCCGCCGGGCCGGCGTGGCGGGTCGGTACGGGTCAGCTCCGCCGCCGACGCGGGGCTGCTCACGGCTGGGCCGGGATGCCGTAGGCGAACAGGAACACCGGCTCGCGTCGACGGCCGTCGTCCGGCACCTCGCGGTCGCCCCAGCGGGCCAGTACGCCGTTCAGCTCCTCGCTCAGCGCGGCGAGTTCCTCGGGGGTGAGCCGTAGCCACCGGTCGGTGGAGAAGGGCCCGTCCCCCCATGCCTCGTGGACGTCGTCGCCGGCCGCCTGCCAGTCCCGGACCAGGCCGGCGTGCCGGTCGAGGTTGAGCGAGGCGGCGGCCTGCTGCACGGCCTGGGCCGCCGGGTCGCCGGCGAAGTCGGCGGTTGACCAGCGCACGCTGCGCGCGACCAGGCGCCACCAGCGCTCACGGCGGTCCCGGGCCAGCTCGGGCGCCTCCTGCACGAGTTCGGCGGCGGCGAGCACCTTCAGGTGGTGGCTGACGTTGGCCACCGCCTGGTCGGTGCGCTCGGCCAGCACGCTCACGGTCGACGGCCCGTACACCTTGAGCACGTCCATGAGCCGGCGCCGAAGCGGATGGGACAACGTGGCGAGCACTCGCGCGTCGGTGACCTGACGAACCTGCTTCTCCATGACCTCAAAGCTGACATCCGCAACATGCATTGCGCAAGAGTTATTGCACAAAAGCTGCCGCACATGTACGGGAGCCCGCGGTCGACGATCACGGAAACGCCATTTTTGTGAGTACATAGTGACAACCTCACCTGCGCGTCATGACGTAGCATCACTGTCGTGGTTCTCGCAGGCGAACGCACCGAGAAGGTCCCGGTGGACGGCATCGTCATCGACCGCGACAGTCCAATGCCGCTCTACTTTCAGATCGCCCAGCAACTGGAGCAGGCGATCACCAGCGGTGCACTGCCCGCCGGCTGTCGACTCGACAACGAGATCGAACTCGCCGACCAACTCGCGGTCAGCCGACCGACCCTGCGCAAGGCGATCGAGACGCTGGTCCGACAGGGTCTGCTCGTACGGCGTCGCGGCCTCGGCACCGTGGTGATGGCCCGGCCGGTACGCCGCCCGCTCGCCCTGACCAGCCTCTTCGACGACCTGGCCAGCACCGGCCGGGCACCGACGACCGAGGTTCTCGAGTTCGGGCTCGGGCCGGCCGACCAGGACGCGGCGACGGCGCTCGGCGTACCCGAGGGCACCGAAGTGATCGTGGTCGAGCGGCTGCGCCGTTCCGACGGTGCGCCGCTGGCGCTGATGCGCAACTACCTGCCGCCCGCCCTGGTCGGCGTGGACCGGGAGAGTCTGGGCGAGTACGGGCTCTACCAGTTGCTGCGCCGGCAGGGCGTGAGCCTGCACCTGGCCAACCAGCAGGTCTCGGCCCGGCCCGCCCTTGCCCGGGAGGCCCGCCTGCTCGGGGTGCCCCGCAACACCACCGTGCTCACCATCCACCGGACCACGTACGACTCGGCGGGTCGCGCCGTCGAGTACGGCGCCCACTGCTACCTCGCGGCGCGCTACTCCGTCGAGATGACCCTGGTGGCCCGGTGACCCGGTGCCTGGATCGCCGCCGGCCCGTCGGTGCTCGGTCGGCGCCGCGAGAGGGTGGATGGCCGGGCCTCGGTTCGGCTGACAGCGGAAGCGCTGGCAACCCGTCCGAGGGTGAATTTAACGTGATGGCATGGAGAAGCTCGCCGTTGTGGTCGGGGCCACGGGTCAGATCGGCCGGGCCGCCGTCCGGGCCCTGATCGCCGACGGCTGGCGGGTCCGGGCCGCGGCCCGTGGCCTGCGGGCCGGCGCGCCCTGGCCACTGGACTGGGACGTCGAGTTGGTGCCGCTGGACCGCGAGGACGACGCCGGGCTGGCCGTCGCGCTCGGCGACGGCTGCGACGTACTGGTGGACACGGTCGCGTACGACGCCCGGCACGCGCGACAACTGCTCGGGCTCGCCGACCGGATCGGTTCGGCCGTCGTCGTCTCCAGCGCGGCGGTCTACCTCGACGACGCGGGTCGGGGCTTCGGCGCGGAGGGCGTCCGGTTCCCCGTACCGATCGCCGAGACCCAGCGGACCGTCGAGCCGTTCGACCCCGACGACTCGACGGCCGTCGACGCGCCGGCCGGGGATACCTACGCGGCCGGGAAGGCGGCCCTGGAGCGCCAACTGCTCGCCGCCGGAGCGGTGCTGCCCACCACGCTGCTCCGGGCCGGCGCCGTACACGGGCCGCACACGGTGCACCCCCGTGAGTGGCACTTCGTCAAGCGTGCGCTGGACAACCGGCCGGTCCGGGTGCTGGCGTACGGCGGCGAGAGCCGGTTCCATCCGGTCTCGACCGCGAACCTGGCGGAGTTGATCCGGCTCTCCGCCGCCGAGCCGGGCGCCCGGGTGCTCAACGCCGCCGATCCGGAGCCGCCCACCGTGCGGGAGATCGGCGCGGCCATCCACGACGTGCTGGGGCACGGCGCGGAGGAGGTGCTGATCGACGGACCGTCCCCGGCACCGCCGGTCGGCGAGACGCCGTGGTCGACGCCGAACCCCGTGGTGCTGGACATGAGTCTGGCGGAACGCCAGCTCGGCTACCGCCCGGTGACCGGCTATCTCGCCTCGCTGCCCGAGACCGTCCGGTGGCTGGTGGACGCGGCGCACGGGCGGGACTGGCGGACCGTCTTCACCGACCTGGCGCAGAACTACCGCACCGACTACTTCGACTACGTCGCCGAGGACGCCTGGTTGCGCCGGCGCCACTGACCCGGTCTACCGGGCCCGGCCCGCTCCCCCGGCGCCGGACGGGGACGGTCGACCAGCTCCCGGGGGCCGCCCGGCGGCGCAGACCGAACGGGACGAGGCCCGGCACGGGGATCAGGCGCTGGCAGCCAACTTGGCGGCCAGCTCCGCGGCCCGGTCCCCGAAGGCCGCCTTCAGCGCGGTGACGGCGTCGTCCAGGTCCTTCGAGCCCAGCCCGGCGAGCACACCGTCGATGATCTCCTGCTCGTTCACCCAGTCCTTGCCGAGCATGGTCATCTGGTTGGCCTTGATCGCGACCAGCAGGTCCTCGATCTCGTAGAAGTACTGCCGGAAGTCGGTACGGCCGGGGCCGTCCGGCTTCTTCGCGCCCAGCCAGAGGATGTAGTTGGTGTCCTTGGCGTACTTGAGCAGCTGCTCCTGCTCCGCATCGGACAGTGCCGGCATGATGTTCTCCGCTCCGGACGAGGTCCCGGCGACGTCGCGTCGGAACCTGTCCATGTTGAAGCTGGGATCGGTCTTGACGCTGGGGTGCCCGTAGCCGCCGGGCTGGTGTTCCTTGTGCCCGGCAATCCCCCAGCGGGTGCGGCGCCTGATGGCCGCCACCCCCCGTACGTACGAGTCGTACTGCTGGTCGGTCCACGGCTCGCCCAGGGCGTGCTGCGCCTCGATGCCCATCAGGCCGGAGTTGCCGACCCCCTTGAACGGCCCGGCCCAGCCGACCCGGACGTGGTTGCACCGGCCGGAGGCGATGACGTGCCAGTCCCCGGTACGGGACAGGTAGAGCTGGGCGATCGGCGGTGGCGCGGTCGCGGAGCCGTGGAGCAGGACATATATCTCACCGGCATCGGTGGAATGCAGCGAGCCACGGGTTTCGTGGCAGATGATCCCGTGCGGGTCGAACGACGTGGACCCCCTGCTACGCCACCCACCGACCTCGTGCACGGTGAGTCCGGCGGAGCGGAGCACGTCGGGGAGCCAAAGCAGTCTCATCGGTCAGCCCTCCTAACCAGGAGGCAGGATCTCACTACTGACCGTATCTGCGACATCGACCATAGTCCAGTTGTACAACATGCCAATATGGCTAATAAACAATGGTCAACCTAGGTGCAACCAAGATCCAGCCGGCGATCTCCGAGGTCCACTCAGAAGCCGAGACACTCACACTCCGTCATCAGCGCTCGGACGTTGCGCACGTACTGCGGGTTCGGGATCTTCAGCCCGTCGTCGGTCACCACCGCACCGGGCCCGAAGTTGTACGCCGAGATCACCGCGTTCAGCAGACAGGAGTTGAGTTCGGTCGTGCAGTCCGCGGCGGAGACGCCGTAGGCGCCGTCGAAGAAGGCGTCGCCGATGTACTTGATCAGCCAGGCCAGGTAGTTGGCGCCGAGCGTGGCGTTGTCCCGATAGGCGTCGATGTCGTACGACTGGTCGAAGCGCTGGTTGACGAAGTCGGCGGTGTCCGGCATGACCTGCATCAACCCGACCCCGCCGTCACAGGCGATGATGTTGGACTGCCAGCCGCTCTCCTGCCAGGCGGTCGCCTTGACGAGGTCGACCGGTACCCGGATGCTCGGCGCCGAACTGGGCCAGTACACCCGACCCGCCGCCTCGGTCAACGCCTGCTTCACCTGGGCCCGGCTGGCCTCGGTGCCCTCGTAGCGCGGCTTGGTGCAGCCGGGCTTCGCCTTCGGCGGTGGCGGCGGCAGCTTCGACTCGGTGGGCGGCTTCGGCGCCTTCCTCGGCCCCGGCTTCCGACTCGGCGTCCGGCTCGGGGTCGCACTCGGCCTGGGACGGGCGCCGAGCCCCTGCACGGCCGGCGGTGGGTCCGTGGTCGCCCCGGCCTCGGGAAGCGTCTCCGACCCGGCCACCTGCTCGACGTCGGAACCCGGCGCCGCACCGTTCCGCTCCGGGTCGCCGTTCGCGCAGCCCGCCACCGTGACCGCCAGCAGCAGCGTCACCAACACCCGTCCGGATCGTCGCGCCCGCCGAGTCATCCCCGCTCCCCCCACCGTTCCCGGGCGCACCCTAACAGGCTGTACGGCGACTCAGGGGGCGTCGGCGGCCGGCGCAGCGGAGGCGGCGGGCGTGGCGGAGGCGGCCGGCGTGGCGGACGGCGCGGGCTCCGCCGGTACGGCGGCGCGTACCGCCCGGTCCCGGGTCGCCCAGGCCACCATGAACACCGCCGTCCAGAGCACGCCGAGCAGCATCGAGGTGACCGTCTCGCTGGCCGTACTCCAGCCGACGTAGAGCCGGGCCGCACCGATGGTCACCACGCCGATCGCCGCCACCGTCCAGGCCGCCACCGCGACCGGCCACCGGCTCTGCCGGGCCAGCAGCCAGGCCAGCGTGCACAGGCTGGCCGCGACGACCGCGTTCTGCGCCGGAAACAGCGCCACCGGCGTACTCCGGGTGGGTCCGGTCACGTCGGTGACCAGGGTCAGCACGACCAGCGGCACGAACGCGCCGACCGTACCCAGCACGCTCACCAGGTCGGCCCGCCACGGCCGGGTACGCCAGCCGAGCACTGCGGCGACCAGCGCCACCACCAGGATCAGCACCGGTCCGCGTAGTGCCACGATCGTGCCGTGCGCCAGCTCGGCGACCCCCTCGGTACGCCGCGACGTGAACCAGTCCGCGATCGCGTGGTCGACCACCGACAGCCCGCTCTGCGCCACCAGCAGGTCGAGCAGCCAGGCCAGCACGAGCCCGATCACGAACAGCACCGCCAGCCCGGCGACCAGGTTGGTCAGCAGGGTCCAGCCGGTCCCGATGTGCATCGACAGCAGGAAGAACAGCACGCCGTACCGCCGGGCCAGCCCGCGCAGCGGTGGGGCGGCGACGGCCCGGGTCAACAGCGACTTCGCCGGGTCCGGATTGCGCCCCAGCCACCGGCCGACCAGCACGATCGCGACGATGAACAGGATCAGCAGCAGTACGGCGCCGGTCGCCTTGCCCAGGTAGTGGGAGACCGTCCGGTACGACTCTCCGGCCAGGTATCCGGCCAGCACCGACCCGCCGACCCAGGTCACCACCCCGGCCAGGTTCCACGGCGCGAACCGCCGGTACGGCATCCCGGCGCTGCCTGCCAGCCGGGGCACCAGGGTCCGGGCGAAGGCCACCCAGCGGGCCACGAAGACTCCGCGCCCACCCAGCCGGGCGAGCATCGCGTCGGCGCGGGCCCAGCGTTGCGCACCGACCCGGGCCCCCCACCGGCCGGCCCGCAGCCGCGCACCGTGCCGCCGCCCGCTCCGGAACGCCAGTGTGTCGCCGAACACCGCTGCGAGAATCATCACCACCAGCGCCGGTGCCAACCGCAGCATTCCGGTGTACGCCAGGAAGCCGACCAGCAGCAGGGTGGCCTCGGCCGGCATCACCAGACCGACGATCACCGCCGTCTCCGCCGCGACGAGCAGCGCTGCGGCCAGGTACACGAGCACCGGCGGCAACTCCCGCACCACCGTCAACACATCCTGCAAGGCGACCCCCCGAACACCTCGGCCAGCATGCCAGGCTGGCAGCGGGAGCACACAGTGATTCCGGTGGAGTACGGGGTTACCTCAGGGGGAACCCGGACGCCGACCGGGATCGCCGAGGCGGGAGGATGGAGAACATGCAGACCCGCGCCGACCTTCGTAACGTCGCCATCATCGCCCACGTAGACCACGGCAAGACCACGCTGGTCGATGCCATGCTGCGGCAGTCCGGCGCGTTCGCCGCCCGGCTCGAGCCGACCGACCGGGTGATGGACTCCATGGACCTGGAGCGGGAAAAAGGCATCACCATCCTGGCCAAGAACACCGCGGTGCGCTATCTGCCGGCGGACGGCGCCGACCCGGTCACCATCAACATCATCGACACCCCGGGCCACGCCGACTTCGGCGGCGAGGTCGAGCGCGGACTGACCATGGTCGACGGGGTGCTGCTGCTGGTCGACGCCAGCGAGGGCCCGCTGCCGCAGACCCGGTTCGTGCTGCGCAAGGCGCTCCAGGCCCGCCTGCCGATCATCCTGGTGATCAACAAGGTGGACCGGCCGGACGCCCGGATCAAGGAGGTGGTCGACGACACGTACGAGCTCTTCCTCGATCTGGACGCGGACGCCGACCAGATCGACTTCCCGATCATCTACGCCTGCGCCCGCGACGGCGTCGCCTCGCTGATCCAGCCGCCCGGCGGCACCGTGCCCGACGACAGCAGCTCGCTGGAACCGCTGTTCCGGACCCTGCTCGGCACCATTCCGCCGCCCTCCTACGACGAGGGCTCCCCGCTCCAGGCGCACGTCACCAACCTCGACGCCTCGCCGTTCCTCGGCCGGCTGGCCCTGTGCCGGGTCCGCCAGGGCACCATCCGCAAGGGCGAGACGGTGGCCTGGTGCCGCACCGACGGCAACATCTCCCGGGTCCGGGTCTCCGAACTGCTGATCACCAAGGGCCTGGAGCGCACCTCGGCCGACTCCGCCGGGCCCGGCGACATCATCGCGGTCGCCGGCATCCCCGAGATCATGATCGGCGAGACCCTGGCCGACCCGGAGGACCCCCGGCCGCTGCCGCTGATCACCGTCGACGAGCCGGCCATCTCGATGACCATCGGCACCAACACCTCGCCGCTGGTCGGCCGGGTCAAGGGCGCCAAGGTCACCGCCCGGCTGGTCAAGGACCGGCTGGAGCGGGAACTGATCGGCAACGTCTCGCTGCGGGTGCTCCCCACCGACCGGCCGGACGCCTGGGAGGTGCAGGGTCGGGGCGAGCTGGCGCTGGCCATCCTGGTCGAGCAGATGCGCCGCGAGTCGTACGAGCTGACCGTCGGCAAGCCGCAGGTGGTGACCCGGGAGATCGACGGAAAGATCTGCGAGCCGGTGGAGCGGCTGACCATCGACGCCCCCGACGAGTACCTCGGCGCCATCACCCAGCTGCTGGCCACCCGGAAGGGCCGGATGGAGCAACTGGTCAACCACGGCACCGGCTGGGTCCGGATGGAGTGGCTGGTTCCGGCCCGGGGGCTGATCGGCTTCCGGACCGAGTTCCTCACCGACACCCGGGGCACCGGCATCCTGCACCACGTCTTCGAGTCCTACGAGCCCTGGTTCGGCCAGCTCCGTACCCGGAACACCGGCTCGCTGGTGGCCGACCGGTCCGGCGTGGCGACCCCGTTCGCGATGATGAACCTCCAGGAGCGCGGCACCCTCTTCATCGAGCCCACGACCGAGGTCTACGAGGGCATGCTGGTCGGCGAGAACTCCCGGTCCGACGACATGGACGTCAACATCACCAAGGAGAAGAAGCTCACCAACATGCGCTCCTCCACCAGCGACGAGACCGAGAAGCTGATCCCGCCGCGCAAGCTGTCGCTGGAGCAGGCCCTCGAGTTCTGCCGCGAGGACGAGTGCGTGGAGGTCACCCCGACCTCCATCCGGCTGCGCAAGGTCATCCTGGACGCGCCGTCCCGGGCCCGGGCCACCGCACGGCGCAAGCACGCCGGCTGAGTCCGGCCGCACCCGCCGCAGATGATCTGGGACGAACTCGACGCCGAGCTGGCCGGGTTTCCCGGCACGGTGTCGGTCTACGCCGGCCGGCCCGGCCGGCCGCCGGCGTACGTCCGGCTGCCCGACGCCCGGCACTACGCGGCCAGCACCATGAAGGTCGCGGTGCTGGCCGCCCTGTACCGGGCCGCCGAGGCCGGAACCGTTGACCTGGCCGCACCGGTGCCGGTGGTCAACGAGTTCATCTCGGCACAGCCCGGCGCCGGGCGGTTCGCCTGCGCGCCGGACTACGACAACGACGACGCGGTCTGGGCCCGGATCGGCGACACCGCACCACTGCACTGGCTCGCCGAACGGATGATCGTCAGGTCCAGCAACCTGGCCACCAACCTGGTGATCCGGCAGGTCGGGCTGCCCGCGGTCGGTGCGGTCTGGGCCGACGCCGGTGCCCGGCACAGCCGTACCGGCCGGGGGATCGAGGATTTCGCCGCCCGGGACGCCGGGCTGGACAACCAGGTGACCGCCGCCGACCTCGCCGGGCTGCTCGGTGGAATCGCCCGGTCGCGACTCGCCGGGCCGGACACCTGCACCGCCATGCTCGACGTGCTGTTCCGTCAGGAGCGCGGCGAGGACCTGGCCGCCGGACTGCCGCCGGGCACCCGGATCGCGCACAAGAACGGTTGGGTACGCGGGGTCCGGCACGGTGCCGGTGTGGTGTTCCCGGACGACGCGTCCCCGTACGCCGTGGTGGTCTGCACCACCGCCTCCGCCACCCCGGCCGGGGACGCTGGCCTCGCCCCGGGCCGGGACGACGACGCCTGCCGGCTGATCGCCCGGATCTCGGCGGCGGTCTGGGCGGCCCGGCACCGGTTGGGCCCCCTCGGCTGAACCGGGGCTGGATAGGGTGCCCTCATGTCGATCGCCTCGGTTCGCACTCACCGGCTCTCCGCTCCGCTGCACACCCCGTTCGTGACCGCACTGCGGCGTACTTCCACAGTAGAGACCCTGGTCGTGGAGGTGGTCGACACCGACGGGCGGTCCGGTTTCGGCGAGGCCCCCCAGGTGTGGCAGGTCACCGGCGCCTCGATCGGCGGCGCGCGGGCCTGCGTCGAGGAGATGCTCGCGCCGCTGCTCACCGGCCGCAACGCCGACGACCTGGTGGCCCGGTGCGCCGAGGTACGCGGGGCGGTGGTCGGCAACGAGGCGGCCAAGGCGGCGGTGGACACCGCCCTGCACGACCTGGCGGCCCGCCGGCTCGGTGTACCGCTGGTCCGGCTGCTCGGCGGGGTGTCCCGCCGGGTGCCCACCGACGTCACCCTCTCCGCCGGCGACGCCGTCGAGCTGGCCGGCGCGGCCAAACAGCGGATCGCCGAGGGCTTCGACGTGCTCAAGGTGAAGGTCGGCACCGACGCGGCGGGGGACCTGGCCCGGGTCCGGGCGGTACGGGCGGCGGCCGGACCGCAGGCCCGGATCCGGCTCGACGCGAACCAGGGGTGGACGCCCCGGGAGGCGGTCCGGGTGATCCGGGGCATCGAGGACGCCGGGCTCGACGTCGAACTCGTCGAACAGCCGGTGCCGAGCCGGGACATCGCCGGCCTGGCCTGGGTCAGTGACCGGGTCGACCTGCCGATCCTGGCCGACGAGGCGGTGTACGGGGTGCGGGACCTGGTCGAGGTGATCCAGCGTCGTGCCGCGGACATGGTCAACGTCAAGCTGGCCAAGTGCGGTGGGCTCGGCCCGGCCCGGACCCTGCTGGAACTGGCGACAGAGCATGGACTCGGGACCGTGGTCGGGTCGATGATGGAGAGCCAGATCGGGTTGGGCGCGGCGGCCAGCCTGGTCGCGGCGTACGGCACCAGCGCGGTGTCCGATCTGGACGCCGCCTGGTGGCTGGCCTGGTCACCGGTGCAGGGCGGGATCCGTTACGAGGGCGCGAACGTGCTGCTGCCGGACGCACCGGGGCTGGGCATCGCCGGCCTGCACGCCCCGCTGTCAGTACAACGGTGACGCCCGAGGGCAGGGCCACCCGGAACTATGAAGGCAATGTTCAACTGACCGTTGCAGTACGGCGCTAACTTTCATATCGTTCGAACGGAGTAGCGGTCGAGGACGGGTGGGATCGACATGGTGCTGCGCTCCGGTCAGGAGGCCGTCGTCCGGGTCGCGGTCGCCACCCTCTGGGCCCGCCCCGAAGCCGTCCGGCCGGTGGACGCGCCGGCCCTGTCGAGCCGGACCGACATCGCGGGATGGATCTCCGCGATGAGTTCCGACCAACGGGTCGGTGACTGCGTACTCAGCCAACTGCTGCTCGGCGAGCGGGTGCTGATCGACCAGATCAGGCCGGACGGCTGGGTCCGACTCGTCGCGATGGAGCAACCGGCGGCCAAGCTCGACCCCCGGGGCTACCCCGGCTGGTTGCCGCTCGAACAGCTCGCCGTGCCCGCCGGGCCGGACGAGGCGTCGCCCGGCCCGACCCTGGTGGTGGCGGCCACGGTGACCCGGCTGCACGCCACCCCGGCCGGCGCGGTGGTGCTGCCCGGCGTCATCCTGGGCACCCGGCTGACCGCAGCGGGACCCGCCCGGAACGGCTGGCGCCCCGTCCGGGCGCCTGGGCACGAACAGCCGCTGTGGGTGACCGAGGGACATCTGGCGCCCGCGCCGACCCGCCTACCGAGCGCCATGGAGGTGCTCACGGTGGCCTGCCGGCTGCGCGACGTGGTCTACGTCTGGGGTGGCGTCTCGGCGTACGGCATCGACTGCTCCGGACTGGTGCACCTGGCCTGGCGTCGGTTCGGGGTCCGGCTGCCCCGGGACGCCGACGACCAGGCCGAGGCGACCACTCCGGTGCCGCTCGGTGCCGAATGCCCCGGCGACCTCTACTTCTTCGCCCGGCCCGGCCGGCCGGTCCACCACATCGGGATCGTCACCGCCCGGCCCGGCCCGCAGGGCGACCGGCGCATGCTGCACGCCTGCTACACCAAGCGGCGGGTACTGGAGGAACCGATGCCCGCCGACCGGACCGCGACCCTGGTCGGCGCGCATCGGGTCGCCCTCTGACCCGCGTCGGCGGTCAGCCGACCGGCACCTGCTCCTCCGTACGACGGTCCCGGCTCGACTTGATCAGGCTGGCCACGGTCGCGATCGCCAGGGTGCCCAGGATGATGGTGAGCGAGAGCCAGATCGGGATGTGCGGCGCCCAACTGATCGGCTCGCCGCCGTTGAGGAACCCGAGGTTGTTGCCCGCGAGCGCCTCCAGCACCAGCTTGACGCCGATGAAGCCGAGCACCACCGCGAGACCGATGTTGAGGTAGACCAGCCGGTCCAGCAGGCCGCCGAGCAGGAAGTAGAGCTGCCGCAGCCCCATCAGCGCGAAGACGTTGGCGGTGAAGACCAGGTACGGCTCCTGGGTGATCCCGAAGATCGCCGGGATGGAGTCCAGCGCGAAGACGAGGTCGGTGGTGCCGATCGCGATCAGCACGATCAGCATCGGGGTGAAGAGCCGCCGACCGTTCTCGTGGACCATGAGGCGGGTGCCGGAGAAGTCCCGGGAGACCGGCAGGGCACGCCGGGTCCAGCGGATCAGCACGTTCTCCTTGAACTCCTCCTCGGTGGGCTCACCCTGCCGGAAGAAGTTGATCGCCGTGTAGATCAGGAACGCGCCGAAGATGTAGAACACCCAGGAGAACTGGGCCAGCAGGGCCGCTCCGGCGGCGATGAAACCACCTCGCAGGACCAGGGCCAGCACGATGCCGATCATCAGCACCTTCTGCTGGTACTGCCGGGGTACCCCGAACCGGGCCATGATGATCACGAAGACGAAGAGGTTGTCCACCGAGAGGCTGTACTCGGTGAGCCAGCCGGTATAGAACTCCCCGGCGATGGTGAAGTTGTTGGTCAGGGCCAGACCGACCCCGAAGACCAGTGCGAGACCGACGTAGAAGGCGACCCAGAGACCCGACTCCCGCAGGCTCGGCTCGTGGGGCCGGCGGCCGATGACGATGAGATCGAGTATCAGGACCGCCATCAGTACGACGAGCGAGATGGCCCATACCCATGCGGACACGTTCAAGACACTCCTCCGGCAGACACGCGGCACCGCCGTCGGCACATGGGAAGGTGCGTCGGGCGGTGAAAACGGTGGTGACTGTCGGAGGTCTCTTCCGCCCCCGCCGCGCGGACCACGCGGCGACAACCTACGGTGCCGGGGCGTCGTGCCGGCTACTCACCGACCAACGACCGTGTTGACGACACCGTCGCGAAGGAATACTCCCCTCCTACAGGGCCATTGTTCACCATTCCCCGCCGGTTGCGCATCTCCCCTGACCTCGTGTGCTGGTCGGCACCCCTGCTGGCCATCCTAGGACACTAGGTGCCAGCCCCCGGAGACATCGGGGCGGACAGGGACCAACCCGCCGCCAGCAGTGCGTCGCAGGCCCGGACCGCGGCGCGGAGCCGCTCGGGATGTGGCCCGGTGAGTTCGATCACCGGCACGCCGGAATGGGCCAGTACCTCCCGGAACCGGCCGGTCATCCATTTTCGCAGGTGCTCGCCGTCGCGGAGCCCGTCGTCGGAAAACGGCACGCCGTCATGGTCCGTCAGCAGGTACAGGTCGGGCCTCCGGGCCGCGGCCCGGACCTGTGGCGACGACGAGCCGAGATAGCGCTCCTCCCAGACCGCGGTGGCCCGGGCGTCGGTGTCGCAGAACAGCAGCGGCCCGCTCCGGCGTGCCGCGGCGTCCTCCGTCGCCTGCTGCTCGCGGACCACCGACAGAAAGTCGGCCCGGTCCCAGACGACGTCGAAAACCGTCGCGTCCGGAACGTTCCGCCGCAACCGGGCCAACTTTTCGGCGGTGAGTTCCCGGCCGTACTCCGGCACCCAGGCCGTCCGGTAGTGCCCGGCCAACGCCCCGGCCATCGTGGTGGTCCCGGTCGACTCCGCCCCGACCACGACGACCCGGCGGACGAACCAGGCCCGCACCGGCGGACTGAGCAACTCCCAGTGCGCCACCGGATCGGCCCGTACCGCGCTGCCGGAGACGGGCACGGCCGCCCGGTCCGGGTCGACCAGGACGTTGACCGCGTCGAACCGGCGGGCCAGTTCGGCACCGTACGCCTCGGAGGAGAAGACCGCGTCCACCCGGGCCCCGCCGACGGCCTCCCGGAACACCGCGCAGTGCGCCTCCCACGCGGCCGGATCGGCATAGTCCACCGGATGGTCGTCGTACCGGCCGACGAACCGTACGTGCGGATCGACGGCGTGCACCTCGCGCAGCCAGTCCAGCCGCGACTCCAGCGGAATCGACTCCCGCCGGGACGGCGCGACGACCACCGTGACGGCGGTGCAGCGCCGGGCCGCGGCGGCGATCAGCGCGTGGTGCCCGGCATGCGGCGGATAGAACTTGCCGACCACCAGCCCGTGCCCGAACCGGGTACTCACGTCGTGGCGGGAGCCGGGCCAGGAGCCGCCGGCCGGGCGGCGGCGGGCCGACGCAGGTCGGCCTGCCAGTTACGCAACCCGAAGACGCAGAGTCCGAGGAAGACCAGGTACAGCCCCGCGGTGAGATGCAGCCCCTTGTACACGTAGAGCGGGATGTAGATCAGGTCGGCGGCGATCCAGATCCACCAGCTCTCCACCCGCTTACGGCACTGGCCGTACGTCGCCATCAGGGACAGCGCGGTGGTCACCGCGTCCGGCAACGGCACGGTCGAGTCCGTGGCCCGGTCCAGGAGCAGCCACAACACGAGCGTCAGCAGGACGCCGGAACCGGCCAGCGCCATCCACTCCCGGGCACCGGTCCGGCTGACCACCAGCCGGCTCCGCTCGGCACCCCCGAACAGCCACGCCCACCAGCCGTACAGCCCGAGTGCGACGTAGACGACCTGTAGCCCGGCATCCGCGTACAGGCCGGCCGTCCAGAACAGCAGCATCAGCAGCAGTACGTTGGCGATGCCGATCGGCCAGTTCCACATCCGCTGCCGGGCCAGCAGCCAGACGTTGAGGACGCCGGTCGCGAAGCCGAGCAGCTCGGCTCGGCTGGTCGGCGTGTCCGCCACGGTGAACGCCGTACCGGTAAGCCAGTCGAGCATGCCGCACCTCCCATGCAAGATCCCCTGGAGGTCCTACGGTAGGGACCGACTGCCGGGACGGGTAGACCCCCGAACGGCCCCACCGGAGCATGCCGTGCCAAGATCACGGCATGGTACTGGAGGTTGCACTGATCGACGTACTCGCCGGTCAGGAGGACGCGTTCGCGCAGGCGTACGCCGAGGGGCATCCGGTGTTGGCGGGCACACCCGGTTGCCGCTCGGTACGGATGACCCGTGGCATCGAGTCGCCGTCGCGGTTCGTGCTGCTGGTCGAGTGGGACTCCGTCGCGGCCCACCTGGAGAACTTCCGGGACACCGAGCGGTTCACCACCTGGCGCTCACTCATCGGCCCGTACTTCGCGGCGCCGCCGGTGGTCGAACACTTCACGGACGTCGCACCGCCGGCCTGACCGCCTGTGCGGGTACGCGTACCGGTAGCCCCGCTACGGGGAGGTCGAGTAGCCCTGGTACGGGGAGCGTCGAGTAGCCCTGGTACGGGGAGCGTCGAGCGGGCTCACCCCGGCTTCTCCCGCCCGGCCGGGGCAGCCGACTCGGGCCAGTCTCCCGGCTTGCCCCAGTCACCGGGCTCGAGCACGAACTGCCCGTACGGCACCGTCCACACCACCTCGTGGCCGAGCCGGTGCCCGCTGTGCCCCTCCTCGCCGTACGCCGTGCCGTGGTCGGCGCAGAGCAGCACCAGGCACGGCCGGTCCCGGGAGGTGACGAGGGCGAAGAGTCGGCCGATGTGCCGGTCGACGTACTCCAGCGCGGCGGCGTGGCTGTCCCGGCTGTCCCGGTCGGCGCCGGGCAGGTAGTGCCGGTTCGGCTGGTGGATCGCGGCCACGTTCACGAACAGGAACAGCGGCTTCTCCTGCGGCACCGTCGGCAGCACGGTGGCGATCCGATCGAGCTGCGCCTCGAAGCAGCGCGGCGCGGAGACGCCGAACTCGGCTTCCCAGTGCGCCTCGGCGAACAGCCCCGGCAGTACGCCGCCCAGCGGTGACCTGCTGTTGAAGAAGCCGACCCCGCCGACGCAGACGGTGTGGTAACCCGCGCCGGCCAGCGCGTGCACCACGTCCGGGGCGTCGAAGGTCCAGGTCTGCTCGCCGGTCGTCTCGCTGCCCGGATCCGCCGCCGCGAAGAGCCGGGGATGTGGACCGGGCGTGGTCGGGGTCGGCAGGAAGCCGGCGAAGAACGCCTGGTGTGCCGCGTAGGTGAAGCTCGCCGGACTGTGCCGACGCTCCCATCCGCCGTCCGGCAGCGCCCGCGCCAGGTTCGGCGTACGCCCGGTGGCCGCCAGTTCGGCCGCCACGTCGTAGCGGAGCGTGTCGAGGGTGACGAACAACAGATCGTGGCTGCCGATCAGGTCCTTCATGCCGCACTCCCGGCCGACGTCCCGGCCCGCCACCGGTCCACGGCCCGCGGTGGCAGCCGTACCGGGCCGGCCACCGGCCGCCGCCACGGCAGCACCGCCGTGGGCATGCCGCCCTCGGCAGCGACGGTCCGGAACAACGTCACCCGCCGGTTGTCCGGGTTGCCGACGACCACCAGCGGCGCCCTGCCAGTCATCCGTCGATCATGCCAGTCACTCGTCGACGGCCACGCAGCGGTCGTCGTGCCCCGTCGGGCGAATCGGCACGGAAGGCGACGGCGGCCCGGAACCGCCCGTCGCCGCGGAGTCGCGCCACTGTGGACAGGCTCCGGATAGCCCGCGCCGGCACCCCGACCGGCCGTCCGAGATTGAATCGGGTGGCCAGGAGCGTCCCGATCCGGTTGACTCGGCGCATGAACGAACGGGTAGCCCTCGTCACCGGGGTCAGCCGGCGAATCGGCATCGGCGCGGCGGTGGCCCGTCGGTTCGCCGCCGCCGGCTACCGCCTACAGCTCACCGGCCTGCCCGGATACGACGACGCGCAGCCCTACGGCGGCGACCCCGACGGCGTACCCGCACTCCTGGCCGAACTGCACGGGGTGACCGGCGATCCCGACGCGGTCCGCTACCGGGCCGCCGACCTGACCTCTCCGAGCGCGCCCGCCGAACTGGTCGAGACGGCGGTACGCACACACGGCCGGCTGGACGTGGTGGTGGCGGCACACGCCTACTCGACACACACCCCGTTGGACGGGCTCGACGCCGCCGAGATCGACCGGCACCTGATCGTCAACGTCCGGGCCACCCTGCTGCTGGCCGAGGCGTTCGCGGCGACGTTCGACGCCGGCTCCGGTGGCCGGCTGGTGCTGTTCTCCAGCGGTCAACGCCTCGGCCCGATGCCGGGCGAGTTGGCGTACGCGGCCAGCAAGGCCGGCGTGGAGAACCTCACCCGGCAGTTGAGCCCTCTGCTCCTGCCGAAGGGCATCACGGTGAACTGCGTCAACCCCGGACCGACCGACACCGGCTGGGCGTCGCCGGAGGTCCTGGACGCGATCGCGCCGATGTTTCCGGGCGGCGAGTGGGGCCGCCCGGACGACGCGGCCCGGCTGATCGAGTGGCTCTGCTCATCCGACGGGCGGTGGGTCACCGGTCAGGTGATCGACTCCGAGGGCGGCTTCAACCGGTAAGCCCGCACCGGATCCGGCCGGCACCCCGGTACCGCCATCGGCGGCGCCCCGGCCGGGGATCACTTCATCCCGGCCGCGTCCATTCCGCGCAGCTCCTTCTTCAGCTCGGCGGCCTCGTCCCGGATCCGGGCGGCGAGCTCGAACTGCAACTCCCGGGCCGCGGCGAGCATCTGGTCGTTCAGCTCCTGGATGAGCTGGGCCAGCTCGGCGCGGGCCATCCCCTCCCGGGCCGGTGCCGTGCCGACCCGACCCCGGTTCCGGGTTTCCGGCGCCTTGCCCCGGGACATCTGCCGCACCCCGCCACCGACCCGGGTGACGGCGCCCTCGTTCTCCTCGGCCTCCCGGTAGATGTCGTCCAGGATGTCGTGGATCTTCTTGCGCAGCGGCTCGGGGCTGATCCCGTTCGCCTCGTTGTGCGCCACCTGCTTGGCCCGACGCCGGTTCGTCTCGTCGATCGCGGCAGCCATCGAGGGGGTCATCTTGTCGGCGTACATGTGCACCTGGCCCGAGACGTTACGGGCGGCCCGGCCGATGGTCTGGATCAACGACCGGCCGCTGCGCAGGAAGCCCTCCTTGTCTGCGTCGAGGATCGCGACCAGCGACACCTCGGGCAGGTCCAGCCCCTCCCGCAGCAGGTTGATCCCGACGAGTACGTCGTAGTCGCCCTTGCGCAGCTCGCGCAGCAACTCGACCCGGCGCAGCGTGTCGACCTCGGAGTGCAGGTAGCGCACCCGGATGCCGTGCTCCAGCAGATAGTCGGAGAGGTCCTCGGCCATCTTCTTGGTCAGCGTGGTGACCAGCACCCGCTCGTCCCGCTCGGTACGCAGCTTGATCTCGTGCATCAGGTCGTCGATCTGCCCCTTGGTGGGCTTGACGATCACCTCGGGGTCGATCAGGCCGGTGGGCCGGATCACCTGCTCGACCACCTCGCCCTGGGCCTGTTCCAGCTCCCAGGGCCCCGGGGTGGCGGAGAGGAAGACCATCTGGCCGACCCGTTCCAGGACCTCGTCGAAGCGCAGCGGCCGGTTGTCGGCCGCGCTGGGCAGCCGGAAGCCGTGGTCGATCAGCATCCGCTTGCGGGAGGCGTCGCCCTCGTACATCGCGCCGATCTGCGGGATCGTCACGTGCGACTCGTCGATCACGGTCAGGAAGTCGTCCGGGAAGTAGTCGAGCAGGCAGTGCGGGGCACTGCCCGGCGAGCGGCCGTCGATGTGCATCGAGTAGTTCTCGATGCCGGAGCAGAAGCCGACCTGGCGCATCATCTCGATGTCGTAGCTGGTCCGCATCCGTAGCCGCTGCGCCTCCAGCAGCTTGCCCTGGCGCTCCAGTTCGGCCAGCCGCTCGGCAAGCTCGGCCTCGATGCCGGCCAGCGCCCGCTCCATCCGCTCCGGTCCGGCGGTGTAGTGGGTGGCGGGGAAGATCAGCAGATGGTCCACCTCGCGGACCACCTCACCGGTCAGCGGGTGCAGGTAGTAGAGCTTCTCCACCTCGTCACCGAAGAACTCGATCCGCAGCGCCAGCTCCTCGTACGCCGGGATGATCTCCAGGGTGTCGCCGCGGACCCGGAAGGTGCCCCGGTTGAACGCCATGTCGTTCCGGGTGTACTGGATGTCGACCAGCCGGCGGAGCAGCTTGTCCCGCTCGACCTCCTGGCCGGCCCTGATCCGGACCGACCGGTCGAGGTATTCCTGCGGGGTGCCCAGGCCGTAGATCGCGGAGACCGTGGCCACCACGATCACGTCCCGGCGGGTCAGCAGGGACATCGTGGTGGCGTGCCGCAGCCGCTCGACCTCCTCGTTGATCGAGGAGTCCTTCTCGATGTAGGTGTCGCTCTGCGGGATGTACGCCTCGGGCTGGTAGTAGTCGTAGTAGGAGACGAAGTATTCGACCGCGTTGTGCGGCATCAGCTCGCTGAACTCCTTGGCGAGCTGGGCACAGAGGGTCTTGTTCGGCGCCAGCACCAGGGTCGGCCGCTGCAGCCGCTCGATCAACCAGGCCGTGGTCGCGCTCTTGCCCGTGCCGGTGGCGCCGAGCAGCACCGAGTTCCGGTCGCCGCGCCGCACCCTGCGCTCAAGATCGTTGATGGCAGTCGGCTGGTCACCGGAAGGTACGAACTCACTGACCACCTCGAAGCGGCCGTCAAGTCGTGGAATGTCGAGCGCCATGACCTCAACCGTACGCCGACGGTGTGACAAGCCGCCGGGGCGACGGTGGGTACTCGATCGGCTTCGATATCGTCATTGTGTGTCAAAGATCACCGCGATACCGTTCTAAGGTAGGCCGCTCGCGGCGGCCGACTGGGTAAGCGACGGAGCCGCCACACCGGTATCGTCGCACCCGGCGCAGAGGTTGCAGCCCCGGCGCAAGCTGGCGTGCGCACCTGATGCGGTCGCGCGGAAGCGCAGACCGGTCGCCGCGAGCGCCCTTTCTGCGTTCGGGAAACGGGCCGCCACGGGCCGATCAGGGCGTTGCCACAGGTCGAGCAGGGCGCCGCCACGGGCCGATGCCGCCACGGGCCGATCAGGGCCGCCAGTCGTTCGCCGCCGCCCACTCCTCCGCGCGCTGGTGCTCCCTGTCGAACCACGGCTCCTTGGCGCCGGAGTACGCGTCGAGGTCCGGACCGATCTCCGCCAGGGCCCGCTTGACGGCCAGGTAGCCCGCCCGCTGCTCCGGGTCGGCCCGCAGGTGGTCCCGCATCAGCAGGGCGTACCGCCAGCCGGGCGACCCCGTCACCCGGACGTGCAGGTTCACCAGCCGGCCCGGGTCGGCACTTCCGTGCAGCCGCTTCTCCCACCGGTCCCCGCCGTCCGGATAGCGGGGCTGGTCCCACCACTGCCCCGGACACCGGGGAAATCCCGCGTCGGCCAGTCGGTCGGCGAGCGCGTCGGCGTCCGCCAGGGCGGCCACACTGAGCTGGATGTCGACAACGTTCTTGGCGGCCAGCCCGGGAACCGCCGTCGAGCCGATGTGATCGACCCGCGCCTCGGCGGGGCGTAGCGCGTGCCGGATCCGCGCGGCCAACCGAGCGAACTCGCCCGGCCAGTTCGGATCCGGCTCCACCAGCCGGACCTCGTCGGCGCGTACCGGCCGGCGGGTCCGGACGTTCCGCTCGTACGGCAGCAGCCGGTCCCGCCAGAGCGCGTCGACCGCGGCGTACAGCTCGGAAAGTTCGCCCTCGTTGTCCAGCAGCACGTCGGCGGCGGCCTCCCGCCGGTCGTCGCCGGCCTGGGCCCGGATCCGCTGCCCCGCCTGTTCAGGGGTCATGCCCCGGTCCCGGACGAGTCGACCGATCCGGGTCGCCTCCGCCGTCCGTACCACCACCACCAGGTGGTACGTCGGGGCGAGCCCCACCTCGACCAGCAGCGGTACGTCGTTGACCACGATCGCGTCCGGCGGTGCCTCCGCGACGAGTTGTGCGCTGCGGGCGCGTACCCGGGGATGGATGATCTCCTCCAGGCGGGCTCGCGCCGCCGGATCGGCGAAGACGACCTCGCCGAGCGCCGCCCGGTCCAGGCTGCCGTCGTCGCGGCACACCCGGTCGCCGAAGGCGGCCACCACCTCCCGCAGTCCGTCGGTGCCCGGAGCGACCACCTCGCGGGAGATCCGGTCGGAGTCGACCACGATCGCCCCGAGGCTGGCCAGTCGGGCCGCGACGACGCTCTTGCCCGATCCGATCCCACCGGTGAGTCCGACCTTCAGCACCGGTCCAGTCAACCCGATCGGCGCCGAGCCGCCAAGATCTCCATGGGCGGGCGTGTCGCCGGCCGAACGGCCCGGACGGAAACGGCGGAGGCCCGCTCCCGACCCCGGCGGAACCGGGATGGGGAACGGGCCTCCGTCTTGGGACTACTTGCCTCCGGCGAGCTTCTCGCGCAGTGCCGCGAGCGCCTCGTCGGTGGCCAGCGTGCCGGCCGGCTCCTCGGCCTGACGGGCCGGAGCGGTGCTGGACGACGACGTGCCGCCACCGCCACCGGTGCCACCGCCAGCGGCGGGGACGACCGGAGTCGGGTTGGCCGCGGCCTCGGCATCGGCAGCACGGGAGTTCTGCACCTGCTTGGTGTGTGCCTCCCAGCGGGTACGGGCCTCGGCGTACTGGGTCTCCCAGGTCTCCCGCTGCTTGTCGAAGCCTTCCAGCCACTCCCCGGTCTCCGGGTCGAAGCCCTCCGGGTAGATGTAGTTGCCCTCGGTGTCGTAGGTCGCCGTCATGCCGTAGAGGGTCGGGTCGAAGTGCTCCTCGCCCTCGACGAAGCCCTCGTTGGCCTGCTTGAGCGACAGCGAGATCCGCCGACGCTCCAGGTCGATGTCGATGACCTTGACCATGACGTCGGAACCGACCTGGACAACCTGCTCCGGGATCTCCACGTGCCGCTCGGCGAGCTCGGAGATGTGCACCAGGCCCTCGATGCCGTCGTCGACCCGGACGAACGCCCCGAACGGCACCAGCTTGGTGACCTTACCCGGCACGATCTGCTGGATCGCGTGGGTACGGGCGAACTGCCGCCACGGGTCCTCCTGGGTCGCCTTCAGCGACAGCGAGACCCGCTCGCGGTCGAGATCGACGTCCAGCACCTCGACCTCGACCTCCTGGCCGACCTCGACGACCTCGGACGGGTGGTCGATGTGCTTCCAGGAGAGCTCGGAGACGTGCACCAGGCCGTCCACGCCGCCAAGGTCGACGAAGGCGCCGAAGTTGACGATCGAGGAGACGACGCCCTTGCGGACCTGTCCCTTCTGCAGCTTGTTGAGGAACTCGGTACGCACCTCGGACTGGGTCTGCTCGAGCCAGGCCCGGCGGGACAGGACCACGTTGTTGCGGTTCTTGTCCAGCTCGATGATCTTGGCTTCGAGCTCGCGCCCGACGTACGGCTGGAGGTCCCGCACCCGGCGCATCTCCACCAGGGAGGCGGGCAGGAAGCCGCGCAGGCCGATGTCCAGGATGAGGCCGCCCTTGACCACCTCGATGACGGAACCGCGGACGACGCCGTCCTCGTCCTTGATCTTCTCGATCGTGCCCCAGGCGCGCTCGTACTGCGCCCGCTTCTTCGAGAGGATCAGGCGCCCCTCTTTGTCCTCCTTCTGGAGGACCAGCGCCTCGATGTGATCACCGACCGACACCACCTCGGCGGGGTCCACGTCGTGCTTGATCGACAACTCGCGCGAGGGGATGACGCCCTCGGTCTTGTAGCCGATGTCGAGCAGGACCTCGTCCCGATCGACCTTGACGACGGTGCCTTCGACAATGTCGCCGTCGTTGAAGTACTTGATGGTCTCGTCGATCGCGGCGAGGAAAGCTTCCTCGGAACCGAGGTCGTCGATGGTGACCCTGTTGGCGCTCGAGGGGGCCTCGATGCTGCTCGTCATGTGGGCGGTTGCTCCGGTCGGATGGATGTCACAGCAGGTTTGTGTCGCGGTGACCCGTTTACGCCCCCGGATCCGCCGCCGGTCACACCGGCCGATCGGTGGTCCCGATCCTTCGGTGCATCCGACGACCGCGGACCTGCTCCCTGCCGAGGCACACGATCCGCGAGCGCATCGAACAGCTTACCGTGCGCATTACCACAGCATGCAAGCCCTCCCAGCACGTGATGAGATCCGCCGTCCACTGCTCGGGAAGAGCTTCCGTCCGACGCCCGGATAGCCCTCGTGACGACAGCGCTGCTCGTCGCCCGCGCGCCGGTCGGCCTGCGGGCGACGCGGCCGGGCCCCGGGCACTAGCGTGACCCCGTGAATGATGACACCCGGCCGGACGACGACGCGCCCGGAGTGCTCCGCCGCCGGGTCAGCGACCGGGAGAGCCGGTGGGCCAACCGCCGGTGGTGGGATGCCGACGCCGACAACTACCAGGCCGAGCACGGCCGGTTCCTCGGCGAGGTGGACTTCGTGTGGTGCCCGGAGGGACTACGCGAGGCCGATGCCCACCTGCTCGGCGAGCTGCGCGACCGCCGGGTGCTCGAACTCGGCTGCGGCGCCGCCTCGGCGGCCCGCTGGCTGGCCACCCAGGGCGCCCGTCCGGTCGGGCTGGACCTGTCCGCCGGGATGTTGCGGCACGCCGCGCTCGCCGCCACCACCTCCGGGGTACGCGTGCCGCTGGTCCAGTCGGACGCCCTGGCGCTGCCGTTCGGAAAAAACGTCTTCGACATCGTCTGTACGGCGTTCGGCGCGATCCCGTTCGTCGCGGACTCCGCGGCGGCGCTGCGCGAGGTGTTCCGGGTGCTGCGTCCCGGCGGCCGGTGGGTCTTCTCGGTCACCCACCCGATGCGCTGGATCTTCCTCGACGATCCGGGCGAGGGCGGGCTGACGGCCACCCACTCGTACTTCGACCGCCGGCCGTACGTCGAGCAGGACGCCGCCGGCGTACCGAGCTACGTCGAGCAGCACCGCACCCTCGGCGACCGGGTACGCGAGATCGTCGGCGCCGGCTTCGTCCTGCGGGACGTCCTCGAGCCGGAGTGGCCGGCCGGGCACGAGCAGATCTGGGGGCAGTGGAGCCCGCTGCGCGGCCGGATCTTTCCCGGCACCGCCATCTTCGTCTGCGACAAACCGGACAGCGTGTCCGCCTAGCCGGCTGGCCGCACGGCCGGCCGCAGCGGTTTCGCACTGCCCCGGTCGGGTAGACGCGGCACATGGCCGAGCGGAGGAAGCTGCACAGGGGCGACCGGGTGAGCTGGCGCAGTCACGGCTCCACCGCACGCGGCACGGTCCAGGAGGAGATCACCGAACGGACGTACGCCGGAAAGCGCACCGCCGCCACATCGAAGGAGAACCCGCGGTACCGGGTCCGCACCGACGAGGGACGGGACGCGGTACACAGGCCGGAAGTGCTCCACGGTGAGTAGCCGGAGTGACGGCGGTGGAGACCGCGACCCGGTCCGGGAGTTCAAGGACGCCGTCAACATGAACCCCGGCGAACTCGGCAGGTGGCTGGCCACCGACGACTCGAAGTCGGCGGGGCAGCACAAGGGCGGTGGCGAGTCGGTCGGGCACGAGTCGGGCCGCCGGATCATCGACCTGTTGCGCAAGCGGATGAACCAGTTCACCGAGCGCGACATGGCGCACATGCGCAAGGTCGTCGGGTACGTACGGCGGCACATGGCCCAGCGGCCGTCCGGCGACGTACGCAACACCCGGTGGCGCCACTCCCTGATGAACTGGGGCCATGATCCGCTGAAGGAACCTCTTCCGCCGCCCGGCGGCCCCTCCCGCAAGGCCCTGCAACGGCATCAGGACGCCGAACGGTCCTCGGGGCGGAACCGGCGGCGCTGACGAGGGGTGCCCGGCGGCGCTGACGGGGAGGCCCCCGGCGGCGCCCCTGCCCGGGGTCAGTGATCGGCGCTGTTCCAGTCCGAGCCGACGCCGACCGAGACCTCCAGCGGCACCGCCAGCGGATAGGCACCGCCCATCTCCCGGCGGACCAACGCCTCGAGCTCGGGCCGCTCGCCGGGCGCCACCTCGAAGACCAGTTCGTCGTGCACCTGGAGGAGCATCCGGGACCGCAGCCCGGAATCGCGTAGCGCGGTGTCGACGTGCAGCATCGCCACCTTGATGATGTCGGCGGCCGAGCCCTGGATCGGCGCGTTGAGCGCCATCCGCTCGGCCATCTCCCGACGCTGCCGGTTGTCGCTTACCAGGTCGGGCAGGTAGCGGCGACGGCCGAGGATGGTCTCGGTGTACCCGTCCAGCACCGCCTTCTTCACCACCGTCTGGAGGTAGTCCCGGACGCCGCCGAACCGGGTGAAGTACTCCTCCATCAGGGCCCGTGCCTCGTCTGCCCCGATGCCGAGCTGCTGGCCGAGACCGAACGCGCTAAGCCCGTACGCCAGGCCGTAGTTCATCGCCTTGATCTTGCGCCGGTGGTCCGGGGTGACCCCGGTGAGCGGCACCCCGAAGACCGACGAGGCGGTGGCGGCGTGGAAGTCGGCTCCGGAGTTGAAGGCCTCGATCAACGCCTCGTCGGCGGAGAGATGGGCCATGATCCGCATCTCGATCTGGCTGTAGTCGGCGGTGAGCAGGCAGTCGAAGTCCCGCCCCACCACGAAGGCCCGGCGGATCCGCCGTCCCTCCTCGGTACGGATCGGGATGTTCTGCAGATTGGGGTCGGTCGAGGAGAGCCGGCCGGTCGCGGCCACGGTCTGGTGGAAGGTGGTGTGGATCCGCGCGTCGTCGGAGACCGACTTGAGCAGGCCGTCGACGGTGGACTTGAGCCGGGCCACGTCACGGTGCCGGAGCAGGTGCTCCAGCAGCGGATGCGGTTGCTGCGCGTACAGCCACTGCAGGGCGTCGGCGTCGGTGGTGTAGCCAGTCTTGATCTTCTTGGTCTTGGGCAGGCCGAGCTCGGTGAAGAGGATCTCCTGCAACTGCTTGGGCGAGCCGAGGTTGAACTCCCGGCCGATCACCCCGTACGCCGCCTGGGCCACCGCCTTGACCTCGCCGGCGAAGTGCGCCTCCAGCTCGGACAGGTAGTCGGTGTCGGCGGCGATGCCGATCCGTTCCATCGCCCCGAGCACCTCGACCAGCGGCTGCTCCACCCCGCCGAGCAACCGGGTCGACAACTCGCCGTCCCGGGACAGCTCGGCGTCGATGGCGTCGGCCAGGTCCAGGGTGGCCCGGGCCCGCAGCATCAGGTTCTTTTCGATCTCACCGTCGTTGCCCAACCCGTCGAAGGCGAGCTGGCCGGTCTCGGGCACGTCGATCCGCAGTTCCCGGTGCAGGTAGCGCAGCGCCAGGTCGGTCAGGTCGTAGGACCGCTGGTCGGGCCGGGCCAGGTAGGCGGCCAGCGCGGTGTCCCGGACCACGCCACGCAGCGTCCAGCCGTGCGCGGCGAACGCCAGCAGTGCCGGTTTGCTGTCGTGCAGCACCTTGGGCCGGTCCGGATCGGCCAGCCAGGCGGCCACCGCAGCCTCGTCGGTCTCGTCCAGGGCGGCCGGATCGAACCAGGCGGCCTCGCCGGTCGCGGTGGCCAGGGCGACGCCGGTCAACGAACCCGTCCCCCGGCCGAACGTGCCGGCCACGGCGACGCCGGCCGGAACGCCGGAGGGCGCGTGGCCGCCCAGCCAGGCCGCCACCTCGCCGCCGGGCAGGACCCTGCCGGCCAGGTCGAAGCCGGCCTCGGCCTCCGGCTGCACCGCGTCCAGGTACTGGTAGAGCCGGTCCCGCAGGATCCGGAACTGGAGCGTGTCGAAGACCTGGTGTACCGCCTCGCGGTCCCAGCCCGCCCAGCGGGCGTCCTCGACCCGCAGCGGCAACTCCAGATCGGCGACCAGGCAGTTGATCTCGTAGTTGCGGATCACGTCCGAGAGCCGTTCCCGCAGGCTCTCTCCCGCCTTGCCCTTGATCTCGTCGGCCCGGGCCACCACGCCCTCGACGCCGCCGTACAAATTGATCCACTTTGCGGCGGTCTTGGGCCCGACACCCGGCACGCCCGGCAGGTTGTCGCTGGTCTCGCCGACCAGCGCGGCGAGGTCGCGGTAGCGGTCCGGAGCGACCCCGTAGCGCTCGCTGATCGCGGCCGGATCCATCCGGGCCAGGTCGGAGACGCCCTTGCGCGGATAGAGAACGGTGATCCGGTCGTCGACGAGTTGGAAGGCGTCGCGGTCACCTGTGGAGATCAACACGTCCATTCCGGCGTCGCGGCCCCGGCAGGCGAGCGTGGCCAGCACATCGTCGGCCTCGTAGCCCTCCTTCTCCACCACCGGCACCCGGAGCGCGGCCAGCACCTCCTTGACCAGGCTGACCTGCCCGTGGAAGTCGGTCGGGGTCTCCGAGCGTCCCGCCTTGTACTCCGCGTAGCGCTCGGTCCGGAACGACCGCCGGGAGACGTCGAAGGCCACCACGATGTGCGTCGGCTGCTCGTCGCGCAGCATGTTGATCAGCATCGAGGTGAAGCCGTAGACCGCGTTGGTCGGCTGCCCGGTCGTGGTGGAGAAGTTTTCCACCGGCAGGGCGAAGAACGCCCGGTAAGCCAGGGAATGACCGTCGAGCAGGAGCAGGCGCGGCGTCGAGGCTGTCACGATAGGCGACTCTAGTCCGCACCCCCGACAGCTCCGGGCTCGGGAGTTAAGAGGGGCCCCTTCCTATGCGAAAAGCGCTATGAAGGGGCCCTTCCTTACAGCACCTTGGCGAGGAACGCGCGGGTGCGCTCGTGCTTGGGGTTGGCGATCACCTCGCGGGGGAGGCCGGACTCGACCACCACGCCGCCATCCATGAAGACCAGCGAGTCACCCACCTCACGGGCGAACCCGATCTCGTGGGTCACCACGATCATGGTCATGCCGTCCCGGGCAAGGTCCTTCATCACGTCCAGCACCTCGCCGACGAGCTCCGGGTCGAGGGCACTGGTCGGCTCGTCGAAGAGCATCACCTTCGGCCGCATGGCCAGCGCCCGGGCGATCGCCACCCGCTGCTGCTGACCTCCCGAGAGCTTGCCCGGATACGTGTTGACCTTGTCTGCCAGGCCGACCCGCTCCAGCAGGTCGGTGCCGCGCTTGCGGGCCTCGGCACGCGACTCCCGGCGCACCCGGATCGGCGCCTCGATCACGTTCTCCAGCGCGGTCATGTGCGGAAAGAGGTTGAACCGCTGGAACACCATGCCGATCGACCGGCGCTGCGCGGCGACCTCCTTCTCACGCAGCTCGTGCAGCCTGCCGCCGCGTTCCCGGTAGCCGACCAGTTCGTCGTCGACCCAGATCCGGCCACCGTCGATCTTCTCCAGGTGGTTGATGCAGCGCAGGAAGGTCGACTTGCCCGAGCCCGACGGCCCCAGCACGCAGCACACCTCGCCGGCCCGCACCTCCAGGTCGACGCCGCGCAGCACCTCCAGGTGGCCGGACGACTTGTGCACGTTCTCCGCCCGGACCATCACGGTGGCGTCGGCCTCGGCCTCCGGCGGCGTGGCCTGCTCCGGAATAGTCGCTCCGGTCATCCCGGCGTTCCTCCCGTCCCGCTACCCGTTCCGTCAGGAGTTCCGCCCACGGTCCCACCCGCCCCGGCGGCACCGCCGCCGGTCTCGGCGGCGAGGTTACGCAGCCGGAACCGGGCCCGCTCGGTCTGGCCGTACCCCTTGCCGAAGTGCCGTTCCAGGAAGTACTGGCCGATCAGCAGGATGCTGCTGAGCAGGAGATACCACAGGCAGGCGGCGACATACATCGGGAAGATCTGGAAGGTCCGCTTGCCGACCGCGTCGAGCTGGAAGAACAGCTCCATGCTGACCGGTACGTACATCAGCAGCGAGGTGTCCTTGAGCATCGCGATGGTCTCGTTGCCGGTCGGCGGGATGATCATCCGCATCGCCTGCGGCAGCACCACCCGGCGCAGCGTCTGACCCCGACTCATCCCCAGCGCGCCGGCCGCCTCACCCTGCCCCGGGTCCACCGACTGGATACCGGCACGGACGATCTCCGCCATGTAGGCGGCCTCGGAGAGCGCCAGACCGAGCAGACCGGCCATGAACCCGGTCAGGACGTCCCGGGAGTCGAAGCCGAAGAGCCGCAGCTCCATGCCGTCGATGCCGAAGAGCTGCCCGATCTGGGTGTCGAAGGGCACCCCGAACTCGAGCCGGCTCCACAGGATGCCGATGTTGCCGAACACGGCCAGCAGCACCAGCCGGGGCACCGCCCGGAAGAACCAGGTGTAGAGCCAGGAGACCGTCCGCAGGATCGGGTTGGTCGACAGCCGCATCACCGCGATCGCGACCCCGAGCCCCACGCCGATCACCATCGCGCTGACCGTCATCAGCACGGTGCCCTGGACCAGCCCGTTGATGATCGGCGGCCGGAACATGTTGTCGATCATGAACGACCACTGGAACGCGTCGTTCGTCAGCAGGACGTGCAGGAACATCGCCGTCAGGACGGCGAGTACCGCTATGGTCACCCAACGGCCGGGATGCCGTACGGGCACGGCCTTGATCGGTTCCGGCCGTGCCCGTACGGTCGTGGCTTCCTCGGTGCTCATCTCATCTCACGGGTTGACGGCCGGATCGGTGATCGCACCGTCGCCGACCTTCCACTTGTCCAGGACCGACTTGTACGAGCCGTCGGCGATCAGCGCCTTCGTCGCGTCCCGCACCGCCTCGGCGAACGCCGTCTGGTCCTTGGCGACCACGTAGCCGTACGGAGCCGCGTCGTACATCTTGTCCAGCAGTTCGAGCTGGCCGTTGGACTGGGTGACGGCGTACACCCCGACCGGGTAGTCGGCGAGCATCGCGTCGTCCTTGCCGGAGACCACGGCAGCGGTCGCCGCGTCCTGGCCCGGGAACTGCTCGATCTTGATCGCCGGCTTGCCGCCGTCGGTGCACGTCTTCGACCGGGCCGTGATGTCGTCGACCTGGACGGTGTCCTTCTGCACGGCGATCTTCTTGCCGCAGGCGTTGTCGATCGTGACCCCCGCCGCGTTGCCCTTCTTGGTCACCCACTGCGTGCCGACCTGGTAGTAGCTCACCATGTTGGCCTGGCCCTTGCGCTCGTCGTTGATGGTGAACGACGAGACGCCGACCTCGTACTTGCTGGTGTTGACGCCGGTGATGATGTCGCCGAAGTTCGCCGAGACGAACTCCGCCTTCAGGCCGAGCTTCGCCGCGACCGCGGTGAACAGCTCGACGTCGAAGCCGACCACGGTCTTGCCGTCCGGGTCGAGGAACTCGGCCGGGGCGTACGACGAGTCGGTGCCGACGACGATCTTGCCGTCCGACTTGATCGCGTCCGGCACCTTCGCCGCGAGCGCCGAGTCCGCGTCCGCCGAGACCGTCGGGCCGGCACCCCGCTGGTCCCTGCCGTCGTCCTGCTCGCCGCAGGCGGCGAGGGTCAGGCTCAGCAGGGCCGCACCGGCGATGCCGAAGACGGCCCGCCGGCTACCGCTATTGACGTTGAACATGCACTCCTCCTCATAACTGAGCCAGCCACAGGTTAGGCCACACCCAGATAGGCCTCTTTCACCGCGGGGTCGTGCAGCAGCTCGGCGCCGATTCCGGACTTGACGATCCGACCGGTTTCCAGCACGTACGCCCGGTGTGCCCGGGCCAGCGCCTGTTGGGCGTTCTGTTCGACCAACAGGATCGTGGTGCCTTGTTGGTTGATTTCGGTGATGATCGAAAAGATCTGCTGGATCAACATCGGCGCCAGCCCCATCGACGGCTCGTCGAGCAGCAGCAGCTTCGGCCGGCTCATCAGCGCCCGACCGACCGCCAGCATCTGCTGCTCGCCGCCGGAGAGCGTGCCGCCCGGCTGCTTCGCCCGCTCGGCGAGCCGGGGAAAGAGTTCCAGCACCCGGGCCAGGTCCGCGGCCACGCCGGCCCGGTCCCGTCGGGTGTAGGCACCCATGTCCAGGTTCTCCAGCACCGACATGCCCGGGAAGATCCCCCGGCCCTCCGGCGCCTGGCAGAGCCCGAGCCGGACCCGCAGGTCCGGCCGCATCTTCGTGATGTCCTGCCCGGCGAACCTGATCCGACCGGTGGCGACCGGACGGATCCCGGAGATCGCCCGCATCGTCGTCGACTTGCCGGCGCCGTTCGCGCCGATCAGCGCGACGATCTCGCCCTCGTCGACCGTCAGGCTGATGCCGTGCAGTGCCTGGATCCGCCCGTAGAGCAGGCTCACGTCCTCGATCTCAAGCAGCATCTTCCGGCACCCCCAGGTATGCGGCGATCACCCGTGGGTCCTCGCGCACGTCGGCGGGGAGCCCTTCGGCGATCTTCTTACCGAACTCCAGCACGACGATCCGGTCGGTGACACCCATCACCAGGCGCATGTCGTGCTCGATCAACAGCACGGTCACGCCCCGGTCGCGGATCTGCCGGATGAGCTGGAGCAGCTCCTCCTTCTCCGCCGGGTTGAAGCCGGCCGCCGGCTCGTCCAGGCAGAGCAGCACCGGATCGGTGGCCAGCGCCCGGGCGATCTCCAGGCGGCGTTGCTCGCCGTACGACAGGTTGCGGGCCACCTCGTCGATCCGGTTCCGGATGCCGACGAACTCCAGGAGCTGCTCGGCCTTCTCCCGGCCCTCCCGCTCCTCCCGCCAGTGCCGGGGAAGCCGGAAGAGCGCGGAGATCACACTCGTCTTGTGGTGCGTGTCCGCGCCGACCTGGACGTTCTCCAGCGCGGTCATCTCCGGGAAGAGCCGGATGTTCTGGAACGTCCGGGCCATGCCCAGTTTCGTGATCTGGTGCCGCTTCTTGCCGCTGAGCTGCGATCCTCGGAACCGGATCTCGCCCTCGGTCGGCTGGTAGATGCCGGTCATCGCGTTGAAGCAGGTGGTCTTGCCGGCCCCGTTCGGGCCGATCAGCCCCAGGATCTCTCCCTTGTAGAGAGTGAAGTTCACCTGGTCGAGCGCGACCACACCACCGAAGCGCAGGGTGACGTTGTCGACCTCCAGCAGCGGTTCACGGGTGCCCGCCACCGGCTGCCCCGCCGGGCTCGGTACCGTCTCCGGGCTGGCCGCAGCGGTCGGCTGCGACTCGGTTCCGCCCGGGGCCGGCTGCGCCGGTACCGCCGGCTTGCGTCCGGTTTCAGCCACCGACGCTCACCTCCTTGCGACGGTCCTTGAACTCGGCCGCTCGTCGTCGGTTCGGGATCAGGCCCTCCGGCCTGAAGATCATCATGACCACGAGGACGACTCCGAAGAACAGGAAACGGAACTCGTACAACTCCCAACCGAACAGTTCGATGCCCCGGAACCGCTCGATCAGGTACGCCACCAGGCCACCGCCGACGATCGCCCCGACGATGTTGCCGGAGCCGCCGAGGATCACCGCGGCCAGAATGATGATCGAGTTGAGCAGCTCGAAGTTCTGCGAGTTGACGAAGTTCACCTTGCCGGCGTACAACGCCCCGGCCAGACCGCCGATCGCGGCTCCGGCGGCGAACGCCCAGAGCTTGAACTTGAACGTGGGCACACCCATCAACTGGGCCGCGTCCTCGTCCTCTCGGATCGACACCCAGGCCCGGCCGACCCGGCTACGGGTCAGGTTCCGCACGCCGAACACCACCAGGATGATCAGGGTCAGCACCAGCCAGTAGTACGGGCGTGCGTCGAGCACCCCGAAGACCGGCTTGCCGTCGGCGTACTCGCCGGGCGGATGCGGGATCTGGTTGAAACCCCGCTGTCCCTTGAGGAACGTCGAGCTGGTCGCCGCGATCCGGATCATCTCGGCGAAGCCGAGCGTGACGATCGCCAGGTAGTCACCGCGGAGCCGCAGTGTCGGCGTACCGAGGGAGATGCCGGAGATCATCGTCAGTGCGACGGCCAGCGGCACCACGGCCAGCCACGGCCAGTGGGTCTTCAGGTCGCTGCTCGGTGAGGTCAACACCGCCACCGTGTACGCGCCGACCGCAAAGAAGCCGAAGTAGCCGAGGTCCAACAGGCCGGCGAAGCCGACCACGATGTTGAGTCCGACCGCCAACAGCACGTAGATGGAGACCGTGAAGAGCACCTGGCCGAAGTTGGACCCGGTCGTCGGGATCGGCCCCAGGTACTGGTAGAACTCCTTGTTCGGCAGGGCGTAGAAGAAGAGGACCACGGCCGCCAGTACGGCCCACCGCATCCACTTCGGGGCCCGGCGCCACCGCTCGCCGACCGACCGCCAGTCGCTACGAATCCGTTCTGCAGCACCGCTCATGCCCGCGCCCTCCCCAGTGACTCGCCAAGCAGTCCGGTCGGCCGGAACATCAGCAGGACGACGAGAACCGCGAACGCGGCGAAGTCCTTCCACTGCGAACCGATCAGGCCCGACGCGTAGTTCTCCACCAGACCGAGCAGCAGCCCGCCCAGCAGCGCGCCGCGCAGGTTGCCGATGCCGCCGAGCACCGCGGCGGTGAACGCCTTGAGGCCCAGCAGGAAGCCGACGCTGTAGCTCAGCGCGCCGATCCGGATGTCGTACAGCAGGCCGGCGACGCCGGCCATGGCGCCACCGGCGATGAAGACCAGCAGGATGATCCGGTCCTTGTTGACGCCCATCAGGGCCGCCGTGTTCGGGTCCTGGGCCACCGCCCGGATGCCGCGACCGAACCGGGTGCGGTTGATGAAGATGTCGAGCCCCACCATCATGACCAGCGCGGAGCCGACGATCAGCAGCTCGATGGGCCTGATCGGCGTTCCGGCGATGGTGAACAGCGGCTTGATGCTGATCAGGTTCGGCACGCCCTCCGGCCGCCGGTCGGTCCAGATGCCGAACAGCTCGGAGATGGCGATGGAGGCGCCGATGGCCGTGATCAGGAAGGCCAGCGGCGGCGCGTTGCGCTTACGCAGGGGCCGGTAGGCCACCCGCTCGATCACGCTCGCGGTCACCGCCGAGGCGAGCGCCGCCACCACCATCGCGACGCCCAGGTACATGATGATCGAACCAACGCCGTTGACCACGGAGTCCTGGTTGAGACCGAGGGCGCTCCAGGTCCAGATCGCCGCGAACGCGCCGGCGATGAAGACCTCGGAGTGGGCGAAGTTGATCAGCTTCAACACGCCGTAGACCAGCGTGTACCCGAGCGCGACGAGGGCATAGATGGCGCCCTGGGTCAGGCCCGTTGTAGTGAGTTCCCCGAAATTGGAGAACAGTCCGTTGAAGTCCAAGGAAGGGTGCTCCCGGTTTGGGCTGAAGGACGACTTCGGGTGCGACCGGGACTTGCTCCCGGTCGCACCCGAGATCAATCAACTGCTACAGACGAGCAGGTCAGGACTTCGGAATCTCCTGGTCCGGCACGACCTGACCACCCGTGACCTTGTACGCCCAGATCTTGACCTGCGCCGGGTCCAGCTCACCGGTCTCGGTGAACTTGTAGGTCGCCGCGACGCCCTCGCCGGTGTAGCCCTTCACGAACTCCAGCAGCCCCTCGCGGGTCGTCTTGCCGGCCTTGATGCCCGCGAGCAGGATGTTCGCCGCGTCGTAGGCGCTGTCGCTGTAGGTACCCGGGGCGACGCCGTTGAGCGCCTGGTAGTCGGCAGCGAAGTTGCCCTTGGCCTTGGCGGCCGGCTGGCACGGGCAGGTCAGAATGGTGCCCTCGGCGGCCGTCTGGCCCGCGCTGGCGATGTAGGCGGGGTCGTTGACGCCGTCCCCAGCGACCAGCGTGGCGGTGACGCCAGCACCGGTGAGCTGCTTACGGATCAGGCCGGCCTCCTGGTAGTAGCCACCGTAGAAGAGGACCGTCGCGCCGGAGCTCTTGACCTTGGTGACGCTGGCCGAGAAGTCCGTCTGCTTCCCCTCGCCCTGCACCTTGTCGCTGCCGACGACCGCAGCACCGAGGAGCTTCTTGACCTCGTCGGCCAGACCCACTCCGTAGGCGGACTGGTCGTCGATGACGTAGACCTTCTCGGCCTTCAACACGTCCTTGATGTACTTACCGGCCGCCGGACCCTGGGTCAGGTCGTTGCCGACCGCGCGGAAGAACGTCTTCCACTTCTGCTGGGCCAGGGTCGGGTTGGTCGCGGACGGCGTGATGTGCACCAGGCCGGCATCGGAGAAGAACGGGTTGGCCGCCTCGGACTCGCCGGAGTAGGCCGGGCCGACGAGGCCCAGGATCTTCTCGTCGTCGATGGCCTGCTGCGCCAGCTGGGGCGCCTGGTCCGGGCTGCCCTGCGAGTCGAGCTCCACCTGCTCGACCTTGCAGTCGGGGTTGGCCTTGTTGTACTTGTCGACCGCGAGCTTCACCCCGTTGTTCTCATTAATACCGAGCGCTGCCGAGCTGCCCGTCAGTGCGCCAAAAAAGGCGATCTTGCTACCACAAGCCTCGCCCCCGGCGGCACCATCATCGCCGCCGCTGCCGGAGCACGCCGCTCCGCTAGCGACGAGCGCCACCAGGGCAACGCCGCCGATTGTGCGTGCGATTCTCTGCCTCAAGGCCCGAACCCTCCTCCGTCCAGGGGTTCAAACCACCCGCCGCTAATTGGCTCTTGCCGGGTATCGCGGGGATGTTGAACCGGACCGTTGTCGCGGTCTGGGGCCGGACGTTATCCCACCGATCGCCAGCGCCGATAGACCCGCAGCAGGGGGTTGACCTAAACGTTACAAGGCGTGGCTGATCCACTGCGCCAACTGTAAGACCGAACCGGACAGCGGTGGCCATCAGGAGCAGCCGGCCACCGAACCCCGTCCGCAACACCCTGGCCACCGATCTCAGCGGGTGGACCCCGGCGTTCCGGTCGACCAGAGGGTGCTGCGGCTTCCGTCGTCCAGGGCGAGCACCAGACGGTGATCCTGGACACCGAGCGTCACGGAGCGGAACGCCCCGGCCGGCATCTCCGGGACCGGACCGCGCAGCGAACGCCACGATCCGCCCGCGTCCTCGGAGACCCACAGGTGCTGCGTCGTCCCGTTGGAAACCGCCGCGACGAGCTGTCCGTCGATCGCCACGAGGGCGGAGACCGTGGCTGCGCCACCACCGGCAGTGCTGCCGAACCGCCCGGCGACCACCCAACCGGAACCGTCGTCCCGCCACGCCCCGAACGTCGTACCACGTGGCCCGACCGCGATCCGGTGACCGTCGACCACCGCGACCCGCTGAAGTTCGTCGTACCCGGGGCTGCCCGGCACCTCCTGCCGCTGCCAGCCCCGGCCGTCGCGGGAGACCCAGGCCACCGGATCCCGCTCGACCCGCCCGGTCCGGCCGACAGCGCCGACGACCAGCCAGCCATCCGGCCCGGCGGTGGCGTCGAACGCCCAGGTCCGCCCGGCGGCGTCGCTGGCCAGCTCGGGAGCCGCCTCGACGATCTCGAAGGCGGCCGGGTCACTCGCCACCCAGACGGCGGCGCCGCTGATCCGGTTCCCCACGGTCAACCAGCCGGACGGGCCGACGGCCACCCGGGCGACACTCGCCGCCGTCGGCCCGCCGTACAGCTCGAAGGGCGCGGGCACCTCGGCCAGCGACCCGTTCCCGGTACGCCGCCATCCGGTCACCCTCGGATTGCCGTGCACTCCCCCGGCGCGGGCACCGAGCGCGGCCAGCCGCCCGTCCCGGCAGGCGGCCGAGTACAGGACGGCGCGTTGCCCGTAGAAGCTGTCGGCGCGTACGGCAAGTGACTGCCAGGATCGGCCGTCGGCGCTCCACCAGGCCGCCGGACGCTCGGTACCGTCGGCCGCCACCGCCCCGCCGACCAGGAACCACCGGTCGACGCAGCTCGCCACGTCCCGCACCATCAGCCGTTCGGCGCCGCCGCCCGGAGCGGGCAGGGTCAGCGGGACCCAGCTCGGATCGACCGGGTCGCGCCGGTCGACCGGGCCACGCCGGTCGACCGGGTCACCCGCGGCCTGATCGCCGCCGCGCGCCGGCTCACGACAGCCACCGGCCAGCGACAGTGCCGCCAGCACGGCGACCAGCGCCCCGACCCGTAGCCCGCGAAACATGAAGCCGATCGTACGGAGACGAAGCCCACAACGGTGACCTCCGGCACACCAACCGCAGGATGGCTCCGCCGGGTCAGCCCGCCTCGGCCGGCTCGGTGCCGGTCCCCTCGGCCAGAATCCGCTCGGCCACCTCGCGCATCGTCATCCGGTGATCCATCGCGGTGCGCTGGATCCACTTGAACGCCTGCGGCTCGGTCATCCCGTACGTGGTCATCAGGGCGCCCTTGGCCCGCTCCACCGTCTTGCGGATCTCCAGCCGGTCGGTGAGCCCGGCCACCTCGGCCTCCAGCGCCGCGATCTCGGAGTAGCGCGACAGCGCGATCTCGATCGCCGGCACCAGGTCGCTCTTCTGGAACGGCTTCACGAGGTACGCCATCGCCCCGGCCGCCCGCGCCCGCTCCACCAGGTCCCGCTGGCTGAACGCGGTGAGGATGACGACCGGCGCGATCCGACCACCGGCGATCCGCTCCGCCGCGGCCAACCCATCCATGATGGGCATCTTGATGTCGAGGATGACGAGATCGGGCTTCAACTCCTCGGCCAGGCGCACGGCGGTCTCGCCGTCACCCGCCTCCCCCACGACGTCGTAGCCCTCCTCGACCAGCATTTCGGCCAGGTCCAGCCGGATGAGCGCCTCGTCCTCAGCAATCAACACCCGCCTACGCTCGGCACCAGCCTGAATGTCGGCCACGAGCCCCTACCCCCAAGAACTTTCCGACACCTGCCCAGCCGGGTGTCGCCGCCCTCAGCGTAGTGGGTAGTCTTATCGACGCTAGGCCCCTGTAGCCCAACGGCAGAGGCGCGATTCTCAAAAGATCGACAGTGTGGGTTCGAATCCCACCGGGGGCACCGCCAGCACGGGAACCGACCTCGCCAGGCCGCGACGGCGTACCCGTCGGACCCATCTTCTCCGCCGACGGCCGCGAGGCCTCCGGAATTCGGGTTCCTCCTGGTCGGTAAACCCTCCACCGGAGACCTCGCGGCCCGGACATCACGCCACAATCAGGTCAGTCGATGGGCTCGGCCACGATGAGCTGGAACTTCTCGAAGGTCAGCCGCACGGTGTTGTGCCTCGCGTCCACGGTGCCCAGGGAGACGCCGTTGAACGGGTCGGTCAGGCGGTACCTGGCCCGGCCCAGACCGCGCAACTCGACGGCCCCGTCCCACTTGTCGGCGTAGAAGGCGTAGTGCAGGGTTCCGCCCTTGGCCACGACGTGCGCCTCGGGCTTGTCGAAGCCGACGTCGTACAGCTCGCCCCGGTACTCGCCGGTGGGCAGCATGTTCTCCTTGTAGAGGTTCACCCACCTGCGCCAGAGAGCGTCCTTTTCCGGAGTGAGCAGGGTCTCGTTGTCGGGGCCCGCCGGATAGGTGAATTTGGTCGACAGGACGGCTCCCACGCCGTAGCTGGACGCGAAGTCGTCGCCGCCGTCGCTCAGTTCGACATGGTCGCCGGCGTAACTGCCGCCCTGACCCATCAGCGCCTTCATCGTCTTGCCCTTGGTCCGGACCTGGTACGACGAGGTGGGGTCCGAGCTCGGGTACTGGTCGATGTAGGGCAGGTTGTGGAAGGCGAAGGCGGTCCCGCAGGGGCAGAGTTCGACGACCGCGTTGCGGTTCGCCTCGTGCGCGGCCTCGTACACCGCCTTCCAGAACCGCGCCAGTCCCTCGGTCGATTCTTCGGGGCGGGCGTGCCCGTGCGCCGGGTTGTAGCAGGGGGTGACCCCGTTGAGGTGCTGACCGTCGATCTTGAGCCCCTCGTACCCCCAGTCCCGGATGAACCTCTTCACCTGCCGGACGAAGTAGTCCACAGTCGGCTGGTACGCCGGGCACAGTGTGTAGGCGTCCCACCAGGTCACTTCCTGCATCTTGCCGTCGCGGTCCAGCAGGAGCATGTCGGGGCGTGCCTTGAACAGGTTGCTCCCGGGATCCGCCGCCAGCGGGGCCCACCACAGACGCGGCCGCAGGCCGGCGTCCCGGATCTGCTTGGTGAACGCCCGCATGTCCGCTTCGCCGCGCGGGAACTTCTGAGGGTTGAGGTCCCAGTCGCCCTCGTTGGTCTGCCAGCCGTCGTCGAGCCCAGCCCAGGTGAGGCCGATCTCGCGCGCCTTGGGCAGCGTCCCGATGACCTGTTCGACGGTGAAGTCGCGCTCGTATCCCCAGGCGCACCAGATGGGTTCGAAGGCCGATTTCGGTGTCCTCGGGGCGCGCAGGCCCTCGTCACCCAGGTAGTCGCGGTAGCGCTGGAGCGGCACGAAGTGGTCGCCCGGGTGAGCTGTCAGGAACGTGGTTTCGGTGGTCAGCCGCTCGCCCGGCTTCAGGGTGCGGTGGGTGTCGCCCTCGACGGCGATGCTCGCCCCGTTGGCCGTCTGGCGAACCGGTAGCCGCAGGATCTTCGCCACGGGTTCGACGTGCCCGACGGACAGGCCCGCGCCCGGACGCCAGACCGACGCCATCGGCGTGCCGCCGCCGTAGTCGGAGGCGTCCATCCCCAGCGAGTTCTTCTGGTCGAACCCGTCCGTCACCGGCTGCACCCAGTCACGACGGTCCTCATAGGTGGTACCCGAGAAGGTGTAGAAGCCGCCGGGCCTCTTCAGAAGCTCGTGGGCTCCGCTGCGCCACCCGGTGACCTTCAGCTCGGCACCGGACATGTTGGTGTAGGTCACCCTCATCACGATCATCCCGGCCAGGCGCTGGAAGGACGTCAGCTCCACCGTCTTCCGCACGCCGGTCCCGGAGTCGCCCCGGATCGTCACCTGGACGCCTGCGCCGTGCCGGGAATGTTTGGTCTTGCGGGTCTCGTGTCCCCGGTAGGCGAACTCGTCGATCGTCGTATCGCGCAACAGCAGGGTTTCGCTGGCGTCGAAGCGCGTGACGTTGACGTCCTTCAGGGCCACCCGGCTGCGCAGTTTGTCGTCGAACTCCACGGTGATGGAGGTGTCGCCGACTCCGACCACATCGGGATCACGGCTCGGTGCGGCGGCCGCGGCTGTGGCACCCGAACCCGCGGTCACGGCGGGAATGGCGGCCAGGCCGGCACCCCCCAGCGCCAACCTCAGTACGGTCCGCCGCTTCATGTCGGTCATCTCAAACCCCTCTCGGGCTCGTTGCGCAGCTCTGACGACCAGGCCACGCCGTTCGCTCGTCGCTGTAGATCATCAAGATCGAGCCACCTCGAACGTGGGGCGTCATCGTCGAAGGACCGCGACGCCGCCGCTCCGATCACCAGTGGATGCACGGTGCAGACCAGAGGGATACCAACTGTCGACCCGGCACACTGCCGACGACGAGGTCGAGCAGAAGCTCTTCCATAGAGCACCCCCCGTTCACTCCGGGCTGGTCTGCTCGATGAACGTAAGTGGTATACTCTTGGCTTGTCAACGGCCGGTTCCTGGCAATTTCTGGTTTGGTCACCGTTGGCCAGGCCGAGGCGGCGGGACGCCTACGGGCGACGGGTCTGAGAAATCGATTGAACTGGTATGGTCGACTGGTATGACTCTTGCGAGGACGCGGATGCCCCGTGGTCTGTTCGCCGACGACGCGCTCCCGCTGTACGAGCGCACCGCCGCGCAGCTGATCGACGACCTGCGGGCGACCGGTGCCCGCGCCGGTGACCGGCTGCCCTCCGAGCGAGCACTGGCGACCAGGTACGCCGTCTCACGCGTGACGCTGCGCGCCGCCCTCGCCGAACTGGAGTCCCGGGGCATCGTGCGACCGTCGTCGTCGCGCGGTTGGTTCGTCGCCAGCCTCGACCAGCTTCCCGACCCGTCGACGGCGTCCACGGCGGCGGCGCCCCAGGTGCAGGGCCTCGCCGACTTCGCCCGCGTCAACGGTCTGACGCCGAGCACCCGGGTTCTCTCCGCCGCGGTTCGCCCGGCGACGGTGTCCGAGGCCGAAGCCCTCCGGATAGCCCCCGGAGCCGACCTGTTCGAACTCCACCGGTTGCGCTTCCTCGACGACCTGCTGGTCGTGCTCGAGCACAACAGGCTCCCGTTGGCGGCCTGCCCGGCCCTGGCCGAGACCGACTTCAACACCGCCTCGCTGTACGCCACCCTGCGCGCGGCGAACCCGCCACAGCTGCTGCGCGTTGCCGACTACTCGTGCGAAGCCCGCCATCCGACGCCACGAGAGATCGAACTGTTCCAGATCAGCGACACCATGCCGATGCTCGTCGCGACCCAGCTGACCTTCAACCAGGCAGACCGCCCGATCGAGCTGACCATCCAGGTCTACCGGGGCGACCGCTACCGCTTCCGGGCCTCCATCACCAATCGACCCTGATCGGCGGCTGCCCGCGTACCGCGCCGACGAACTGATCGACGCTGGTCCCGGCACCGCCTCGGGCGGTTTCCGTTGATCGCCTACCGCACCGCGTGCCCGCCGAGGGCGCCGGCGGTTCCCGTCTGCGCTGGCCGGATCCGGCCCGCCCTGAGGTATACCAGATTACATACCAGACAGACGGTAGCCGGCCAACAGGAATACCAGTAGGGTCCATTACCAACTTCGAAACGAGGAGGACCCGCCCGGTGAGTAACCCGCTCGACACCGTCGTCGCCCTGCACAAACGCGGAGAACCGATCGGTGTGACATCGATCTGCTCCGCTCATCCGCTGGTCCTTCAGGCCGCGATGGCCCAGGCCCGGGAAGACGGCGACCTGGTGTTGATCGAGGCGACCTCGAACCAGGTAGACCAGACCGGTGGCTATACCGGTATGCGACCGGCGGACTTCCGCGACCTGGTGTACCGGGCCGCCGACCGGGCCGGACTGCCTCGGGAGCGGATCGTGCTCGGCGGCGACCACCTGGGTCCGAACCGGTGGCGTTCGTTGCCGGCGGAGCAGGCCATGGCACATGCCGACGTGCTCGTGGCGGCGTACGTCGAGGCCGGCTTCACCAAGATCCACCTGGACTGCAGCTACCCCTGCGCGGACGACCGGACACCGCTGACCGACGAGGTGATGGCCGCCCGTGCCGCCCGGATGCTCGCGGTCGCCGAGAAGACCGCGGCCGCGACGGGACGCACCGGGGAACTCCGGTACGTCATCGGTACCGAGGTCCCGGTTCCCGGCGGCGCGGAGGAGACGATCGAGGAACTCCAACCCACCACCGCCGACTCGGCCCGGGCCACCCTGGCCCGGCACCGGGCGGCCTTCGCCGAGCAGGGCCTCGAGCACGTGTGGCCGCAGGTGATCGCCCTGGTCGTGCAGCCGGGCGTCGAGTTCGACCACCTCCAGGTCGTGGACTACGACCGGAGCCGTACCAAGGACCTGCAACGGGTCCTCGACGACGAGCCGACGATGGTCTTCGAGGCGCACTCCACGGACTACCAGACCGTCGCGCGGCTCGCCGCCCTGGTCGAGGATCACTGGGCGGTGCTCAAGGTCGGGCCCGGCCTGACCTTCGCGCTCCGGGAGGCGCTGTTCGCGCTGGCCGCGATCGAGGCCGAACTCGTTGCGGAGCACGACCGCTCAAGCCTGCCAGAGGTGGTCGAGCGGCGGATGCGCGCCGAGCCCGGGCAGTGGGCGAAGTACTACACCGGCGACGCCGCCGAGCAGCGCCTGGCCCGGCGGTACAGCTACAGCGACCGGATGCGCTACTACTGGCCGGACCCGGAGATCCAGGCCGCCGAGCGGCGCCTGCTGGCCAACCTTTCCGACCGGAACATCCCGCTGCCGCTGCTCAGCCAGTACCTGCCCGACCAGTACCAGCGGGTCCGCGACGGCATCCTCGGCGATCATCCCGTCGAGTTCGTCCTCGACCGCGTCCGCGACGTCCTGCGCGGCTACCGCCACGCGGCCACCCGATCGCAATGGCAGCGGGCAGCATGAACACCCTCCTCGGCCACGACCCCGACTACCTGCGCCGTCGCCGCGCCGTCGACACCAGCCGCGAGATCGCGCAGCAACCGGCCGTGTGGCGCGAGATCGACCGGATGACGGCGAAGTCGGGTGCGACCACGGCCGCGTTCCTGAAGCCGCTGCTCGAACGGCCCGACCTGCGCATCGTCCTCACCGGGGCGGGCACCTCCGCGTACGTCGGCGAGGTGCTGGCGCCGTCGCTGCGCCGTCGGCTGGGTCGCCGGGTGGACGCCGTCGCCACCACCGATATCGTCGCCGACCCGCTGGCCTGCTTCGCCGAGGACGTCCCGACGCTGCTGGTGTCGTTCGCCCGCTCCGGTAACAGCCCGGAAAGCGTCACGGCGACCCAGTTGGCCACCCAGGTGCTGACCGACTGCCGGCACCTGGTGGTGACCTGCAACGAGCAGGGCCGACTCGCCCGCCAGGACACCGACCGGTCCACCCTGCAGGTGTTGCTGCTGCCCGAGGCGGCCAACGACCGGGGCTTCGCGATGACGTCCAGCTTCACCGGCATGGTGCTGGCCGGCCTGCTGACCCTCGGCGGGCCGGAAGAGGGTCTGGTGGAGCGGCTGGCCACCTCGGCCGAGCAGATCCTGGCCACCCGGTCGGCCGCGGCGGCCGACCTCGCCGCCCGCGGCTACTCCCGGATCGTCTACCTCGGCAGCGGCACCCTGCACGGCCTGGCCCGGGAATCCGCACTGAAGGTCCTGGAGCTGACCGCCGGCCGCGCGGTGGCCCTGGCCGAGTCCGCCCTGGGCTTCCGACACGGGCCGAAATCCGTGCTCAACGACCAGACCCTGGTCGTGAGCTACGAGTCCAACGACCCGTACACCAGCCAGTACGACCGCGACATGGTGGCCGAGCTGCTGCGGGTCATCCCGGAGCGGAACCTCGTCACCGTCAGCGCCCACGCCGGACAACCCGCCAGGGAGAATGCCTGGACCCTGCCCGGTATGGCGGACGTCGACGACGCCGCGCTGGCGCTGCCCGCCGTGATCTGCGCGCAGCTGATCGGCCTGCACTTCTCCCTGGCGCTCGGGCGCACACCCGACAACCCCTTCCCCGGTGGAGAGGTCAACCGGGTCGTCCAGGGCGCCATCATGCACCCCCTGCGCCGCTAGACGAGTAGTTCCGAAGTCTGGGGTCGATGTCCGGGCATGAGGAGAGGGCATCCAAGATCATGTTGTGACGCAAGACCTGGACACCCTCTTGACCGCACTGTACGTGAAGATCGACGACATGAT
>NZ_JADPUN010000384.1 GCF_015690345.1 Plantactinospora alkalitolerans | reverse complement strand
GTCAGATGGACCGCCGATGGGCAGGTGGTGTTCCTGGGCCGGGTCGATGACCAGGTCAAGGTACGGGGATACCGGATCGAGCCGGGTGAGATCGAGACTGTGCTGTTGACCCATCCGGGTGTCGAGCAGGTCGCGGTCCTGGCGCGGGAGGACTCCACCGGCGACCGGCGGCTGATCGCCTACGTCGTACCGGCCACGGACGCGGTGCCCGACGACGAGCTACGTACCCACGCCGCGGCCCGGCTGCCCGAGTACATGGTCCCGGCCACCGTGGTGACCCTCCCCACGCTGCCGATGACCACCAGCGGCAAACTCGACCGCCGAGCCCTGCCCGCCCCCGAACACACCACCGGCAGCGGAAACGGACGGGCCGCGACGACCGTGCAACAGCAACTGCTGTGCGCCGCCTTCGCACACATCCTCGGCCTGGACTCGGTCGGCGTCGACGACAGCTTCTTCGACCTCGGCGGACACTCCCTGCTCGCGGTACGCCTCGTCTCACGCATCCGAGCCACGCTCGGCGTCGACCTCGAAATCCGCACCCTGTTCGAAAGTCCGACGGTCGCGGGACTCGCGGACCGGCTCAACGGGCCGGACACACGGAACCGTCCGGTCCCGCAGGCCGGCGCGCGCCCCGACCTGGTCCCGCTCTCCTTCGCCCAGCGGCGGCTGTGGTTCCTGGCGCAGCTCGAGGGGCCCAGCCGGACCTACACCATGCCGGCCGTGATGCGGCTGACCGGCGATCTCGATGTGTCCGCGCTCGACGCGGCGTTGCGGGACGTCATCGGGCGGCACGAGTCGCTGCGCACCGTCTTCGCGTCCGTCGATGGCGAGCCCTACCAGCGGATCCTGGATCCGGGGGAGTTCGACTGGCGGGTCCAGGTCACTTCGGTCGACCCGGAGGTGTTGGCTGATGCCCTCCGTGAGGCGACCCGTGCCCATTTCGATCTAGCCACCGACCTGCCGATCCGGGCATGGTTGTTCGACACCGGGTCCAGCGAGTGGATCCTGGTCCTCGCGGTGCACCACATCGCCGTCGACGGTTGGTCGATGGGCCCGATCGGCCGGGATCTGTCCACCGCCTATGCCGAGCGGGTGTGCGGCCGGGAGCCGGGCTGGGGACCGGTGCCGCTGCAACACGCCGACTACGCCCTGTGGCAGCGGGAACTGTTGGGCGACGAGTCCGACCCGGACAGCCGGCTCGCCACGCAGATCGAGTACTGGCGACAGGCGCTCGCCGGGGCACCGGAAGAGCTGGCGTTGCCACACGACCGGATCCGCCCGGCCGCTGCCGGCTATGGCGGGCATTCGATCCCGCTGCGGATACCGGCCGATGTGCATCAGCGGCTGGCCGCGCTGACCCGCAACCAGGGCGTGACACTGTTCATGGTGTTGCAGGCGGCACTCGCCGTACTCCTGTCCCGGCTGGGCGCGGGCACCGACATCCCGATCGGATCGGCGGTAGCCGGCCGCACGGACGAGGCCCTGGACGACGTCGTCGGTTTCATCGTGAACACGGTGGTCATCCGCAACGATCTCGCCGGCGACCCGGATTTCCGAGAGGTGCTGAGCAGGGTACGGGAGACCACGCTGGGCGCGCTGGCGCACCAGGACGTGCCGTTCGAGCGGCTCGTCGAGGAACTCGCGCCGGCCCGGTCACTGGGCCGGCACCCGCTCTTCCAGGTGCTGCTGACGCTGCACAACAACGCCGCGGTCGCCCTTGATCTGCCCGGCGTGGCGGTGGAGCGGATGTCGTCGACACGTCCCGCCGCCCGGTTCGACCTGGATGTGATGATCGCCGAGGAGTTCGACGACCAGGGTGCTCCGAACGGCCTGCGTGGTTCGATGACGGCAGCCGCGGATCTGTTCGAAGCGGCGACCGCGGAACGGATCGCGGCCTGGTTCACCCGGCTCCTCGAAACGCTCAGCACCGTACCCGACGCGCGCCTGAACTCGCTCGACCTGCTCGGCACGGACGAACGGGATCAGGTGCTGTATGGCTGGAACGACACCACCGTCCCGGTTGCCGACGGCACCGTGGTCGAGTGGTTCGAGCGCCGCGCGGCAGAGTCGCCGGATGCGGTCGCGGTGGTGGCCGGCGGCGTCGAGCTGACCTACGCCGACGTGGAGCGGCGGGCCAACCGGCTTGCGCACTGTCTGCGAGGACAGGGGGTGCGCGAGGAGTCGGTGGTGGCGCTCTGCCTGCCGCGTGGCGCGGACATGATCACGGCCATCCTGGCGGTGTGGAAGGCGGGTGGTGCGTACCTGCCGGTGGATGCCGCGTTGCCGACCGAGCGCGTCGCCTTCATGGTGGCCGACAGCGGTGCCGGTGTACTGGTGACCGACCGAGAGACGACGTCCGCGGTGCCGATGGTGCGCCTCGACCTGTCCAGCACGCTCGACGGCTACCCGGACACCGCGCCCGGCGTCACGACGGACTCGCGCGCCCTCGCGTACGTCATGTACACGTCCGGATCGACCGGCACGCCGAAGGGGGTCGCCGTCACCCAGGAGGCACTCACCAACTACGTGTCGAGTGTGTCCGAGCGCCTTGACTGGCACGGCGCGGGGCTACGGTACGGCCTGCTCCAGCCGCAGGTGACCGACCTCGGCAACACGGTGGTGTTCATCAGTCTGGCCACCGGCGGGCAGTTGCACGTGTTCGACGAGAGCGCCGTCATGGACCCGCAGGCGGTGGCCGGATATCTGGCTGAGCGGCAGATCGATGTGTTGAAGGCCGTACCGTCGCATCTGGCCGCGCTGAGTGCGGTGACCGGGTTCGAGGGTGCGATTCCGGCCCGGTCGATCGTGCTCGGCGGCGAGGCGGCGCCCGCGCCCTGGGTCGGCGAACTGCTCGCGGCGGCCGGTGACCGCCGGGTCTTCAACCACTACGGCCCGACCGAGACCACGATCGGTGTGACCACCACCGAGTTGACCGCCGCATCGGTGGCGGTCGGCACCGTCCCGATCGGCACGCCGATGGCCAACACCCGGGCGTACGTGCTCGACGCCGAGTTGGCGCCGGTACCGGTCGGAGTGGCCGGTGAGCTCTACGTAGCCGGCACCGGACTGGCCCGGGGTTACGTGGCCCGGCCAGCGCTCACCGGTGAACGGTTCGTGGCCTGCCCGTATGGGTCCGGTGACCGGATGTACCGCACGGGCGACCGGGTGAAGTGGACCGCCGACGGACAACTGGTCTTCCTGGGCCGGGCCGACGAGCAGATCAAGGTGCGCGGATACCGGGTCGAACCGGGTGAGGTCGAGAACGCCCTGCGCGCCCACCCGGCGGTCGTTCGTGCCGCCGTCGTCGCCCACGCGGACACCTCGGGAGACGCTCGCCTCGTCGCCTACGTCGTGCCCGCCGAGCAGCAGACCGTGCCCACCGAGGGGGAACTACGGGAGTTCCTGGTCGGCCGGCTGCCCGAGTACATGTTGCCAGCGGCGGTCGTCACCCTGCCGGACCTGCCGCTGACCGCCAACGGCAAGCTGGACCGCGCCGCCCTTCCGGCTCCCGGGTACGCGGCCGCGCCGGTGAGCCGCGCGCCGGCCACCGAGCGGGAAGAACAACTGTGCGCGCTCTTCGCTGACGTGCTCGGGGTGGAGCGGGTGGGGGTGGACGACAGCTTCTTCGATCTCGGCGGCCACTCCCTGCTGGCCATCCGGCTGCTGTCCCGGATCCGCGCCGGTCTCGGCGTCGAAGTCAAAATCCGCATGTTCTTCGAGGCACCCACTCCTGCCGGCCTGGCCGCCCGGCTGGCCGGTCCGGCGGAGCGGCCGCGGCCGGCGCTGCGGGCGACGGCGCGTCCGGAGCGGCCACCGCTCTCGTACGCGCAACGCAGGCTGTGGTTCCTGGCCCAGATGGACGGGCCCAGTCCCACATACAACATCCCGTCGATCGCGCAGCTGACCGGTGACTTGGACGTCCCCGCCCTGGAAGCGGCATTGCGGGACGTCATCGCGCGGCACGAGTCACTGCGTACGGTCTTCGCGGTCGCGGACGACGAGCCGTATCAGCACATTCTCGCGCCAGAGGATATCGATGGGCGGTTGTCGTCGGCGTCGGTACCGGCGACCGAGTTGGCCGATGCCGTAGCGCAGGCGGCACAGTACGCCTTCGATCTGACGACCGAGATTCCCGTCCGTGGCTGGCTGTTCCGGGTCGCGCCGGACGTCCACGTGCTCGCTCTGGTGGTGCATCACGTCGCCACCGACGGCTGGTCCCGTCGGCCGCTGATGCGGGACGTGGCGACCGCGTACGAGGCACGGCGCCGGGGCGAGACACCGGTGTGGGAGCCGCTGCCGGTGCAGTACGCGGACTACGCGTCGTGGCAGCGGGAGTTGCTGGGCGACGAGTCCGATCCGAGCAGTCTCTTGGCCGGGCAGGTGGCGTACTGGCGCCGGGCCCTGGCCGGTGCACCGGAAGAACTGGCGCTGCCGGCAGATCGTTCACGTCCGGCGACGGCCGGACACCGCGCGCATCGGGCGCCGCTTCGGATTTCGGCGCAGGTGCACGAACGACTGGTCGAGCTCGCCCGGGCCGAGGACGCCACGCCGTTCATGGTGGTCGAAGCGGCATTCGCGGTGCTGCTGTCCCGGCTGGGTGCGGGCACCGACATCCCGATCGGATGCCCGGTCGCCGGCCGTACGGATGAGGCGCTTGATGATCTGGTCGGGTTCTTTGTCAACACGCTGGTGATCCGTACTGATCTGTCGGGGGATCCGGGGTTCCGGCAGGTGTTGGGTCGGGTGCGGGAGACGACGCTCGGTGCGTTGGCGCATCAGGATGTGCCGTTCGAGCGGCTGGTGGAGGAGTTGGCGCCGGAGCGGTCGTTGTCGCGGCATCCGCTGTTCCAGGTGATGCTGACCCTCCAGAACATCGACCGCGCCGTCCTCGACCTGCCCGGAGTACGGATCGAGTCCACGCCGATCGCCGAATCGGCGCCGGTGGCTCGCTTCGACCTCGAACTCGGGCTCAGGGAGGGCCTCGACGCGGATGGTCGTCCGGCCGGCCTGACCGGCTGGGTGACCGGTGCGGCGGATTTGTTCGATGTGGTGACGGTGGAGCGGTTGGCGCGGTGGTTCGGTCGGGTGTTGGAGTTGGTGACGGCGGCTCCGGATCTGCCGGTGCGTGCGGTCGATGTGGTGGATCCGGCGGAGCGGACGCTGGTGCTGGAGGCCTGGAACGACACCGCGGCCCCGACACCGGACGGCACGATCCTGGATCTGTTCGCCGCCCAGGTGACGACACATCCGGATGTTGTCGCGGTCACCGCCGGCGCAGTGAGTCTGACCTATGCGCAGCTTGATGCGCGGTCGGATGAGTTGGCTGCTGGTCTGGTGGCTGGGGGTGTGGGGGTGGAGTCGGTGGTGGCTCTGCTGTTGCCCCGGGGTGTGGAGATCGTCGCGGCGATGCTCGCGG
>NZ_JADPUN010000433.1 GCF_015690345.1 Plantactinospora alkalitolerans | reverse complement strand
GGATCGCCCCGCGTCCCGACGACATCGGCGTGATCCCGGGCGGCCGGGCCGGCCCCGTCGGCGTACTCGACCTATCACGGCGGCCAACCGACCAACCGGGACGCACCGGTCAGTCCGGCTCCCACCGACGGGCGGGTGACCCCGCCGTGGCAGGCGGACGACCTGCCGCCGGAGCCACCGACGCTGCGACTGGTCGAGCCGCCCCCGCTCGCCGACCGGGCGCTACACAACGGCCTGCCCGCCGACAACCCACCGCTGCGGCTGGTGGAGCAGGGCAACGCTGCCCCGCCGGAGCCGGCTCCGCTGCCCCGCCGCAATGTCGAGGCCAGCGCGCCTCCGGTCTCCGACGAGGGCGACGGCGACCTGCTGATCTTCGCGGCGGCCCGGTCCGCCTGGTTCACCGGCCACTCCGACGAGGAGGAGGCCGCCGAGGTGGAGTGGTCCTCGACGGCCGACACCGGATGGCGGGCCGCCGAGCAGGCAGCCCGCCCGTCGGTGGGCGCCTCGACCGGAGCCGGCCTGCCCAAGCGGGTGCCCCAGGCAAATCTGGTGCCGGGTTCTCCACTGCGCGACGAGCGGCCACTACGGATCGTCCGGGACGCGGCACGGATCGCCGAACACACCACCGGCTACTTCCGGGGCTGGCGACGCGGCCAGGAGATCGGCGGCTACGCCGTCGGCGGCCGTCCGGGCCGGGAGGCCGCCGGTGGCTGGGACTTCAGCCGGGATCCGGACGAACGGGCCGAGAACCTGGATTACGAGTACCGCTCCGCGGGCTATCGCTCCTGACGGGCCCACGCCCGACTGTCGCGCTCGTCGAGGCAACCGGCACCCCCACGGGGTGGCTGGGCGCCTCGGCGGGCGCGATGACGCGTTCCCGGACGGGCGTCCACCACGCCGGGCCGTTCGGTCGAAACTAGTCAGTTGACCGGCCGGTCAGCATCAAATGCCTCCTGACCTGCGTGTTCCTCACCACAGCGCGCAGAGTTGACGACGGACCACGCCGCCCGCGACCATACCGGCGGAACCGTAGGCAACGCCCGTGAGCAGGGCATGAAGGATGGCGACGGATGGCCGTACCGACAGTCGAGGCGTGGACGCTGAGTCGACGTGGCCTCCTGGCGGCGGCGGCCACCACCCTGCTGGCCGCGTGCGGCCGGGAAGAGGAGCGGACCGGACCCTCCGGCTCCGACGCCAGGGAACTGGTGGTCGGCGCGAGCCTCGAACTCAGCGGGGTCGGCAAGGCCCTGGGTGCGCAACAGGAGCGCGCGTTGCGGATCACGACCGACATCCTCAACGAGGGGGGCGTGCCGGTCGGCAACCTCCGCCGCAACATCCGGCTCGTCGTACGGGACAACGCCAGCGACCCGCGTCTCGCCGCCCAGCACACCACCGAGCTCGCCACCCGCGACAACGTGCACGCGCTGATCGGGGGCTGCCTCGCCGAGACCTCGCTGGCGATCGCCCCCGTCGCACAGCAGCAGCATCTGCCGTTCATCTCGTTCGCCGCCGCCGACAACATCACCCTTCCGCTGTCCCAGCGGACCTTCATCTTCAAGCTGACCCCGGACGCCCGTGACGTGGCCCGAGCGCTGGCCCAGCTCATTCGCACGCAGCGGCACGAACGGGTCGGGCTGCTGGTAGCGAGTGGCCCCCACGGAGATTCGGGCGTACGGGCCGTCACAGCGGCCCTGAAGGGTGTGAACAGCGACCTCGTCCGGTCCGTCCGACTGCCCCGCGCCGAGGACGCCGACCTCGGCCCCGCCGCGGAACGGATCGCCGCGAAGAATCCCGATGCGGTGGTCGTCTGGGCGACCGCGCCCTTCTCCGGTGCCGCCGCCCGGGCCCTGCGGAAGGCCGACTACACCGGACCGATCCTGTTCGACCCCGGCGCCGTCGCCGAGGAGACCCTCTCCGAGAAGAACACCCCGGCGGTCGAGGGGGCGTACGCCGTGCACCCGATCTCGCTGGGCGGCTCGTCACTGACGAACACCACCACCGCCGGGCTGGCCCGTCGGGACTTCGTCTACCGCTACGTCCACGAGCACGGCTCGTTCAGCGGATTCGCCCCGTACGCCTCGGACGCGGTGCAGCTCGTCGTCAACGCCGCCCGGCTCGCCAAGAGTGTCGACCGGGGGCGGCTGCGGGCCTATCTGGGCAACCAGATCACCGAGGGCATCGCCGGGGCGTACTCGTTCGCACCGATCCGGCACGGCGGGATGGACGCGGATTCACTCGGCATCTTCACGGTGTCCTCGGGTGCCTGGAGCCGGGTCTCCTGACCGCCTGCTCCAGCCCGCCCCACCGGGACCGGAGACCCGTTCGGAGCCGGCCGGGGCGGGCCAGCCCCACGGCCGTACGTTCCGATCGTCGCGGGCTCCGGGCAGCCGTACGGGTACCACGGAGCACGGGCCGGCGGTAGGTGGCCGCCGCGGGCCGGGGCCGGCTTCGGCCGCCCGTCGGGATCGGGGCAGCCGGCAGCGCGACATGAGCCGACGGCATCGTCAGACAGGAACGACACCGACGAGCGGCGTGCTCCCGCCGACCGACGTACGCGTCGGTCAGGCGGGGGCGACGGCGCGGGAACGCCGCATCGTCAGCACGTACTCGACCAGCGAGATCAGCACGTGCTTGGTCGACTCCCGGTTCCGGGCATCGCAGGCGACGACCGGAACGTCACTGGAGATGGCCAGCGCGTCCCGCACATCCTGCGGGTCGTGATACTGCATACCGTCGAAGCAGTTGATCGCCACGAGGTACGGCAGCCGCCGATGCTCGAAGAAGTCGATAGCCGCGAAGCAGTCGGCCAACCGGCGGGTGTCCACGAGGACCACCGCCCCGATCGCCCCTCGCACCAGTTCGTCCCACATGAACCAGAATCGCGTCTGGCCCGGCGTACCGAACAGGTACAGGATCAGGTCCCGGTCGATCGAGATTCGACCGAAGTCCATGGCGACCGTGGTGGGCGTCTTTCCCGGCACCTGGCGCGTGTCATCGACACCTACGCCAGCCGACGTCATGATCGCTTCGGTGGTCAGCGGCGTGATCTCCGAGACCGAGCCGACCAGCGTCGTCTTGCCGACGCCAAAGCCACCGGCGATGACGATCTTCGCCGATGTCACGCGCCCGGCCGTTGGGCGGTGCGACATGTCAGAGCCTGCGAAGTCCACTCAGCACCCTCTCCAGCAGTTCAGTGCCCACCGCGTCGTTTGAGTCGTCCAGAATTGTCGGTTCGTGCACCGCCACCATGCCATCGGCAGCCATGTCGGCGATAAGGACCCGAGCCACTCCGAGCGGCAACTGCATCCGCGCCGCGATCTCCGCGAGCGACTGCAGCCGACCATCACACAGCGCGGCGATGTATTGATGCTCCCGGCCCTGGCCGCCATTGCCGTTCCCAGCGGACCGACCGCGCACCGTCGTTTCGACGAGCGCTTCCAGGGCAATGTCGAGCCTCGGCCTCGTACGACCGCGGGTGACGGCGTATGGCCGTACCAGCGCGCCGGTCGGCTCGTCGCGTTCGGCCATCATCGCCGTTCACCCCCTTCTCGCCGTGCCCGAGAGTCAAACCCTGGAGTTCGTCATTGTTCCATTGTCGTCGCACCGGCTGTCGTCTGGCGTCAGCCGGGTACCACTAGCTGAGCATTCCCGCGGCGGCCCGGGTCGGCGGCGTCAACGCGTCACCCACCCGATCGACGAGGAGTGCCATTTCGTACCCCACCTGTCCGACGTCACAGCTGCGGGCGGCGAGGACCGCGAACGACGATCCGTCCGAGATGGACATCAGGAACAGGAAACCATTGTCCATCTCGACCACTGTCTGCAACACGGCGCCACCCTCGAAGCAGCGTGCCGCCCCCTGGGTGAGGCTGACCAGGCCGGACGCGATCGCGGCGAGCTGATCCGCCCGGTCGCGCGGAAGGTCTCGTGACGACGCCAGGAGCAGACCGTCCGCGGAGACGGCGATCGCGTGAGCGACGCCGGGCACACGATCGGCGAAGTTGGCCAGCAGCCAACCGAGATCCTGCGTAGATGTCATCCTTCATGCTCCTTCTGGCCGCTAGCGGCCGCGGGGCCCACATCGGCCTGCGGGGATTGCTGCCCTGCCGGAGTCGCCTCCGGGTTGGTCGACTGGTCGTCTGTGGGGTTCGTGCGGCCACGCTGCACTCCACGGTGGTACGCGGACAGGAGCCCACGTACCGCCTCCGGGGTACGACGCTGCGCCGAAATGGCTGGCTTCTCCACGGCTCCGGGCACCAACTGGGCCATCGGCACCCGCTTGGGAAGGCCGGTCTGAGTCGTTTCGGTGGCAGCCGGTGCCGTGGCGGCCGTCGTGGCTGCCATGGCCGCCCGCCAGCCGTCGTCGGCGGCCGTACGCCAGCCTCCCGACGGCTCGCTCGGCCGCCCGCCGCCGTTGCCACCGGCCGGAGACCCACCCATGCCGGCCGGGCCGGCGGGCGGTTGCTGGCCGACGGACACCGGGTTGTTCACCATTGCCGCGTTACTCGTCGGTGAGGGTGCGGTCTGGACCGTCTCGGGGACAGCGGTGTCCACCGCGGCGGCCCGAGGCGCCGCCTGGGTGGCCGTGGTGGCGCCCTGCGGACGCACCCCGGCCTCCTCCGGCGTACGCCGCGTCCGGAACCAGGCCGACTCCAGCTCGCGGAAGATCGGCAGTTCCATGGTCTCGTCGGCGAACTTCGGCCGAGCCTCCACGTTGGCCGGAGCCTCGGCGGCCGGTCGGGCCATCCGGGGCAGCTCGGCGGTCATGTCCAACGCGGCGGCCAGCCGCTCGGGAACCGGTGGTGCGGCGGCCTCCCGGTCCGGCGTGTTCACCGGCGGCCACGCCGGCGGTGCTCCGGCCGCGGGAGCCGGCGTGGGCGTGGCGGGCTGAGCGGGTGGGGCAGGTGGTGGGAACTGCGCCGGCGGCGGGAACTGCGCCGGCGGCGGGACGGCCGCCGGAGCCGGGGGGCCACCGAACGGGGACGCCCCCGGAGTGCGGAACGGGGAGGTCGACGCGGGCGGCGCCGAAACCGGTGGTACCGGTGGGGCGGACACCGGACGTGGTGCGTTGAACCCGCCGGGCTGGGATTCCGGGGTGGTCGGCCGCTGCCGGGGGATGGTGAAGCCCGACATCGTGTCGTTCGGCCCCAGCGCCTCGGTGTCCTGCTCCGAGGCCCGCCGCTGCGGCAGCGGCTCGATGTCGTGCCCGTTGGGGGTCCGCGGGGTGAACGGGTCACCGCCGTGAAGTCCGGCCCGCGCCCCGGTCAGATCGGACCAGGCCGGCATTCCCCGCACCTCGCCGGGCGGAGGGCCCTGATGTCCGTTGCCGCCGTTGGTGGCCGGACTGAACGGCCGCCCCGTCGGCGCGGTGTCGTGACCGGCGCCGCGCGGTGCCGGCGCGGACGGACCGCTCTCCAGGGCGAGCGGGGCGCCGAACGCCGGGCGTTGAAC
>NZ_JADPUN010000367.1 GCF_015690345.1 Plantactinospora alkalitolerans | reverse complement strand
GGCCAGATCAACTGACCGGGGCGGACCGGCCGCCCCGGTCAGTTGATCTGGCCCGGTCAGTTGATCTGGAGCTTGCGCCAGGTGGCGCCGTCCGCGGAGTAGGCGGCCCAGCCGGAGCCGAACAGGTCGTAGGCGACGTATCCCGCGCCCGTCCGGGTCAGCCGGCCGACGACCGGCAGACTGCCCTCGGCCCGGCTGAAGGTCGCCCCTCGGTCGGCGCTGACGTAGAAGTACCTGTCGGTGCCGGCCACCAACAGTCGCCCGTCGAGCAGCGGCACCGGCTCACCGCTCAGCCCCTGCGGTGCCGCCGGGCCACCGGACCGGGTCCGGCTGAAGCTCTGCCCGCCGTCCCCGGAGTGGAACAGCGCCAGCACCCTCCGGTCGGCGTCGAGCACGGTCGCGTACGCCTGACTGCCGAGGCTGGTCACCTCCACCGGTCCGGCCGGTACACCCGTTCCGGGCAGCTCGACCGTTCGCCAGTGCGTACCCCGGTCCCGGGTCACCGCCACCGCGGCGTTGCCGTCGCGGGTACCGCCGACCCACCAGGCGCCATCGGCGGTGGCCGCCGGAGCCACCCAGCAGACGTCGAGGTCGGGATCGGTCGCGGCAGCGCCGGCCCGGGGCAGCGCCGGCCGCCAGACCTCGACGGCGAGCCCGCACCGGCCGCCCGGCCCGGCCCGGAGCAGGTCGCCGGCCGTCGCCGGTACGCGTCCGGCGCCGCTGCCCGCCCCGACCGGCTGCCAGTTCCGTCCCTGGTCCAACGAGACGTAGGTGTCCGCGCCGGAGGTGATCATCAGATTGCCGTCGGGAAAACCGGTCAGCTCCGCTCCGACGGCGGCCCAGGGCAGTTCGCTGTACTGCCAGGTCAGACCGCCGTCCCCGGTCCGGGCCAGGCTGACCGGGCAGGGAGCGCCGGCCGGGCAGCCGGCCAGCAGGTAGCCGTGGTCCGGGTCGACGAACTCGACGTCGCTGATCGTGCCGGGAATCCCGGTGACGGCCGACCCGGTGAGCCCGTTGATGGTGATCCCCGCCGCGGTGTAGACCGGGCCGCCCGGCGGCGCGTCGGCCACCGGCGGTGGGGACGGAGCCGTGCCGTCGGCTGTCCAGGGCTGGAGCAGCAGGGTCGCCGCGACCGCCACGCAGAGCAGGGCCGCACCGCCGCTGCCGGCCGCGCGTCGACGCCGGCGCCGAGCCGCCGCCCGGTCCCGGATCCGGGCCAGGGGAGGCTGGTCGATGCTGTCCAGCAGGTCCGTCCGCCCGTCTGCCAGCCGTACGTCGAGACCGGCACGGGAGATCTCCCGATCAGGCATGATTCACCCCGGTCGTACCGCTGGCCCGGGCGGCCCGGACCGCCGGTCCCGTTCGGGTGGCCGGTGCCGGGGCACTGCCGCCCTGGTAGTCGCCGAGTTCGGCGGCGAGCGCGGTTCGGCCCCGGGACAGCCGGGACTTCACCGTGCCGGTCGGTACGCCGAGCAGCCCGGCGATCTCCTCGACCGGCAGGTCGGCGAAGTAGTGCAGCACGATGACCTCCCGATAGCTGACCGGCAGCCCGGCCAGTGCCTCCCGCAGGTCGGTCCGCTCGGGCCCGGGAGCGGGCTCGACCAGCCGGGCGACCGGACGGTCCCGCAGCAGGATGGTGTCCAGCAGTTGGCGTCGCCGCCATCGCCGCCGGACCACGTTCACCGCGACCGTCCGCAGCCACGCCTCCGGGTTGTCCACGTCGTCGAGCCCCTGCGGCCGGGCGATCGCCCGGGCGAACGCCTCCTGCACCACGTCCTGTGCCTCGGTCAGGTCCGTGGTGAACGCGTAGACCTGTGCGACCAGTCGCCGGTAGCAGGCGTGGTACAGCTCGCCCATCGCCTCGTCCGCCGCCGCCCGTGCACGGCTCGCACCGCGTCCGCCCCGATTCCGTACCAAGTGCTGTCCCCTCCGGCCAGGCCGTGCGGCGCGCGGGTGCGGCGAAGCCGACCGACTCCGGTTTCAGGGTACGAGCCGCCACCGGCCCGTCCGGTTCCACCGGGTCGGCGGCCGATCCGGGATTTGGCACAGGGGCGTCGGGACACGCTCCCATGGATGCTGTCAGAATTGCCGGCATGTCCGACGTTCCTGCCCGGCCCCGGGTTTTCTCCGGCATCCAGCCGACCGCCGACTCGTTCCACGTCGGCAACTACCTGGGCGCGGTACGCAACTGGGTGGCGATGCAGGAGACGCACGACACCTTCTACAGCGTCGTCGACCTGCACGCGATCACCGCCGGCCACGATCCGGTCGCGTTGCGGCAGCAGACCCGGATCGCCGCGGCGCAGCTGTTCGGCGTCGGGCTGGACCCGGAGCGGTGCACCCTGTTCGTCCAGTCGCAGGTGCCGGAGCACGCCCAGCTCGCCTGGGTGCTGAGCTGCATCACCGGGTTCGGCGAGGCGAGCCGGATGACGCAGTTCAAGGACAAGTCCGTGAAGCAGGGCGCCGACCGGTCCAGCGTCGGCCTGTTCACGTACCCGATCCTGCAGGCCGCCGACATCCTGCTCTACCAGGCCGACGCGGTACCGGTCGGCGAGGACCAGCGCCAGCACCTGGAGCTGACCCGCGACCTGGCGCAGCGGTTCAACAGCCGGTTCGGCCGGACCTTCACCGTGCCGGCCCCGTACATCCTCCGGGACACCGCGAAGATCACCGACCTCCAGGATCCCACGGCGAAGATGTCCAAGTCGGCGTCGTCGCCGGCCGGGATCATCATGCTGCTGGACGATCCGGCCCGGTCGGCCAAGAAGATCAGGTCTGCGGTCACCGACACCGGCCGGGAGATCATCTTCGAACCGGAGCAGAAGCCGGGGATCGCCAACCTGCTGACCATCTACGCCGCGATCACCGGCCGGACGATCGAGGACCTGGTCGGCGCGTACGCGGGTAAGGGCTACGGCGACCTGAAGAAGGACCTGGCCGAGGTGGTGACGGAGTTCGTCCGGCCGATCCAGCAGCGGACCCAGGGTTTCCTGGACGACCCGGCGCAGCTCGACAAGCTGCTGGCGCTCGGCGCGGAGAAGGCCCGCACGATCGCCTCGGCGACCCTGCGCGAGGCGTACGACCGGGTCGGGTTCCTGCCGGGGGCAAGGAACAGTTAGATCTCGTAAGCGCGGTGGCGGGGGAAGTCCACCGGTCACCAGGGACGTGCTCGTCGGTCTGGGGCGCCGGTGCGAGGGTGAAGTGGAGCGGAGTGTGGTTGTCACGGACGGATCGCAGGACCCCGAGTTCCCGGTGACCCGGGTCGGGATCGCCGTGGACGTCCCGGAGCCGTGGCGCGAGTTCCTGACCCGTCGACGGGCGGAGGCGGGTGACCCGCAGGCCGAGTACGTCCCGGCGCATCTGACGCTGCTCGGGCCGACCGACATCTCGCTGGCGAGCCTGCCGGCGGTGGAGCGCCACCTGGCCGAGGTCGCCGCCGCGCACCGACCGTATCTGCTGCACCTGCGGGGTACCGGCACGTTCCGGCCGATCACCGAGGTGGTCTTCGTGGTGGTCGCGGCGGGAATCAGCGAGTGCGAGCTGCTCGCCGGGGCGATCACCAAGGCGCCAGAGCTGCGCCGGGAGAGCCGTTTTCCGTACCACCCGCACGTGACCGTCGCCCAGGACGTCGCGCCCGAGGCGCTGGACCGGGTCTACGAGGACCTGGCCGACTTCTCTGCGCTGTTCAAGGTGGAGAAGTTCACCCTGTTCTCGCACAACGGCGACTCCCGCTGGCAGCCCCGACGGGACTTCGCCCTCGGCGGTTGACCGCAAAACCGGCGCGCCGGGTTGACCGGCCCCCGAACGGCGGGGCGATGGGCAAGGATGGCGGCGTGAACGCCTTCGAGCGGTTGTTGGCCCGGATCGACCGGCGGCTGACCGCGCATCGTCGGCGATCGCCCTGGTTCGATCACCTCGCCCGAGCGGTGGGGCGTTACACCGATGTACTCGGCGGGCGGCTGGCGGCGGCCATCGCGTACTACGGCTTCTTCGCGGTCTTCGCCCTCGGCCTGGTGGCGTACGCGGTCCTGGGCGCGTTGCTCGGGGACAGTGCCGAGAGCGGTCGGGTGATCGTCGGCTTCATCCAGCGGAACCTGCCGTTCGTCGACCCCGAACAGATCCGGCAGAGCAGCAGCCGCCCCGGCATCATCGGGCTGATCCTGCTGGCGGTCACCGGAATCGGTTGGGTCGAGTCGATCCGCTCGTCCCAACGGCTGATCCACCGGCTGGACCAGCATCCGGGCTACATCGTCTTCCGCCAACTGGTCGACCTGGCGATCCTGCTGGTGATCTTCCTGCTGCTCGGGCTCTCGGTCGGCGCCGTGGACGCGTTGGAGTCGTTGCTCAGTTGGCTGCTGGGCGCCCGGTCGGTGCTGTTGTCGATCTGTAGCTGGCTGCTGGCGCTCCTGATCAACGTGGTGCTGGGTTCGGCGCTGCTGCTCGCCGTGCCCCGACTGCGGATGAGCTTCCGGCGCTGGCTGCCGCCGGTGCTCTTCGTGGCTCTGGGCATCACCCTGCTCAACTCGCTGGGCCGGTACTACGTGGTGCGGTGGGAGCGGAATCCGGCGTACACGGTGGTGGCCGGGGCGGTCGGTTTGCTGATCTATCTCTACCTGTTGAACCAGCTCCTCCTCTTCGGCGCGGCGATCGCGGCGACCGGCCGGCACGGGCGGATCCGGGATCTGGCCGCCGGCGGAGCGCCGGTCCCCGACCCGACGGCCGCGAAGGCTCCGGATCCCGAGCCGGCCGCCGCGAAGGCTCCGGATCCCGAGCCGGCCGGCTCCGGGGATGCGGCTTCCGATCCGGTTCGGCCGGAGTCGCCGGAGCCGGGTGAGCGCGGAAACCGAGAGTGAGCGGCCGGGGTAGAAGCGACGAGCGCTGCGATTCGGGCAAAAGCCACTAATAGCACGTCGAACACCGCGATGATGGGTCGCGTGGGCGCACTAGTGACGTTGGAGCTTCCGGACGACTCGCCGATCCTTGCGCTGCCCTGGATCATCACCTTCGGTCCGCTCGACGACGACGAGGAGTGGGAGCCGGTGGTCTGCGGGCCGTACGAGCGACCACACGCGCTGGCGCTGGCCGAGTCGGTGGTGGCCGACGAGGAACTGATGGCCGTGGTCGAGCCGCTGCTGCCCCGGGTGTCCGCCGAGGAGATCCGGGCCGAGATCGCCGCCGCGCAGATCGCGGTCGAGGACGAGGCGGTGGAGTTGGACGAGGCCACCGTCTACGGCGACTACGAGGACGTCGGTGACGAGGAACTGATCGGGGAGAGCGCCCGCGCCGCCGCGCAACCCCGGCAGCCGCCGGATCCGGCCGAGGTCCGGGCCGGGGTGGCCCGGATCGCCGCGATGCTCACCCGGTCCGACCACTAGGTTCGACGCGGTCAGGTGGCGCAGCCGCCGGGGTGGCCGGCGAACCGCTGGCAGCGCCGGCTGCCGGGGCCGGCGCGAGGTTCGCCGATCGGGGCGTCACACCAGATCTGCGTACGCCTCGACTGCTCGTCCTCCTCGGAGATGGTCGCCTCGCCGAAGTCGAGT
>NZ_JADPUN010000187.1 GCF_015690345.1 Plantactinospora alkalitolerans | reverse complement strand
TCTCCGACTTCCTCGCCCTCCCCCGCGCCCTCGGCCGCCGCGACGAACAACCGGCATGAGCGCCTGGTCGAGTTGGAGCGACAGTTCAAGGCGCGGCTGGGGGTGTACGCCCTCGACACCGCCACCGGCACCGTCATCGCCCACCGGGCCGACGAACGATTCGCGTTCTGTTCGACGTTCAAGGGACTGGCTGCGGCAGCGGTGCTGCATCGCAACCCGATGTCGCACCTGGACACGGTCGTCAGGTACACCGAAGACGACCTCATGAAGAGCGCCTCCGTCACCAGGCACCACGTGGCCACGGGGATGACGATCCGGCAACTCTGTGACGCCGCGGTCCGGCACAGCGACGGTACGGCCGCCAACCTCCTGCTCCGCGATCTCGGCGGTCCGGCCCAGCTGACCGCGTACGCACGGAGCCTCGGCGACACGGTCACCCGGATGGACCGGATCGAGCCGGCGATCACGACCGCCGTCCCGGGAGATCCCCGTGACACCACTTCTCCCCGGGCGTTCGCCGGCAACTACCAGAAGATCGTGCTGGGCGACGCGCTGCCACCGGACAAGCGCGGCTTCCTCCGTGACCTGCTGGAACGCAACGCCACCAGTGTCGGCGCCCAACGGGTCCGGGCCGGCGTTCCCCGGGGATGGACCGTGGCCGACAAGACCGGAACCGGTGCGTACGGAACGATCAACGACATCGCCGTCGTGTGGCCTCCGACGTCGGCGCCGCTCGTGATCGCGGTGATGTCCAGTAAGGCGACCAAGGATGCCGAATACGACAACGCCGTCATCGCCAAGGCTGCCGCGTACGTCGTGGCGACTCTGACCTAGTCATTGACGTGCGGTGCGACAATGCACTACTCGGCAGTGTGCGGTACCGGTACGGGGTGCACCGGGCACGACCGCGTCAGTGACAGCAGCAACGGCGCACCGGCCAGGCAGGGGAGCAAGGCCGGCGTGCGACACGGGGGAGATATCAGGATGCTCGACTCTGCGACGACCCAGGTGATCGAACCGGTCCCGCCGCAACCGCCGGCCCGGCGTCCCAGAGGCCGCCTCTGGTTGCTGATCAGTGGTCTGCTGACCCTGCTCCTGGCCGCTTCCGCACTGGTCGCGATCGAGCCGCTGCGCGACCCGCTGCCCGCGCCGACCGTCACGCGGACCCTGCCCGCCTCGATGGTCATCCCCGGCAGGGCCCCGAAGGTGCCGTGGCCGAAGTCGGGACAGGCGGCCCTCTCGGTGGAGGGGTTGGGCTCGCTCGGCACGTCGGGCGGCAACGAGCCGGTGCCGATCGCGAGCGTGGCCAAGGTGATGACCGCGTACGTGATCCTGACCGAGCATCCGCTGGGGCGGGGCGAGCACGGGCCGAAGCTCACCGTCAGCGCCGCGCAGGCCGCCGCGTACCCGGCGGAGCTGGCGCGCGGCGAGTCCCTGGTGGCGGTCGCCGCCGGCGCGGTCTTCACCGAGCGCCAGGCGCTGCAGGCGGTGCTGCTCCCGTCGGCGAACAACATGGCGCGGATCCTCGCCGCCTGGGACGCCGGCAGCATCGAGGCATTCGTCGCCAAGATGAACGACACCGCCGCCGAACTGGGCATGACCAACACCCACTACACCGATCCGTCCGGGCTCGACCCGGGCAGCGTGAGCACCGCCGTCGACCAGGTCATCCTGGCCCGCAAGGCGATGAAACTGCCGGCGTTCGCGGAGATCGTGGCGCAGAAGAAGGCCACCCTGCCCGTCGCCGGCACCGTGAAGAACTACAACTCCCTGGTCGGCCGGGACGGCGTCGTGGGGATCAAGACCGGGTCCACCGACGAGGCCGGCGGATGCCTGGTCTTCGCCTCCGTCGTCAAGGTCGGTGGCCGGAGGATCACCGTCGTCGGCGCCGTCCTCGGCCAGCCCGGCGCCAACACCCCCGTACAGCTGGACCGGGTGTTCCGGGCGACCCGTCCGCTGGTCCGCACCGCCGCCGCCGCGATCACGGTGCACCCGGTCGTCCGGGCCGGCGATCAGGTCGCCACCGTGCAGGGGCCGCTCGACACCGGCACGACGATCCACGCCGCAGAGGACCTGACCGTGGTGGGCTGGCCCGGCATGCAGGTGCGGCTGGACATGGACATCCCGGTCGTACCGACGCTGCTACCGGCCGAGGCCGCGCACGGCCAGGTCAGCGCGGTCTCCGGTGAGACCGCACCGGTCAGCGCCCCGCTGCGCACCGGCGTACGGCTGGAGCCGCCGAGCACCTGGGACCGGATCCGCGCGCACCGCTGAGCCGAACGGTCAGCGGAGCCGGCGGCCGGCGCGCATGAGGTCGCGTCCCCGCAGCTCGTTCGCCTCCGGCAGGTCCACGCGGCGGCGCGGCCGTCCTGACTCCTCCGGTCACTTCGTGGAGAGCTCTGCCTTCAGGGCGGACGGTGCCGGCGTCACGGCCTCCCAGGCGAAGCCGTCCGGGTCGGTGAGGGACCCGACATCGCCACCGATCGTGAGCCGGTGCGATCCGGTGCCCTCGGGAGCGACGCCGGCGTCCTTGGCAAGGGCACGGCGCCGGTACAGCGCCAGTTTGACCGAACCCGGCCCGGTAGCGAACTCGACGTACATGCGGCCGAAGCTCTTCGCCACGGCAAGGCCCTGCTCGACGTAGAACCTCCTGCTGGCGGCCACGTCCGCGGCTCCCAGCAGGAGCACGATCTCGTCGATCTGCCGGGTGGCGGGGCCGGTGTCCTTCTTCGCCGAGGTCGCGACCTTCCAGATCGCCCCGTCCGGCGCTTGTACGACACCGCCGTAACCCCAGAGCGACTTCGCGACAGGCTTGAGCGGCGTCGCGCCGGCGTCGAGGGCGGACCCGATGAGGCTGTGAACGGTGGCCGGCTGGGACACGGTGAGCGACAGCGTGAACCCCCGGAATCCGGTCGTAGCGGCCTGCGAGGCCCGCAGGCGTATCTGCCCGTCGAGACCGAACGCGGTGCCGTAGAAGCGGGCGGCGGCCGTGGGGTCGGCCACGTCGAGAGTGACGGATTCGATGAATGTCATGGTCATCACGCTAATTGCGGCTCGATGACCAACGCTTCTTGATTCCTGACCGGTTCTGTCACCTGTTCCGCCGCACCCGCCGGCGGCCCCGCCTCGGCCCCCGTCGCACGGCTGAGGTCGCCACGACGCAGCAGTGCCGTCGCGCGCTCGACGCGACGCGTCATCAGGTACGCGTGCGGCGATTCGCCGTACGCCAGCCGGAACTGGCGACTGAGCTGCCCGGCGGACATGTGGACGCCGCGGGCGAGCGCCTCGACGTCCAGCGGCTGCGCGTACTCCCGGTCGATCCGGTCGCGGACGCGGCGCAGCCGGGCGAGATCACTCAGGCGCTGCGCCGTGGCGCGGGCGGGACCCCACGAGGGGTGACACACGAGAGATCTCCTTCTCGTCAGGTCCGTCGGCCGCCCGGCGGACACCGTCCTGTGGATGCCCGCGCCGGACGATTCAGCGAAGCTCCTGGATGCGGACCATGTTGCCGGCGGGATCGCGGAACGCGCAGTCGCGGACGCCGTACGGTTGCTCGGTCGGCTCCTGGACGACCTCGACGTCGGCGGCCTGCACCTTCTCGAAGGTGTCGTCGAGGTTGCCGGTGGCCAGCAGGATCCAGCCGTAGGTGCCCTTGGCCATCATCTCGGCGATGGTGCGGCGCTCGTCCTCGGTGACCCCGGGATCGGCGGCCGGCGGCGCCAGAAGAATCGAGGTGCCGGGCTGGCCGACGGGGCCGACCGTGATCCAGCGCATCCTGCCCTGCCCTATGTCGCTGCGGACCTCGAAGCCGAGGGCGTCGCGGTAGAAGGCCAGTGACGCGTCCGGGTCGTCATGCGGAAGAACGGTCGTGTGAATGGTGATGTCCATGCTGATCAGGCTAGGCGGCTCCGCGACCCGCGCTTCTCGATTCCTGATCGATCTGGTCAGCCGTTCCGCCACCCGGCCGAGCACCTGGAACCGGATCCGCGAGCACCACTGAGCCGGCGGCGGTGACCCTGTGTCGACGGCCGGCGACGGAGGTGTCAGAGCCGCTCGTACTGCCGCACGGCGACCTGGTCGATCGCGGCCGTGTTGAACGACGGAGACCCCTGTCCGAACATCACGAGGAGCGTCTCCGCCCGGCGCGCCACCGCGAACCTCCTCGGGCTCGGAGTCCCGGGCAGCGTAAAGGATCGGCCCTGCGCTACGCCGGGGATGTCGGCGACGTCGGTCGCCCCCACGGCCTGCAACTGCGCCGGTCCATAACGCGCCATCACCTGCTCGGCCTGAACCGGATCCGCCAGACGCATCAGCATGACGTGAATGGACACGGCTTCGCCTCCGGCGGTGGCGGGCAACGTGATCCAGCAGCGAAACGCGCCGGAGCTGATCCGGGTCTCCCCCAGAAGTGCCGCAACGTCGCCCGAGAATGCGGCCGACTGCGCGAGCGCCGCGCGCGGCAGCACGACGCCGTCCATGGCACAGGGCAAGGTGTCGCCCGGTGCGGGCAACAGAAGGGTCCGCAAATCCGGCGGTCGCGGCCTGTTCTTCGTCATGGTGTCGTGGATGGCCAGGCCACCACAGATCGCTATGCCTACGACGAACCCGATCACCATCAGGCGGTTGCCAGGTATCCGAGGTTTCGTCCGGCGCGGTGGTTGGGTTGACCACGAGAACGGGGTGGGTTCAGCAGCCGCCGTGGCCGGGATGTCGGAATGCGGGGGCGGAGGGTGCACACGCAGGAGCATGCCATCTCTTCCGCAGGAGCCGGCCGCGGTGCCTGCGGCTGTCCCGCTTGACCCCGTCGTTCGGGTATCAGTCGATCGGCTCGGCTGCACGAATGGCTGTACAGTCCCGGCTCGTGAGCAACGCCGACCCGCATGACGTACCGGAGCCTGGTCCGCAAGCCCCTGCAACGCTGGACCTGGCTACCCAGTTGGCGTACGAGTTGGCCGGCACCGCAGAGGTGGAGATCGAGAGACTGCGGTGGGGGGTTGGCGTAACGGTCACGCCGACGAATCCCGACGCGCGGGGCTTCGCGTGGTCGGAGTTCGCGGAGGAGATCGTCTTGCAGGTTGGTGAGTACGGAGGCCGGTGGGAGCTCCGCCCAGTACGCGAAGACCTGGACTTCCTCGGCAATGTCGCTCGCTCAGTCGTCGCGGGACGTGTCCGGGAGGTCTTCGCGCGGGGCCGGTCCCTTGTCGAGGTGGCGATGCCCGATGGATCGGTTGAGGCTGAAACCGGCTACGAAGGCTTGTCCGGTTGCCTACCGCTGCCCCTGTGGCGCCGCTGGTCCCGCAGTGTTCAGTACGCACCGTACAGTTGATCGGCCTGGTCGACTGAGCCCCAGTTTGGAAGATCGTTTCCGGCAGTGACCGACAAGATCATCTCGAACATCCCCTGCGACCGGTGAAGCTCTAGCTGTACTGCCCAGGGACGTTGGTCAACCTGGTGATGGGTGGCCGGCCGCCGATGGCGGTGTGGGGTCGGTGGTGATTGTAGTGATGCAGGAAGGCTGGTAGGGCCTTCCTGCGGGTGCTCTCGGAGGT
>NZ_JADPUN010000263.1 GCF_015690345.1 Plantactinospora alkalitolerans | reverse complement strand
GCTACGACCTACCTGGCGACGCTGCCGCCTACCTGGCGACGACCGCCGCGACCCGGCGACGACCGCCGCCTACCTGGCGATGACTGCCGCCTACTTGGCGACGACTGCCGCGACCTTGCTGATCGGCTCGGCGAGGGCGTTGATGCCGTCGGAGAGTTCCTTCAGCTCGGCCTGGCTCAGCGCGGTGTGCAGCTTCCAGCCGTCTCCGGCGCGGTGCTTGCCGAGCAGGGTCTCGACGTTGGTGAACTCCGTGTCGAGCTGGGTGACCAGCTCGGGCGCGCGTTCCTGCAACACCGGGCGCAGCGCGGCGATGGCGGCCTTGGAACCCTCCAGGTTGGCGTTGAAGTCCCACAGGTCGGTGTGCGAGTAGCGGTCCTCCTCGCCGGTGATTTTGCCGGTGGCGACCTCGTCGAGCAGTTCCTTCGCGCCGTTCGCCAGTTGTAGCGGGGAGAGCTTCTCCGCATTGGCCTTGGTCACGATTTCCTGGATGTCGACCATCAGCCGGTCGGCGAGCGGGCCGGTCTTGCTGAGGTCGCCGGTGACCCAGAGGTCCTTCTCGATCCGGTGGAAGCCGGTGAACTCCATGCCCTCCTCGATGACCTCTTCCCGACCGTCGATCTTCGGGTCCAGGTCACCGAAGATCTCCGCCACCGGTTCGATCCGCTCCCAGTAGGTACGGGCCACCGGGAAGAGCGCCTTTGCCTTGGCCACGTCTCCGGCCTTGACGGCGGTGACGAACTCGCCGGTCTTCTCCAGCAGCGCACCGGTCTGACTCTTGACGTACCGCTGGTAGTTGGTGGTCGCGTCGGCCAGGGCGGCGTCGGCGGTGAGGGGCGCAGCCGATCCGCTGACCTTGAGTGCGCCCCGGATGCCCTCGCCGCTCATGCCCGGCTTACAGGCCGTCTGGTAGGTGCCCGCCGGCAGTTCCACCCGCAGTTCCCGGCTCAGTCCGGGCGCGATGTTCTCGACCTCGCCCATCACCCGGTCGCCGTCGGCATAGACGTAGAACTCGGTGACCTTGGCGCCCGAGTTGGTGACCTTGAAGATCGCCGTCCCGGCCGTGATGTCGGTGCTGCCGACCTCGCACGTGCTGTCGTCGGCCTTGACGGCGATCGGCCCGCCGGCGTCGCCCGTCGCGTCGTCGCCCTTGCCGCCGCCACATCCGGCCGGCCCGGCCACGGCGAGGAGACCGGCGGCGACGGTCGCCAGGAATCGGGAGGTACGCATCGGTTGGTGCTCCTTGGATGGGTCAGGCGTGCTGCGAGGCGGGTGCCTCGGAAGCCGGGCTGGTGGTGGGCGGGGACGACTGGGCGCGAGCCGGCGCGCGATGTCCGGGCCTGAGGAAGAGCAGGAGTACGGGCACCGCGTACCCGATCCAGGCGATCGTCTCGAAGACGGTGGGAGCGGGGGTGATGTTGAACATCCCGGCGAGCAACGCCGCGTACCAGGTGCTCGGGTCGAGCGTGGCGGAGATGTCGAACGCCAGGTTGTTCAGGCCGGGCAGTACGCCCGCCTCCTGGAAGTCGTGCACGCCGTACTTGAGGATGCCGGCGGCGACCAGGATCAGCAGCGCGCCGGTCCAGGTGAAGAACCGGCTCAGGTTGATCCGCATCGCGCTGACGTAGATCAGGATGCCGAGGACCATCGCGGTGACGATGCCGCCGATCAGCGCGAGCAGCGGCGCGGTGTCGTCCACCGCTCCCTGCGCGGCCGAGTAGAAGATCAGCGTGGTCTCCAGCCCCTCCCGGACCACCGCGAGGAAGGCCATCACCGCCACCGCCACCGACCCGACGGCGAGCGCGTCGGTCAGTCGGCTGCGCAACTCGCCCGCGATCGACCGGGCGGCCCGGCGCATCCAGAAGATCATCCAGGTGACGAAGACGACGGCCGCGACCGAGGTGATCGCCTCGAAGAGTTCCCGCTGGTTGCTCGTGGCCAGCAGCGAGGTCGAGGTGTACTCGATCAGCCAGCCGAAGAACACCGACACGGCGACCGCGACGCCGACCCCGAGCCAGACCTGCGGCAGCCGGTCCCGCCGCTGCGACTTCACCAGGAACGCCACCAGGATGCTGACGACCAGGGTGGCTTCGAGCCCTTCGCGCAGGCCGATCAGGTAGGTGGCGAACATCGGATCGCGTCCTTCTCCGGCACCCCGGACGACCTGGTCCGGGTGCGCCTTTGCTCTGGTTCCCGGGTACGGCGTCAGGTCGTGCTCGACCCGGACCAGACCCCATCTCCTCTACTGGCCGTAGAAGTTAGCAGAGCCTAACCTATGCTGGCTAGCGCGGATCGGACGGGACCGCATCCCGACGCGCGCCGTACCCGCCCGGTACCGGTCGGCACCAGGCGGGTACGGCGCGGCCAGTCCTCAGTTCAGGGCCTGACGGGCGACGGCGGCCGGTTCGCGTCCGGCCAGCAACCAACCGCAGACGGCCGCGATCAGCGGAAGACCGACGAGCAGGGCGAGGAGATGGACCACGGGTACGTGGCTCAGGTTGTCGAACTCCCCCCAGTACCCGCCGATCAACCCGAGGTACGCGCCGAGCGTGCCGAGCACCACGCCCAGCAGCGCGAGTGTGCCCGCGGTGACGGCGGTCAGCGTGCGGCGAACCCGGCTCGTGGCGCCGGCGGCGGTCAGGGTACGCAGGTCCCTCGCCGCCTCCGTCCGGATCAGTCCGACGGTCATGGCCAGTACGCCCAGCGCGAGAAGCATCCCGCCGGCGGTAACCCCGTTCTGCAGCGCGGCCAGGCTCAGCGGCGCCTCCCTGGACTCGATGTGCAAGCCCGCGTCCGCCGCGACATGCCGCGCCTGGCCGAGCCGGTCGTCGCCCAGTGACCCGGGCGCCTCGACGAACCAGCCGACCCGGCCGGGTTGCCAACCGAACCGCCGAAGGGCGTCCTCGGTGAGCAGTGTGGTCGGGGCCGAGGTGTAGGCGGGCACGTCGATCCGCTGGACCCTCAGCGGCTGCCCCGTTCCCCGGACACCGGAGAGCTGGAGGTTCGGCTCGCTCCGTACCGTCAACACGTCGATCCCCGGGTCGAGCGAACCGGGGTCGATTCCGTGGTGGCGCAGTTGGGCCGGCGTGGCGACGAACAGCGGGACGGCCCGCAGTCGCCCGTCGCCGACCGGCCAACCGACGTCGATGCCGGGCCGCCCCGCTTCGCCGCCGGCCTGGCCGCTCTCCACCCTGGCGTCGGGGTGCACGGGGATGTCCATCGGAATCACGGTCCCGCCGCCGATCACGGCCGCGATCCGGTCGACCGCCACCTGCAGACTCGCGAGCTGCGCCGGGGTCCGGACCGGGACGATGGGGGCGGCCTGCCGGTCGATCCGGACCACCAGTTGCCGGTCCGACAGGTTGCCGAACGCGGCGGCTGACCTGGCGACCGAGGCGGAGGCCACCACCACGGTCCCGACCGGGATCGCCAGACCGAGGCTGATCGCCGCCAGCGCCGCCGCCGAGCGGGCCTGGTACCGGCCCAGGTCCCGCAGGGCGAGCCGGGCCGCGACCGGCAGCCCGCCGGCGACCATCGGCAGCAGACTGATCGCCAGTGGACTGGCGAACAGCAGACCGACGGCCGTCGCCAGCGTGCCGCCGATGATGAGCCACGGATTGTGCTGTCCGGCACCGATCAGACATCCCACACCGGTACCGAGGAGTGCGATGGCGGCGATGGCGGACCGACGTGCCGGCTTCGGTCGTGGTGGTCGCCTGGAGAGGGCCAGCACGATCGGAACCCGCGCCACCGCCCGCGCGGGCCACCACGCGGCGGCGGTGGCGGTCAGCACGGCGAGCAGGGCGGCCACGCCGATCAGCGGCCAGGGCAGGTCGAACCGGCCGACCCGGTGCCCGACGGCCGACTCGAACATCGGTCCGACGGCAACCCAGACCGCCAGGCCGGTCCCGCCGCCGAGGAGGGCGGCGAGCGCCCCCACCACGGCCCCGTTCACCACCATCACCAGCCGCAGGTGCTTCTCGGTCGCCCCCAGCGCGGCGAGCATGCCGAGTTCGCGTAACCGGCGCTGGGCAACGACGGCGAAGCCGGCGGCTGCCACCAGACAGATCAGGAGGAGGCCGACGGTGGTCAGCGCGAGCACGCCCGCCGCAGCCGCGTTCCTCGGATCGACCCCCCGCTCCTCGGTGACCGGCCGCCGTCCGCCGGGATCCCGGAATTCGTGCACCCGGTCGGCACCGGCCCGCACCATCACGACCGCGGTCTGCGGTGGGTCCTGGTGGGCCGGGGAGACCAGGGCGAACTCGTCACCCAGGTCGCTCGGGTTCTCCACCACACCCACCACGGACCGGTTGCGGCCGTCGAGCGTCAGCCGGTCCCCGACCCCGACCTCGAAGACCGCGGCCAGCTCGTCCGTGACGGCCAACTCGTCCGCACCGGTCGGGTACCGACCCTGGCGCAGTCGGAGCATCGGCCCGCTGAAGGCACCGTTCGGATCCTGTGCCCGGATCTGCAGGTTGTCGGCCGAGCCGGGTATCGGTGCGGCCCGCCGCCCGACCACGTCGACGGTGCCGAAGAACTCCTCGGCGGCGGCCAGGGCTGCCTGCAGGGCCGCCGGATCCGAGCCCTCGTACGACAGCAGGTGACTGGCCGTGCCGAAGGTGGCATCCCGGGACGCCGTCACGTTGTACGCCGCGGAGACGCCACCGACGGCCGCCATGACCGCGAGGGTGAGCAGGGCGAGCAGGAGTATCTGCTGGCGCCACTGGCGGCGGAGCAGCCGCCACGCCCAGCGGGCCACCGCCCGACGGGCCGGAAGCCCGCCACCGGACCTTCCACGCTCCGCCCGGGTACGGACCGGTGGCGGCGTGGCCGGGCCGACCTCGCCCAGCGGCGACAACCGACTCACCGGCCCGTCTCCGTCACGAGCAGGGACTCCGGACCGGCGGGTGGCGCGGTCTGGTCGACGATGTGCCCGTCCCGGAGGAACACCACCCGGTCGGCCCAGGACGCCAACTGGGCGTCGTGGGTGACCATCACTCCGGCGATCCCTTCCCGGCAGGTGGCGCGCAGCAGGCGCATCACCGCCTCACCGTTGACCGAGTCCAGTGCACCGGTCGGCTCGTCGGCGAGCAGTAGCTGGCGGTCCCCCACCACCGCCCGGGCGATCGCCACCCGCTGCCGCTCGCCGCCGGAGAGCTCGTCGGGATAGCGTCCGGCCCTGGCCGACAGTCCCAACTCGTCGAGGGCACGCATGGCGGTCTTCCGGGCGGTTCCGGCGCGTACGCCGTCGAGTTCCAGGGGAAGGGCGACGTTCTCCACGGCGGTGAGCCCGACGAGCAGGTTGAAGTCCTGGAAGACGTACCCGATGGCGCGGCGGCGCATCCGCGCCCGATCGTTGCCGGACATCCCGGACACCTCGGTACCGGCCACCAGGACCTCGCCGCTGCTCGCCTCCTCGAGGCTTCCCGCGATCGTCAGCAGGGTGCTCTTGCCGGAGCCACTGGGCCCCATGACGGCCACCAGTTCGCCACCCTCGACGATCAGGTCCGCCCGGTCGAGCGCCCGTACCTCGGTGGGACCTGAGCCGTACACCTTGGACACCTGACGGAGTTCGAGCTGTGCGGTCATCGGCGGGCCTCCGACCGGTAGGACGTGCGGGGTGCGGTGG
>NZ_JADPUN010000204.1 GCF_015690345.1 Plantactinospora alkalitolerans | reverse complement strand
ACGACGGCATCCGAGATAGGCTCCGGTCTCGTGGGCGCGGAGATGTTTATAAGAGACAGATCCGGTTCCGTCCGGCCGCTCCGGACCGAACAGCCCGGCGGCGGCCAGCGAGCGCAGCAGGCGCCCTGACCGTCGGGGATCCACTCCGGTGGCGACCAGTTCGGGGTGCGCCGGGTCGAGCCGCGCGGCCAGGCGGAGCAGCCGGACGGCCTCCATCGGCAACTCCGGGAAGACCTCACGGATCAGGTACGCCTCGGCCCAGGCGGCGGCGCCGGGCATCGAGGTCGGGGCGTCATCGTGGCCTCCACCGTCCCGGAGCGTCTCGGCCAGCAGATGGACCAGCGCCGGCCAGCCGGCGGTCGACCGGTGCACCGTCCGGGCCAGTGCCGGGTCCGGCAGGTTGTAGTTGTCGCGCAGCACGTCCGCCACCTGGGCCGGCGAGAGCGCCAGGTCCACCGGGCCCAGCACGCCCAGCTCGCCACGTCGGCAGCCGGCATCGATCAGAGCGGACGGGGGCGGACGGCGGGTGAGGATCACCAGTCGGACCCGGTCGGGCAGCCGTCGGGCCGCGGCCAGTACGGCCCGCAGCCGCGCGTTGGGCGTTCGCCCGACATCGTCGAGCACGAGCCACAGGTCGTGCCCGGCGTCGTCGTCGGTGGACCTCAGCAGTTCGGTCAGGTGCACGTCCGGGCCTTTGCCGGAGCCGCCGTCGAACAGAGCGTTGCGCTCGGCCGGGGTGCACCATCGACTGCTGGCCCGCGCCAGCATCCGGCGTACCGTGGTCGTCTTGCCGTAGCCGGCTGCCGCCGCGACGAAGGTACAGCGCCGGCCCGGCAGCCGCGGCGGCATCGGCGACTGCTGTCGGCGCTCGAACCCTGGCCGGACGGACGGCGCCGGGTGGATCGACGGTGGCACGGGTGACGTGCGCAAGTTGGAGCTCCTCCCCCGCTGGCCGGTTCCGACACGGTTGGGGGCGCCGCGCGACAGCATATCTACACAAGGCGGGCATTTGCCCGGGACGAGTCGGATCGCCGACACCTCCGCCGGAAATTCCACCGCCGGTCCACCCGGGTCCTGATCCGGCCGTGATCCCGCCGTGATCCGACGTTGATCGCGTCCTGAACCGGCCCGGACCCCACCATGACGGCTCTGACCAGGCTGGACCGTGCGCCACCGCCAGCTCAGGCGGCAGGCGACGAAGGGAGATCAGCAGCGATGGCTTTCAAGAAGATCAGGGAATGGCGCGGTGCCGCGCGGACCCTTGTGTTGGTCATGGCGATTGGCACGATCGGCATCGCCGGGCCCGCCCGGGCAGCCGGTGCCGGCGCCCGAAGTGACGCCGGCACCCGGGTCGCCGCCCCGGTACGCATCACCGCGACCAGCGCGTCGAACTCGCTCGCGAGCAAGAGCATCGTGGCCACCTGCCCGGCGGGACAGCGGGTCTACGGCGCCGGTGGCGAGATCAACGGCGGTGGGGGCAACGTGACCATGGACGACATCACCCCCAGCCTCGCCCTCAACAACGTGCTCGTGACCGCGATCGAGAACGGTGCGTTCGCGGGCAACTGGACCGTCACCGCGTACGCCATCTGCGGCGTCAACACGCTGAACCTGCAACGCATCCAGTTCACCAGCGTGACCAACTCCGTCACACCCAAGTCGGTCTTCGCCGGATGTCCCTCCGGCCTCCGGCTCTACGGCCTCGGCGCAGAACTCAACGGCTCCGGCGGCAACGTCTTCCTCGACGACCTCACCCCGAACGCGGGGCTGACCGGGGCGACCGTCACCGGTTACGAGAACGGCGCGTTCGCCAACAACTGGAACATCACCGGGTACGCGATCTGTGGCAACCCCTCGGCGAACATGGTGCGTCGGGTGCTGACCAGTGCCGCCGCCTCACCCGTCGCGGCGTCGGCCACCACGGCCGCCTGTCCGGCCGGTACCCGGGTGCACGGGGTGGGCGCCGAACTCAACGGTGCCCTCGGAGCGGTCGTCATCGACGACCTACGCCCCAACGTCGGCCTGCTGACGGCGACCGCGACCGGCGCCGAGAACGGTCCGTTCGCCGGCAACTGGACCGTCACGTCGTACGCGATCTGCTCCGCCTAGTACGGCGGTCGAGGCACCGCACCTCCGCAGCCTCCGGTTCGCCAGCCGGGGGCTGCGGAGGCGGCCGAACCGGGAGATCCGCCTGACGGGCAGCAGCACCCGTCCGGGGCGGTACGGTCAGGCCGCCGGCCGGGGCTCCCCGCTGAGGGTCGTGCCGGTGAACTCCGCCTGGGTGATCCGGACCGGCCCGGCGGTGAGTACGGCGACCGCCGCGCCGTAGCCCGGACCCGCGTCGAGGTCGTACAGCCGCACCGGCCCGTCCAACGGGCGGTTGCCGGACCACTCGACGAGGCGGGCCGGCTCGTCCGGCGGGGTGAGGGTGATCGTGCTCATCGGCACGGCGAGCCCGTGCCCGGTCGCCTTCAACAGGGCCTCCTTGCGGGCCCAGTAGCCGAAGAACGCCGTCCGGGCGGTCTCCGCCGGTTGCCCCGCCCACCAGCGCAGTTCGGCGGGTGCCAGCACCGCCTCGGCCAACGCCGCCACGTCCGTGCCCTCCGCCAACTCCTGGACGTCGAGGCCGACCGGCTCCGCCGCCACGGCGAGGCCGACCCAGTCGCCCGAGTGGGTCAGCGAGAAGTCGAGCGTGGTCGCCGGCCACTCGACCACCGGCTTGCCGTGTCCGCAGCCGCAGTGCCGGCAGTGCCGGAAGAACCGCAGCTCCGCCGGGGGCACGCCGAGGTAGTGCCCGAGCAGCAGCCGTACGCCGACGTGCGCGGCCTGGTAGCGGTCCCGGTCGGCGGCCCGGAGGAAACGCCCGTGCCGCTCGCGTTCGTCCTGGTCGAGTACGTCGAACCCGGCCCAGTGACCGGAACCCATCGGCAGGCGCCACACCTGACACTCGCCGGCCGTCGGCGGCACCGGCGTGACCGGGCCACCGATGTACGCCGACGGCGACTCGACCGACCCAGACCTCGGCGACGGGAGCCTGGGCGGCTCGGCGGACGGGCGAGGAGATCCGGTCAACGGTCACCACCATCGGTCGCGGGGCAGACGGGCGAAGGCGGGGGCCACCCACGGATCGCTGGACGCGAGCATGCCAGAGGCGGCGACCGGCGCACCAGCCCAGTGGGCGTGCCGCACCGATCGCCGCCTCCCGGATCACCGCTGGCCGTACACGCCCTGGTAGCGCTCGTAGAGGGCATCGATGTGCTGCGGCTCGATCGGCACCAGTTCGCCACCGGACCGGGCGATGTGCACCGTACGGGCCACGTCCTCGCACATCACCGCCGCCTTCACCGCCGCCTTCGCGCTGGCACCGATCGTGAAGACGCCGTGGTTGCGCATCAGCACCGCCGGGGAGCGGTGCCCGGTGAGCGTGGCCACGATCGCCTTGCCGATGTCGTCCCCGCCGATCAGGGCGAACGGACCGATCGGGATCTCCCCGCCGAACTCGTCGGCCATCGCGGTGAGCACGCACGGGATGGACTCGCCCCGGGCGGACCAGGCGGTGGCGTACGCGCTGTGCGTGTGCACCACCCCGTTGACGTGCGGCATGGCGCGGTAGACGTACGCGTGCGCGTCGGTGTCACTCGACGGCGAGTGGTTGCCGTCGACGACGTTCCCGTCCAGGGTCGTCACCACCATCGACTCCGGCGTCAACTCGTCGTACGACACGCCACTGGGCTTGATCACCAGCAGGTCCGCGCCCGGCACCCGGGCACTGATGTTCCCGCTGGTCCAGGTGATCAGCTCCCAGCGGGTCAACTGCTCGTGCAACTGGCACACCTCGCGGCGCAACTTGGCGATGGTGTCGCTGACCGTGTCGCTCATGCCCGACCTCCGCTTCGTTCCGGCCGCCCCTGATTCCCACCGAGCCGACCGATTCGCTCACTCCGCTCGCTCATGCTCGTGCCTCCTCGCGTAGCGCGTGCAACCGGTGCAGGACGTCGTTGCCACCCCGACCGAAGTAGTCGTGCAGCCGCTCGTACTCCGCGTACAACCGGTCGTAGACGTCGGCGCTGGCCGGATCCGGCTGGTAGACCGCCCGGCGGACCTTGCCCATCGCGCCGGCCGCGGCGGTGATGTCCGGGTAGGCCCCGGCGGCCACCGCCGCGTGGATCGCGGACCCGAGCGCGGGTCCCTGCTCGGAGTCGATGACGCTCAACGGCCGGCGCAGCACGTCGGCGTAGACCTGCATCAGGAACCGGTTCTTCAGCAGGCCACCCGCCGCGATGAACTCGGTCACCGGGACCCCGGAGGCGTCGAACGCCGAGACGATGGTGCGGGTGCCGAACGCGGTGGCCTCGATCAGCGCCCGGTACTGGTCCTCGGGACGGGTGGCCAGGGTCTGCCCGACGATGACGCCGGAGAGGTCGTGGTCGACCAGCACCGAACGGTTGCCGTTGTGCCAGTCCAGGGCGACCAGACCGTGCTGGCCCGGACGCTGGGCGGCGGCCAGCGCGGTCAGGTGCTCGTGTATGTCGATGCCCTGCCGCGCGGCCTCCTGCGCGTAGTCGGCCGGTACGCAGTGCTCGACGAACCAGCCGAAGATGTCGCCGACACCGCTCTGCCCGGCCTCGTACCCCCATCGGCCGGGCACGATGCCGTCCCGGACCACTCCGCACATCCCCGGCACATCGGCGAGAACGTCCGAAACCATGACATGGCAGGTCGACGTACCCATGATCGCCAGCAGTTGGCCCGGCTCGACGGCGTTCGCGGCGGCGGCGGTGACGTGGGCGTCGACGTTGCCGACCGCGACCGCGATGCCGGCCGGCAGCCCGGTCCAGGCCGCGGCCCGGGGGGTCAGCTGGCCGGCGAGCCCGCCGAGCGGGGCGAGCGGATGCGCGAGCCGGGTCTCGACGAAGTCGGCGAAGTCCGGGTCCAGCGCGGCCAGGTAGTCCCGCGACGGATACCGCCCGTCGGAGTGGATCCCCTTGTAACCGGCGGTGCAGACATTGCGGGTCTCGACGCCGCACAGCTGCCAGATGATCCAGTCTGCCGCCTCGATCCACCGCTCGGTACGGGCGTAGACCTCCGGATCCTCGGTCAGCACCTGGAGCGCCTTGGCGAACTGCCACTCCGCCGAGATCCGTCCGCCGTACCGGGGCAGCCACGGCTCGCCGCGCTCCTGCGCGAGCTCGTTGATCCGGTCGGCGTGCCGCTGGGCGGCATGGTGCTTCCAGAGCTTCGGATAGGCGTGCGGCCGGTCCGCGAGCCCGGGTACCTCGTTCAGCGGTGTGCCGTCGGCGAGCGTCGGCAGCACCGTGCAGGCGGTGAAGTCCGTACCGATGCCGATCACCGACCCGGGATCGACCTCGGCGGCGGAGAGTGCCTTGGGTACCGCCTCACGCAGCACCGAACGCCAGTCCTCCGGCATCTGAAGCGCCCATCCGCCCGGCAGCGGCGCCCCCGTCTCCGGCAGGCGGTCGTCGATCACGCCGTGCCGGTACTCGTGCACCGCGGACCCTACCTCGGCGCCGTCCGAGACCCGGACCACCACCGCCCGACCGGAGAGAGTGCCGTAGTCCACCCCCACGACGTACCGGTCACCGTTAGCGCTCACTCGCATTTCCTCCCGCACTCCTGCCCTCTGTTGCCGCCCCCAGTGTTACCGCTACCAGCAGGTACGGCCACCACCGCCTGCGCCGGGCGGCCGGCGCAGGCGGTGGTGGCCGTACC
>NZ_JADPUN010000381.1 GCF_015690345.1 Plantactinospora alkalitolerans | reverse complement strand
GGGTGGGCCGGGTGGCCGGGAACGGTAGGCGGGCCCGGGTGCGCTCAGGCCTGGGCGAAGCCGGTGATCCGGCGGGACGAGCCACGGCCCGGACGGCCCGCGGCAGGGGGTGCGGCACCGGGCACGGCGGCGGCGACGGCGCGTACCAACCAGGCGTTGACCGAGATGCCCTCGGTGGCCGCGGCCTGCTCGACGGTGTCCTTCAGGGTGTCCGGCAGGCGCAGCGTGATCCGCGCGACGTCGCCGGACGGTTCGGGGGCCACCGCCCCGGGGGCCGCCGGAGCCGGTGCGGCGGGCGGCTCCGGCGGAACCTGGTGCACCACCAGGTCTGCCTCGCGGGCGCGCAGCCGCACCTCGACCGTTGCTCCGTCGAGCTTCGCGGTGATCTCGGCGGTGGCGTCGGCGAGCACCTCCAGCAGGCAGAGCCGGGCCGAGACGTCGAGCGAACCGGCGAGCAGGTCCGCCGCGCGGGCGATCTCGGGTCCACCGGGTGCGGCGGCGGCGCTGAGGTCGCGGCGTAGTGCCGCGAGATAGGGAGCCAGATCCATGACGTCATAGTGACATCAGTCTGACGTCATTGGCAAGTCACACTGACGTCAGAACATGCATCGCCGGGTCGCATCGACGCCGGCAGGGGGTCGTCGTTCCACCAACCGGGCCGACTAGAGTCCGAGGAATGTCGGAGATGGTGGGCCCCCAGGTCAAGGTCATCGCTTGGACGCAGTTCGAGCCGCCGGAGGACGTGCCGTGGTCGACCGACGCGGACGGCGGGCAGGCCCTGGCCGAGTTCGCCGGGCGGGCCTGCTACCAGTCGTGGCGTAAGCCCAACCCGGCCACCGCGACCAACGCCGGGTACCTCGCGCACATCCTCGAGGTCCAGCACCTGTCCGTGCTGGAACACGGGACCGTGACCTTCTACTTCACCGGCGTGTCCCGCTCCTTCACCCACGAGCTGGTCCGGCACCGGCACTTCTCCTACTCCCAGCTCTCCCAGCGGTACGTGCCGGAGCGCGACGCCGCGATGGTCGAGCCCTCGGTGATCGCCGAGGACGCCGAGCTGCACAAGCGGTTCGTCGAGGCGACCGAGGCGAGCCTGCGGGCGTACAACGACCTGCTGGAGGGACTGGAGCGTCGGTTCGCCGACGTGGAGAACCCGACGCTGCGCCGCAAGCAGGCCCGGCAGGCGGCCCGGGCGGTGCTGCCGAACGCCACCGAGACCCGGATCGTGGTCACCGGTAACTACCGCGCCTGGCGGCACTTCGTGACGATGCGGGCCTCCGAGGGCGCCGACGTGGAGATCCGTGAGCTGGCCGTCGAATGCCTGCGTCAGCTTCAGCGCGTCGCCCCGAACGTCTTCGCTGACTTCACCATCAGCAAGCTGCCCGACGGCACCGAGATTGCCACCAGCCCGTACGCCCAGCAGTCCTGACCCTTCCCCGCCGGGCGGGCGGCGCGAGTCCGATAGGTTGTTCGCATGACCCACGACCACCCTGCAGCCACCGATCGGGCGGCACCCCGCCCGTTCGGGCGTCTGCTCACCGCCATGGTGACCCCGTTCACCGCGGACGGCTCGCTCGACCTTGACGGCGCGGCCCGACTCGCGGCATATCTGGTGGACGAGCAGGGCAACGACGCACTGGTAGTGAACGGAACCACCGGCGAATCGCCGACCACCAGCGACGCGGAGAAGGAGCGGCTGGTCCGCGTGGTGGTCGAGGCGGTCGGGGGCCGGGCCCAGGTGGTCGCGGGCGTCGGCACCAACGACACCCGGCACACCATCGAGCTGGCCGGCGCCGCCGAGAAGGCCGGCGCCCACGGGCTGCTGGTAGTCACCCCTTACTACAGCAAGCCGCCCCAGGCCGGCCTGTTCGGGCACTTCACCGCCGTAGCGGACGCCACCGGCCTGCCGGTGATGCTCTACGACATCCCGCACCGCAGCGGGGTGCCGATCGCCACCGAGACGCTGTGCCGGCTCGCCGAGCACGAGCGGATCGTCGCGGCCAAGGACGCCAAGGGCGACCTGACGGCCACCTCCTGGGTGACCAGCCGTACCGACCTGGCCTTCTACTCCGGCGAGGACGCCTTGACCCTTCCCGCCCTCGCGATCGGCTGCGTCGGCCTGGTCGGCACCTCCACCCACCTGACCGGAGCGCTGACCAAGCAGATGATCGAGGCGTACGAACGGGGTGACCAGGTCACGGCACTGGCCCTGCACCGCCAACTACTGCCGTTGTTCACCGGGATCTTCCGGACCCAGGGCACCATCCTGGTCAAGGCGGCGCTGGCCGCGCACGGTCTGCCGGCCGGTCCGGTACGCCCACCGCTGGTGGACGCCACCGAAGCCGAGGTTGCCCAGTTGCGGGCCGACTGTGCCGACGCGGGACTGGAGCTGCCGTCATGACCGGGAGCAGCACCTCGGCCAAGCACCGGAGCGTGCATGACGCCGGCGAGCGAAGCGAGGCGGGGGTCATGAGGGAGCGCAGCGAGCGAATCGGCTGGCTCAGGTGGCAAGCTCATGACGCCGGCGAGCGAAGCGAGGCGGGGGCATGAGCCAGCCGGGTGTGGACCTCGAACCGCCGCCGGAACTGCCCGAGGGCGGGCTCCGGATCATTCCGCTGGGCGGGCTGGGCGCCATCGGGCGCAACATGACCGTCTTCGAGTACGACGGCAAGCTGCTGGTGGTCGACTGTGGGGTGCTCTTCCCCGACGTCGAGCAGCCCGGCGTCGACCTGATCCTGCCGGACTTCGCACCGATCCTCGACCGGCTCGCCGACGTACAGGCGATCGTGCTCACCCACGGGCACGAGGACCACATCGGCGCGGTGCCGTACCTGCTCGCCCACAAGCCGGACATCCCGCTGGTCGGCTCGGAGTTCACCCTCGCGCTGGTCGAGGCGAAGCTGGCCGAGCGGCGGATCGAGCCGTACACGCTGACCGTGCGGGAGGGCGGCCGCGAGCGGCTCGGCCCGTTCGAGTGCGAGTTCTTCGCGGTCAACCACTCGATCCCGGACGCGCTCGCGGTGGCCATCCGCACCCCGGCCGGGCTGGTGCTGCACACCGGTGACTTCAAGATGGACCAGCTTCCGCTGGACGGCCGGATCACCGACCTGGCCGGGTTCGCCCGGCTCGGTGGGGAGGGCGTCGACCTGCTGCTCTCCGACTCGACCAACGCGGAGATCCCCGGTTACGTCACCCCGGAGCGGGAGATCGGGCCGGTACTCGACTCGATCTTCGTCAAGGCGCGCGGGCGGATCATCGTCGCCTCCTTCGCCTCGCACGTGCACCGCGTACAGCAGGTGCTCGACTCGGCCTCCGAGCACGGTCGGAAGGTGACCTTCATCGGCCGGTCGATGGTCCGGAACATGGGCATCGCCCGGGACCTCGGCCTGCTCCGGATCCAGCCGGGCCTGGTCGTCGGCCTGGACGAGGCGACCGCGCTGCCGCCGGACCAGATCGTGCTGATGTCGACCGGGTCGCAGGGCGAGCCGATGAGCGCGCTGGGCCGGATGGCAACCGGCGACCACCGGCACATCACGGTGGCCCCCGGCGACACCGTGGTGCTGGCGAGTTCGCTGGTCCCCGGCAACGAGACCTCGGTCTACCGGGTGATCAACCAGCTCTCCCGGGCCGGTGCGCTCGTGATCCACAAGGACGTGGCCAAGGTGCACGTCTCCGGACACGCCCCGGCCGGCGAACTGCTCTACCTGCTCAACGTGGTCCGGCCGAGCAACCTGCTTCCGGTGCACGGCGAATGGCGGCACCTGCGCGCGCACGCCCGGCTGGGCATCGAGTCCGGGGTTCCCGCCGACGGGGTGGTGCTCTGCGAGGACGGCGACGTCGTCGACCTGGTCGCGGGCCGGGCCAGGGTGGTCGGGCACGTCAAGAGCCGGTACGTCTACGTCGACGGGCTGGCCGTCGGGGACGTCGGCGAATCGCTGCTCACCGAACGCCGGATCCTCGGCGACGGCGGGTTCATCTCGGCGACCGTGGTGGTCGACTCGGTCACCGGCAAGGTGGTCGGCGGCCCCACCATCTCCGCCAAGGGCTTCTCGGACGATCCGGACGCGTTCAACCCGGTGATCCCGTTGATCACCGAGGCGCTCGGCCGGGCCGCCACCGAGGGCATCACCGATCCGCACCAGTTGCAGCAGATCGTCCGCCGTACGGTCGGCCGCTGGGTGAACGACGCGTACCGGCGACGCCCGATGATCGTGCCGACGGTGGTCGAGGTCTGATCGTCCCATCACCCCTGGCCGGCTGATCACCTCTGCCGGCCAGGGGTGATGCCGTGCTCCGCACTGCCCTCGGGCGGCCGGCCGGCAGCGGATCTTCCACCCCGATGCGCCACAGTTGGTACGTAATCGGACGCCCGTCGGTTCAGCCGTACGGTGTGAGATTGTCCATCCCGATCGATTCATCGGTATCCGGCTATCGCCCGTACCTCACCCCGGGCTGCCGATGGTGAAGGAGTCGATCGGATGGATCGCAGTCGCGCGACGCGGAGTCGGCGTGGCACGGTAAGTCGACGAGGTACGACGGGTCGGCGGGGGATAGCGATCGGTGTGGCGGTGGCGACGGTCGCCGGCCTCGCCGCGGTCACCCTGCCGGCGCTCGCCGGGGAGGATCCGCCACGACCGAAGGCGACCGCGCCGGCCGGCCCGGCCCGGGAACTCCTCGACGCGTTGCAGCGGGACCTCTCGTTGACCGAGGCGCAGGCACGGGCCCGGCTGACCAAGGAACAGTGGGCGAGCCGGACCGCGCAGCGACTGCGTACCGAACTCGGTGCCGGCTTCGGCGGCACCTGGCTCGCCGCCGACGCCAGCCAGTTGATGGTGGCGGTGACCGACTCGGCCGGTGCCGAGCGGGTCCGGGCAGCCGGGGCCGAGCCGAAGATGGTGACCCGCAGCGCCCGGCAGCTCGACGCGATCAAGGCGAACCTCGACCGACGCGCCGCCGACGCCACCCCGGATCTCGCCGGCTGGTACGTCGACGTGGCGAACAACCGGATCGTGGTACGCGCCCAGCCCGGTGCCGAGAGCGCGGTGCGGCAGTTCGTCCGGGCCAGCGGTGCGCAGGAGAGTGCGGTCCAGGTGGTCGCCTCGGCGGAGGCCCCGGTGCCGCTGATCGACGTCCGCGGCGGCGACGCGTACCTGATCGACAGCGCCGCCCGGTGCTCGATCGGCTTCTCGGTGGTCGGCGGCTTCGTCACCGCCGGCCACTGTGGACGGCCCGGCAGCACCACCAGCAGCCCGGACGGGGTCGCCCAGGGCGTCTTCCGGGCCTCGTCCTTCCCCGGCGACGACTGGGGCGTGGTGGAGACGAACGACGACTGGGTCCCGCAGCCGGTGGTCAACGACTTCGGCGGCGGTACGTTGGCCGTCGCGGGGGCCCAGGAGGCGCCGGTCGGCACCTCGGTCTGCCGGTTCGGTTCCACCACCGGCGCCCGGTGCGGCGTCGTCGAGGCACTCAACGCCACGGTGAACTACCCCGAGGGTACGGTCACCGGTCTGACCAGGACGAACGCCTGTGCCGAGCCGGGTGACTCCGGCGGGTCCTGGATGTCCGGCGACCAGGCTCAGGGGGTCACCTCGGGCGGCTCCGGTGACTGCACCGTGGGCGGTACGACGTTCTTCCAGCCGTTGACCGAGATCCTCGCCGTCAACGAGCTCACCCTGGTCACCACCGCGACCGGCCCGGCCGAGCCGGCCGACCCGCCGGCGGCGACCGACCCGCCGGCCGCGAC
>NZ_JADPUN010000215.1 GCF_015690345.1 Plantactinospora alkalitolerans | reverse complement strand
GGCACTGACCGCGATGACCACGTCCGCCGCTCCGACCCAGCCGGGTACGCCGGCCCTACGGCGCCCGACGACCGGGACCGGGCAGCGTGGGCCGGCGACCGTGGACAGGATCTCGCCGGTCCGGGCGGCGGTGCCGATGCCGGCGATGATGACGGCCCGGGGCCGACCCTCGTCGGCGAGGACACCGAGGTTGGCCTCGGCGGCCAGGGACGCCGACTCGCGGACCTGCGCTCCGGCGGCGGCGGTGTGCCGGAGCATGCCGCCCGGATCGCTCTCCGACAGCGCGGCGACGTCGTCGAGCAGCGTGTCGTCGGCGACCGGACGGCCACGCAGACCTGCCGTGCCGTCCATCACCGCGGTTCCGTCGTGCCGTCGGCGGCTCCGCCCGGCTGCGCCGCGGGGCCACCGCGCGCCTCGTCCAGGAGCAGCACGGGTACGTCGTCGCGTACCTCGAAGATCCGCCCGCACTCGGTGCAGGTCAGGGTCTGCGCCGTCGAGTCGTAGTCGAGCGGGGCGTGATGCGTGTCCGGACAGGCCAGAATCTCCAGCAACTGCGGGTCGAGGGCCACTGTGCGGCTCCTTCCACGTTCGTGCGGGCGGTCGAAAACGGCGGTGTCCGACCGGCGCGAAGGATCTTATCGGCGAACCAGCCCGAGTACGTCGTCGCGGAGCGCCGCCATCCGCTCCGGGGTGGGCGCCTCGACGTTGAGTCGCAGGAGCGGCTCGGTGTTGGACGGGCGCAGGTTGATCCACGCCCCGTCGGGGAAGCGCATCGTCAGGCCGTCCAGCTCGTCGGTCTCCGCGTCCGGGTAGGCCCGCCGGACGTCGGCAAGCTTGGCCCGCTGGTCCGGCACGGTCGAGTTGATTTCTCCCGAGGCCGCGTACCGCTGGTAGGCCCGGGCGAGGTCGGAGAGCGGGGTGTCCTGCTCGCCCAACGCCGCCAGCAGGTGCATCGCGGCGAGCATGCCGGTGTCGGCGAACCAGAAGTCCCGGAAGTAGTAGTGCGCGGAGTGCTCGCCGCCGAAGGCCGCGTTGGTCCGGGCCATGTCGGCCTTGATGAACGAGTGGCCGACCCGGCTCCGCACGGGCTTTCCGCCGTGCTCCCGGACGATCTCCGCCACCGCGCTGGACGTGATCAGGTTGTGGATGATCGTGGCGCCCGGGTGCTTGGCCAGTTCCCGGACCGCGACCAGGGCGGTGATCGCCGACGGTGAGACCGGCTCGCCCCGCTCGTCGACCACGAAGCAGCGGTCCGCGTCCCCGTCGAAGGCCAGGCCGAGATCGGCACCGTGCCGGATGACCGCCGCCTGGAGGTCGACCAGGTTCGCCGGGTCCAGCGGGTTGGCCTCGTGGTTCGGGAACGAGCCGTCCAGTTCGAAGTACAGCGGCACGATGTCCAGCGGCAGGGCGGGCAGAACCGCCGCGCCGAGCACGGCGGGTACGGTGTGCCCGCCCATGCCGTTGCCCGCGTCGATGACCACCTTGAGCGGGCGGATCCCGGACAGGTCGACCAGGGTCCGCAGGTGGGCGGCGTACTCGGGGAGCAGGTCGCGGCGGCGCAGCGGCGGCCGGGGCTCCTCCACCGGTCGCGGTTCCGCCTTGTCCAGCAGTGCCTGGGCCCGGTCCCGCAACTCGGCGAGGCCGGTGTCCTGACCGATCGGCCTCGCTCCGGCCCGGCACATCTTGATGCCGTTGTAGGCCGCCGGGTTGTGGCTGGCGGTGAACATCGCACCCGGCAGGTCGAGGCTGCCGGAGGCGTAGTAGAGCTGGTCGGTGCTGCCCAGTCCGACGTCGAGTACGCCGAGGCCCTCGGCCCGGACCCCGTCGGCGAAGGCGGCGGCGAGACCCGGCGACGACTCCCGCATGTCGTGGGCGATCACGACCGTGTCGCGCTGCTCCCCGGAGGTACGGAGGAGTTGCGCGAAGGCCGCCCCCAACGCCTCGGCGGCCCGTTCGTCCCACTGCCCTGGAACGGTGCCACGGACGTCGTACGCCTTGACGATAGCGGACAAATCAGACAAGATCTCGCCCTTCAGCCGGACATTCGGTCAACGGCCTGAGCGTATCGGAGCCGAACGCCACGACCGCCCCAAGGCGATCCACCGGTCGGCAGCGGGTCGGCCGGCACGCCTGGAAGCTGCTGATTTTCGCTGCGAAGTGCCGGCATCGGTACCGCCGGGCGCCCCGTCGGACAAGCCGACGCCCGGATCAGCGCGGCTTCGGCGGGTTGGTGGGCAGGATCAGCGTGGCGTCCGGCCCAGGCGGCGTCGGCGGCTCCCCCTGAGCCGGTGACCCGGAACCGGACGGAGCCGGTGACCCGGAGCCGGATGACTGGGCCGGCACGGAACCGGATGGGGCCGGTGGCACGGAACCCGGCACGGAGCCGGACGGAGCCGGTGGCACGGAACCCGGCACGGAGCCGGACGGAGCCGCTGACCCGGAACCAGACGGGGCCGGTGGCGCCGTGCGGGGCTGCCGGGGCGGCACCCGGGTGGGCAGGATCAGGGTCGGGTCACCGCCGCCGGGCCCCATGGGGGTCTGGCCGGGAGCACCGGGCAGCGCCACGGTCCGATCGCCACCACCCGGCGACAGCATCATCGTCGGATCGGCGCCGGCCGGCAGCGCCACGGTCCGGTCACCGCCACCGGGCGACAGCATCATCGTCGGATCGGCGCCGCCACCCGCACCGCCGCCGTACACCGCTGGTCGTGGTGGCGACGGAACCCGGGTCTGCCAGCCACCCACCGGCGGCGCGCCGGCCGACGGCGCGCCGGACGGGGCACGGCGATCCGCCCGGCCGCGCCGGATCAGCATCACCAGCAGGGCGATTCCGATCACCACCATCACCACACCGACGATCATCACCATCGCGCCGATGCCGAGCGAACTTCCAGATTCCGACCCGTTGGGGGTCTGGTCGGGCAGCGCAGCGGCCACCTGTTGGGTCGGCACCACGGCCTCCTCGGTCGCCACCGGACTCTCGACCGGCTCTGGAGTGGGACTCTTCCTGGTCGGCGAAGGGCTGGTTCCGGTACGGCCGCCGACCCGGGCCGTGTCGGAACCGCGGCCGAGCAACCTCCCGGCCGCGGTGTACGCCTCCACCACCACCGTCAGCCTGCCGGCCGGTGCGCCGGCCAGCAGGCTCACCCGGTAGCGACTGGACACGCTCTTCCGGGCGCACAGTTCGGGTCGGCCCGGTGCGGTGCGCGCGGCCACGACCAGCCCGTCGCCGCCGTCGGAAACCTGCACCGGACGCCAGGCGCCGTCGGCCGCGACCTGCACCTCGACCCGATCGGCGGTCAGCCCCGGCAGCCGCATGCCGAGTCCGGTGCGGACGGACACGCAGTCGCCGCCACGCATCGAGACGTTCACCGTCACCGAGCCGGGCGAGCCACCCGCGTTCATCGTGCTGGGCGCCCGGACCCGGACCGACTCCCCCTCGGCTGCGGCCGGAGCCGTACCCAGCGACACCGTCGCGCCGAACGCCACGCAGACGGTCGCCAGCCAGGTCGCGCCACGCCGTACCGACATGATTACCTCGCTCGTCACAGTGCAGATTCCGGCCCAGGTTACCGGTGACCGGGATGCCGACCTCTGTCATGCCCGGCCGCCCGTCGAACGAATCCTCGGTTCCGCGCGCAGAGGTCCGGTCCCGGCGCGCCGCACGCCCGGCCGTCCCGCCCGACGGGGGCCCGGATTCAGCTCCGTCAGGCGGATCTGAGCAACTCGGTGCGGCACAGCCGGTCGGCCGTCCGGGTGGTCTCCGGCAACCGGTACCGGGGAGCCAACTTGAGCACCTGGGCGCAGGCGTTGTCCAGGTCCATCCGGTGGCCGACCGAGACGAAGACCGGCTTCACGCCGTCCTGGGTACGCAGCACCCGCCCGATCGGCTCGGTGCCGTCCAACAGGGGCGTCCAGGAGCCGCGCCGATGGCCCGGTTCGGTCCAGTCGCCGATCAGCCGCGTCTTGCCCACGCCGACGGCCGGTCGACCGGTGAGCACGCCCAGGTGGCAGGCCAGCCCGAAGCGGCGCGGATGGGCGAGGCCGTGACCGTCGCAGACCAGCAGGTCCGGCTCCACCGTCAACCGGTCCAGTGCCGTCAGCAGCGCCGGCAGTTCCCGGAACGCGAACAGCCCGGGAACGTAGTCGAAGGCGGCCCGGCCGGTGGTCACCGCCGTGTCCAGCACGGCCAGGGTGGCGGCGTCGAGCACCGTCACGGCCGCGGCGAGCCGGTCACCGTCCTCGGCGTACGCGACGTCGAGCCCGGCCACCGTCCGGGGCGCGGTCGGCCCCGGACCGACCAGGTCGACCAACGGCCGCAACCGATCCTGTACGGCCTCCGCCTCGGCCACCGTGCGCGGCCCGGGACGATGGTGCGGCCCGGTCACAGTTCGAGCCCGGTCAGCACCATGACCCGGGACTCGGTGTAGTCCTCCATCGCGCTCCGCAGGCCCTCCCGGCCGACGCCACTGCCCTTGACCCCGCCGTACGGCATCTGGTCGGCCCGGTACGACGGCACGTCCCCGACGATGACGCCGCCGACCTGAAGCGCCCGGTACGCGGCGAACGCGGTCTGCAGACTGTGTGTGAAGACCCCGGCCTGGAGGCCGTACGCCGAGTCGTTGACGGCGGCGAACGCGGCGTCGTCGTCGGGCACCGGGGCCACCACCAGCACCGGGCCGAACACCTCGCCGGTCCGGACCCTGCTGTCCGGTGGCACGCCGGTGAGCACCGTCGGTGCGAAGCTCGTACCCTCGCGCCGTCCGCCCAGTTCGACGGTGGCTCCGGCCGCCACCGCCTCGTCGACCCAGCTCTCCACCCGCCGTGCGGCGGCCTCGTCGATCAGCGGACCGACGTCGGTCGTGTCGTCGGCCGGATCCCCGGTACGCAGCGCGGCGACCGCCGCGACCAGCCGGGGCAGGAACCCGTCGAGCAGCCATTCGTGTACGAAGACCCGCTGCACCGCGATGCAGCTCTGTCCGGCCTGGTAGTTGCCGAAGGTGGCGATCCGCTCGGCGGCCCGCTGGAAGTCGTCGTCGGCCGCCCAGTCGGCGCAGACCACCACCGCGGCGTTGCCGCCGAGTTCCAGCGTGACGTGCTTGTCCGGTACCGCACGTCGGATGTCCGCGCCGACCGGGCCGGATCCGGTGAACGAGACGACCGGTAGCCGGGGGTCCCGGACCAGTTCGGCGGCCCGGTCGTTGGGCACCGGCAGCACCGAGAACATTCCGGCCGGAAGCCCGCCGCCGATGCCGGCCGGAGGTCCACCGCCGGTGCCGGCCGGAAGTCCACCGCCGGTGCCGGCCGGAAGTCCACCGCCGGTGCCGGCCGGCTCGGTCACCTCGGCCAGCAGTTCGCCGAGCAGGAGTGCGGTCAGCGGCGTCGCCGGGGCCGGCTTGACCACGATCGGGGCACCGACCGCGATCGCCGGCGCGACCTTGTGCGCCACCAGGTTCAGCGGGAAGTTGAACGGCGTGATGCCCAGCACGGGCCCTCGGGGCATCCGGCGTACCAGCGCGATCCGGCCCTCGCCCGACGGCTCGGTGTCCAGCCGCTGCACCTCGCCGGACCAGCGCCGGGCCTCCTCGGCGGCCCACCGGAAGGTGCCGGCCGCACGGCTCACCTCGATCCGGGCCCATTTGATCGGCTTGCCGCTCTCGGCGGTGATCAGCCGGGCGACCTCCTCGGCCCGTTCGGCGAGTCGTCGGGACACGTGGTCGAGCGCGGCGGCGCGGACGTGGGCCGGCAGCGCCGCGGCCCGGTCGGCGACGGCCGCTGCCGGCCCACGTC
>NZ_JADPUN010000102.1 GCF_015690345.1 Plantactinospora alkalitolerans | reverse complement strand
GGTCAGGTCAGCGAATCCGACGCCCTCGGCATCCTGGCCGCCGCCGTCGACGCCGGAGTCACCTTTCTGGACACCGCCGACGTCTACGGAGACGGGCGCAGCGAGCAACTGATCGGCAGGTTCCGAAAGGAGCGGCCGGACGCCACGCTCACCGTGGCCACCAAGATGGGGCGCCGGGTACCGCAGGTTCCGGCCGCGTACGTGCTCGACAACTTCCGGGCCTGGACCGACCGGTCCCGCGCCAACCTCGGGATGGACGTGCTCGACCTGGTGCAACTGCACTGCCCGCCGACCCCGGTGTTCCACAGCGATGCCGTCTTCGACGCCCTCGACACCCTGGTGGCCGAGGAACGCATCGCCGCGTACGGAGTCAGTGTGGAGACCACCGACGAGGCGCTCGCCGCCATCGCCCGGCCCGGCGTCGCCAGTGTCCAGATCATCCTCAACGCACTGCGGCACAAGCCGATCGAGCGCGTACTGCCCGCCGCCGCCACCGCCGGAGTCGGCATCATCGCGCGGGTGCCGCTCGCCAGTGGCCTGCTCTCCGGCCGGTACGACGAGAACACCACCTTCCCGAGCGACGACCATCGCAACTACAACCGGCACGGGGAGGCGTTCGACGTCGGCGAGACGTTCTCCGGGGTCGACTACGAGACCGGGCTGCGGGCCGTACGCCGGCTCGGCGCGCTGGTGCCGCAGGGCGCCACGATGGCACAGTTCGCGCTGCGCTGGATCCTCGACCAGCCCGGTGTCACGGTGGTGATTCCGGGCGCCCGCAACGCCGAGCAGGCTCGGGCGAACGTTGCCGCCGCCGACCTGGCGCCGCTGTCCGCCGAGGCGACCGCCACGGTGAACGCCGTCTACGACGAACTGATCCGACCCGCGGTGCACGACCGCTGGTAGGCCGTCGACCGCCGGTAGACCACCGCTCGACCGTCGACCACCGTTCGACCGTCGCCGTACCGCTCGACCGTCGCCGTACCGTCGACCGCCGGCGGGGTGCCGTGACGGGAGCCGGGTGCCGCGCGTAGCGTCGCATCGGCTGCGATCGTTGAGACAGCGGGAGAACGGCGTACCGGATCGGGTCGTCGTACCGGATCGGGTCGTCGTGGAAAGGAGTAGCGGATGAAGGGCTGGCTTCCGCTCACGCTCGGCCTACTGGCCGTCGTCGTCGGCGCCGTGTGGACCCTGCAGGGGCTGGGTCGGTTGGGTGGCAGTGCGATGACCGGCGAGACGGTCTGGGCGGTCATCGGGCCGATCGTCGCGTTGGCCGGGCTGGTCCTGCTCGGCCTGGGCCTGCGCGCCCGGAACAGGCATACGCCGTCCTGAGCCCGGATACGCGTCGAGCCCCGCGGGGCGCGGGGCTCGACGTGGATCCAAAGGAATCGTCACTCTAGGCCGGCGGACCGGCCGTCACCGGAATCAGATGGGGCGAACCTGCTCAGCCTGCGGCCCCTTCTGGCCCTGAGCGATCTCGAACTCCACCCGCTGGTTCTCCTCCAGCGTGCGGTAGCCGCTGGTCTGGATGGCCGAGAAGTGGACGAACACGTCAGCACCCCCGCCGTCGACGGTGATGAAGCCGAAGCCCTTGTCTGCGTTGAACCACTTCACGGTTCCCTGCGCCATGTGTATCTCCTTCTAAAACTGGCGGCCGAGCACGCCGTGCGGCCGGTTGGCCGTTTTCGAGCAGCGGCGCCTTGAGTGGCCCCCACGAAGGAGGACTTCCCCTCGACCCACGCCATCTCTCAACAGCGTGGAACAGCAAACCACGTACGCAAAAACTTCGCATAGCCTAGCCGACGAAATTCTCCGACATGTGACCTGAGGAGCCCGGAAACCGGGTCCCACGCATCGACGAATCGGTGCGGTCACAGCACCGCCAACCGGGCAAAAACGGATCAGGCAGACGGATTTCGCGACGTGTCACCGGAGGCCGCACGACCGCCCAGTGCCATCGCCAACACCGCGCCCAGCAGGCAGAACAGGGCGGCACCGGTGAATATCTCCGCGTACTCGACCCGCAACGCCGTGCGTACGGCGTCGGCGTACTCGGCAACCCTGCGCGGGTATTCGGCACGGTCCACACCGAACGGCAACGGGGTCACCAGGTCGGCGGTGAGCCGCTGGAACCGGTACAGGCCCCAGGCCGTCAACCCGGCGACACCCAGCAGCATCCCCATCATCCGGGCCACCACCAGTGCGGCCGACGCGACACCGTGCTGCACCGCCGGAACCGCGCGCAGCACCGCGGCACTCAGCGGCGCGATGACCAGCCCCAGACCGGAACCGGCCAGCACCAGGTCGACATCGAGTCGGGACAGGCCGATCGGGCCGATCGCGTACCGGGCCGAGAGCGGATCCGCCGGCCAGCCCGCGATCAGCAGGTAGCCGAGCACCGCCAACGCCAGACCGCCGACGGTCAGTCCGCGTTCGCCGAGACGGCGGGCGAGCAGCCCACCGACGACCGCACCGACCGGCAGCGCCACCAGGAACCGGGTGAGCAGCAGCGCGCCGCCCACCGCGTCCCGGCCGAGCACCGTCTGGGCGAACAACTGCACGTCCACCAGCGTCACCATCAGGGCCGCGCCGGCCAGACCGCTGACCCCGAGCGCGACCAGGAAGGGCCGCATCCGCACCCCGGTCGGATCCAGCAGTCGGGTCCGGGACCGGGCCTGCCACCACAGGAAGGCGGCGAACACCGCGACCCCGCCCACGATGCTGGCCGGTCCCCAAGGGGGCAGCAGAGACCGCGCCGGATCGGGGTTGTAGAGGCCGACCACGAGCAGCCCGAGGGCGACGGCCAGCAGCGTCCCGCCGACGACGTCGACGCGTTGCCGCGCCGCACCGGTCCGCCCGCCCGCACCCGGCAGGGTCAGCCGGACCACCACGGCGGCCGCGAGCGCGAGCGGAAGGTTCACCCAGAACACCCCGCGCCAACCGACCAGGGCGGCGATTCCGGCACCGTAGAGCGGACCGAGCACGCTGCCCAGTTCCTGCGCCGCGCCGACCAGCCCCAGCGACAGTGCGCGGCGCCGGGCCGTGCCGAGATCGGAGACCAGGGCCATCGTCACCGGCAGCAGGGCACCACCGGCAAGGCCCTGCAACGCCCGACCGGCGACCAGCAGCGGCAGGGTGTCCGCGACGGCGGCCAGCACCGAACCGGCGGCGAATCCGGCCAGGCAGCATTCGATGACGATCCGTCGACCGTACCTATCGGACAGTCGGGCCAGCAGCGGCATTCCGGCGACGTATCCCAGCAGATAGCCGGTGACCACCGGGGTGGCCCGTTCGAGCCGGTTCACCGGCACCCGCAGGTCGCCGAGTATCTCCACCAGCAGGGTCACCACCACGTACGCGTCCAGCGCGGCGAGCAGCACCGCCGCGCCGCCGACGCCGATCGCGACCCGGCTACCGGTCCGACCCGACGTCGCCGCGCGAGCGGTCGGCGCCGCTGCGGATGTCACGCCACCGTCCGACAACACCGCCGGCACTCCACCGTCCGACGACACCGCCGGTCCTCCACCAGGCGTGGCGGAGTCAGGGGACACGGATGGTGACCGGCACGTCGTACTCCGAGAAGGTGACCGTCACGGTGCCGGTCTGACCCGGCACCGGGAACAGCGCCCGGTGCAGCAGCGGCCGGTCCGCGCCGATCCAGAGGGTGCCGGTGACGTCCTCGCTGACGCCCGGCACGAGGGAGCCGAGCGCCGAACCGGGCAGCGTCCCCTTGATCCGGTACGTCTCGACGCCGTCGAGGGTCTCCCGGGCCTCGGTCGCGCCGCTGGACTTGCTGACCAGATTGGCGATCCCGCGGTCCGGCGAGAGCAGCGCGGTCGGGTCGTAGATCGTCGCCGCGGTCGAGAGTGGCAGCTTCTGCCAGCCGCCGGTGAGCCCGTTGACGTGCAACGTGCCGTCCTTGACCACGAACTGGAGTTCGAGGGGCAGGCCACCCTGCTCGATCCGGGCGCTTCCCTGGGCCTCACCCGTCGCGGTGATCACCCCCTCGGCGCCGCTGATCCCGAGGGATTCGGCCGCGCCCTGGGTGGTGATGGCGAATCGGGCGGTCTTCACGGTGGCCAGTTCCGTCGCGGCCGAGCGGAGCAGCCCGGCCGCCTCGGGCAGCGGTGTGGAGCTTCCGGCGCCACCGGCCGGGTCACCGTCGGCACCCCGGTCGGTACAGCCAACGGATACGGCCAACAGCAGGCTCAGCACACCGGTGAGTACGAAGGGTCGACGCATACCCGAAGGGTACTCACGACCGTCGCCGGCCGGCGCTCATCCCGCTGCCCGTACCCGCCGTGCCCGCCACCGGTGCGGAGGTCGCGTCCGGTCAGTCGGGCCAGCGGCCGGTGACTCGACGGACCCCGATCGCGCCGCCCCGGTCCACCGCGGCCCGGACCACCGCGAAAATGGCTCCCTGCAACGCGGCGGCGGCCAGGATCTCGCCCCAGCCCCGGTCCTCGTCGATCGCGTCGGGCGCCTCGCCGTCCCCGGCGGTGAGTTTCCAGACCTGCCGGAACACCGCGCCGGCAGCCACACCGGCCGCCATGCCCAACAGGATGCCCACCGGACGGTAGGCAATCTTGCTAACTGCCCTGCTCACCCACGCCTCCCTCGCGCCACCAGTACCACGACCGCCAGAGCCAGTGCCCCGGCGGCGATCACGGCCCACGGCACCGGATGCCGCAACGCTACCGACCCGGCGTCGTGTACGGAGGACCGGACTGTCGCCGTCGTCTGTCCGGCCCGCTCACGCACCCGGTCCCGGGTCTGTGCGGCCGATCCCTTGATCCGGGCCTTCACGTCCGCCTTGGCGGCCAACGCCTGCACCGTCTCGCCGAGTTCGGCCCGGGTCTGCCGGATCTCCGCCCGGAGTGCCTCCGGATTGCCGGATCCGTTGCTGCGGGTCATGCCTGTCCCCTGTCCCGAACCGCCGACGCCACCGTACGCACGTCGGCGCGCACGCTGTCGGCCGTGGCGCTGGGCATCGGCGGTACCGCCCGGCGTACCTGCCGGCGACCGATCAGCGCGAGCACCCCGGCCATCAGGAAGAGCGCCCCGGCCACCACCAGCGCCGCCGCCCAGGCCGGAATCACCAGGGCGAGGGCCAGCACAGCCGCGGCCACCAGCACACCGAGCCCGCAAAGCGCCATCGCGCCGCCGCCGCCGAAGAGTCCGACCCCGATCCCGGCGTGCCGACCCTTCTCGGCCAGCTCGATCCGGGCCAGTGCCAGTTCGTCGCGTACCAGTCGCGAAAGCTGCTCGGTCGCGCGCTGTACCAGCTCCGCGGTGGACTGCTCGGTAACGGGTCGAGCGGAATCACGTACGACATCGGCCATGGTGTCCTCCTTCCCGGTCCCTGGGCTGTATGCCCCGGTCGCCCGCCGTTCAATCCTGTTCGTCGGGACCCGACACGCCCACGGGCGCACCGACCACCGCCCGAGGCCCCGGCGTCCCGGCAACGGCCCAGTCACCCGGAGGAACGGCACGGCGGGCGCACCGTCGGGCTCCGTTGTCGTTAGTGTCCGCCACCTGCCGGTCCGATGACGGCCGATCGGGCAGGTCAAGCGGGGCAAGGCGGTCCGAGGCGGTCCGACGCCGCCGGGGCACGCCGCCGGGGCACGCCGCCGGGGTGGCATCGCCGCTTCCGGCGGGCGGACTCAGCGCGGCGGGGCGTCGACCGGTTCGTCGGGGCCGACGAAGTCGTGGCTGCGGGCCTCGCCGTCGTCGTCGCCACCGAAGAGTCGGGCGTCGTCGGGGGGCTCGTGCGGCCCGGACCGGGAGGCGGCGGACGGGCGCTCCGGCCGACCCGGTGCCGGCCAGGTGGGCTCGACCGACTGCCAGGGCAGGGTGCCGGAGGCGTCACCGATCTCGGCACGCAGCCGGGGCAACGCCGTGGGTCGCTGGTCGCGCAGCCAGCCGACCAGATGCTCGCGCACCTGGCAGCGCAGGTCCCACAGTCTCGGCGCGTCGGCGGCACTGACCAGTGCCCGCAGCCGGACCATCCCACCCACGGCATCGGTGACCTGTAGTACGCAGGTCCGCCCGTCCCACAACTCGGTGCCCTCCACCAGCCGACGCAGTTCCTCCCGCATCGCCTGTACGGGCACCGACCAGTCGACCTCGAACTCGGCGGTACCGAGCACGGCGGCCTGGGTACGGGTCCAGTTCTGAAACGGCTTCGTGGTGAAGTACGAGGTGGGCAGGATCAGGCGCCGATCGTCCCAGATCTGCACCACCACGTAGCTGAGGGTCAGCTCCTCGATCCGCCCCCACTCCCCCTCGACCACCACCACGTCGTCGAGCCGGACCGCGTCGCTGAACGCCAGTTGCAGTCCGGCGAAGACGTTGCCGAGCACGCTCTGCGCGGCGAGTGCGGCGACCACGCCGATCACCCCGGCCGAGGCGAGCACGCTGGCGCCGACGCCCCGGACGCTGGGGAAGGTCATCAGCATCACGCCGCCGGCCAGCACCACGATGACGGCGATGGTGACCCGGCGCAGCATGACGATCTGGGTCTTGATCCGCCGGGCCTGCCGGTTGTCCGGCACGTCGACCCGGAACCGGGCCAGCGCGGTGTCCTCGCTGACCACGAGCAGGGAGGCGACCAGCCAGGCGGTCGTCGCGATGACGGCGAGGACGAGGAGGTGCAGCAGGGTCTGCCGCCAGGCGGTGCCGATGCCGTACTCGGTGCTGAACCGGACACCGAACTGCACGGCCAGTACGGTCGCGGCCACCTGGAACGGACGGTGCGAGTGTTCGGACAGCTCGCTGAGCAGGATGGACCGCCGGCCGAGCCGGCGCACGGTCCGGTGCACCACCTCCACGACGAGCAGCGCGACCGCCGCCGCGCCGACCGCGACGATGATGGTCCACAGATAGCTGTCCACCAATGTTCCTCCTCTCATGCCGAAGCCGGGCGTCGCCACGGGATGGTCCCGAGCGAGCCCGGCAGGGCGTGAATCGGTATGGGAGATATGGAGTAAAGAGCGGGTAAATGCCCAGATAGCCTCGAACTATCGATACTAGACCTTCCGGTACCTCGCCTGGACGAAGCAGAACACGCCGAACGCGCCGATGCCGAGCGCGACCAGGGTGAGCAGGATCGCCCCGTACGACTGCTCCCGCAGCGTGTGCAGTGCACCGTCCAGCCCCCGGGCCTGGTCCGGGTCGTAGTTGATCGCGGCGGTCAGCAGCAGCAGCCCGGCGATGCCGTACGCGACGCCCTTGGCGATGTAGCCGGCGACGCCGAGCCGACGGGAGACGTTCCGCATCCGGTGATCCATCTCGCCGGTCCGCAGATGCCGCTCGAACCGCTTGACGGCGCCGTACCAGATCAGCCCGACGCCGAGCGCGGCCAGGCCCAGGCCGGCCAGCCCGACCAGCAGCCGCCCGCCGGTGGATCCCATCAGCTGCTCGGTCAACGCCTGCTGCTTGTCCGCACTGGACGAGTTGGCCTTCTGGACCACCTGGTACGCGGTCCAGGCGAAGTAGAGGTAGACGAGGGTACGCCCGGCGGAGGTGAGGCGCTCGACCATCCGCTCCCGCCCCCGGTACTCCTGATGCCCGATCGCGGCCTCGAAGGCCTGCCAGATCGCCATCGCGAGCAGGCCGACACCGATCGCGCCGACCAGGAAGGTGCCCAGCGGTTGGGCGGCAAGGGTCCGCAACGCGCCGGACTGGTCACCGTCGTCGGCTGGCCGGCCGAACGCGATCTGCAGGGCCAGCCAGGCGAAGAGGAGGTGGACGAGCCCGTAACCGACAAAGCCGGCCCGGGCCAGAAGTTCGAGGGATCTGCTGTTGGCTGCGCGGGCTGCGCTGGCTCCGGCGGTATGAGTCGCTGACATGACCCTGTCAATGACCGATCGGCATGATTTCCAAACTTCCAGGCCCGCCGCCGCCGGTGCGCCGGGGCGGACCGGGGGGCGGGGCGGCGCCGGCCGATCGCCACCACCGCCCCTGGCTCCGGCTGCCGGCTATCCGGCGTTACGGCCGATCCGGACCACCACCTGCTTCTCGTCCGCGCTCTGGACCGTGGCGTACAGGCCGCCCACCTCGGTCGCCTGCTGGCCGACGGTGAGCGTCAACTGCTCGCCGCCCACCTCGATGGTCGCCTTGTCGCCGTCGACCCCGATCAGCTTGGCCTCCACGCCAAGGATGCTCGTCTGGGCATCGACACCACGGTCGAAGGTCACCGTGCAGGCGTCCAGCCCGCAGTCGGTGGTGGCGCCCTCGGAACTGCAGCCGGCCAGGACGGCCGCACCGAGGGCCAGGCCGGCGAAAAGACCGGCGGCGCGACGGACGGGGGTCAGGTGGCGGTACGCGGGGGGATTCGTCACCCGACCAAGGGTACCGGGGGTGATCCAGACAACTGATCTTGTCGAGTACGCGGGGGCGCCGGTTATGGTGCCCGGCATGCCGTTCGACATCGCCCGGGTCCGGGCCGCCTACCCCGCCCTCGCCGAGGAATACGCGCACTTCGACGGGGCTGCCGGCACACAGGTGGCGGCCGGCGTCATCGAGGCGGTGACGGCCACCATGCGTACCGCGGTGGCCAACCTGAGCGGCGCGCACGTCCCCGGCCGGCGTTCCGGCGAACTCGTCGCGGCGGCCCGCCAGGCGGTCGCCGATCTGGTCGGGGGGACGCCGGACGGCGTGGTCTTCGGGCCGAGCGCCACCGCCCTCACCTACACCGTGGCCCGGACCCTGAGCCGGAACTGGCGGCCGGGCGACGAGGTGGTGCTCTCCCGACTCGACCACGACGCCAACGTCCGGCCGTGGGTACAGGCGGCCGAGGCAACCGGCGCGGTGGTGCGCTGGGCCGCGTTCGAGCCGGAGACCGGAGAGCTACCGGCCGCGCAGTACGCCGAGTTGGTCGGCCCCCGCACCCGGCTGGTCGCCCTCACCGCCGCCAGCAACGCCATCGGAACCATGCCGGAGCTGGCCGAGATCGCCGCCGTCGCACACGGGGCCGGTGCGCTCGTGTACGTCGACGGGGTGCACGCCACCCCGCACGGCCGCACCGACCTGTCCACGCTCGGTGCCGACTTCTACGTGACCAGTGCCTACAAGTGGTCCGGTCCGCACCTGGCCGCCGTGATCGCCGACCCGGGCCGGTGGGAGGGGCTGCACCCGGCCAAGCTGCTGCCGTCGCCGGACGGGGTTCCCGAACGGTTCGAGGCCGGCACGCCGAGCTTCCCGCTGCTGGCCGGGGTCCGGGCCGCCGTCGACCACCTCGCCGGGCTCGATCCGGCCGCGACTGGCAACCGCCGGGACCGGGTGCTCGCCGGCATGGCCGCCGCGTACGCGCACGAGGAACGTCTCTTCGACCGGCTGCTGACCGGCCTGACCGGGCTGCCCGGGGTGACCGTCTACGGCGCGGCCCGGCGCCGGTGCCCCACGGTCTCGTTCCGGCTCGCCGGCCAGTCGCCCGCGCGGACCGCCTCGGCCCTGGGCGAGCGGGGCGTCTGCGTCTCGGCCGGCGACTACTACGCGTACGAGTACTTCACCGCGATGGGTCTACGGGACACGGGCGGTGCGGTCCGAGCCAGTATTTACCACTACAACACCGATTCGGACGTCGACCGGCTGCTGACCGAACTCGACCGGCTGATCACCGGCGCGGTCCCGCACGCCGCCGGGCTGACAGGTGGAGAATTGCTCCGGTGAACCTCCTCGTCGAAGACAATCCGGCCCGCCGACGCTTCGAGATCCTCGCCGACGACAGCCTGGCCGGCCACATCGCCTACCAGATCGAGTCCGGGACCATCGTGCTCGTACACACCGAGGTCGACGCCCGGTTCGAGGGGCAGGGGGTGGGCAGTACGTTGGCTCGGGGCGCCCTCGACCAGCTCCGTGAGCGGGGCGATCGGGTACGGGTGACCTGCCCCTTCCTGCTCCACTTCATCGAACGGCACCCCGAGTACGCCTCCGTGGTCGCCGACGCCTGACGCACCGCACCCGGGCCGCCCGCACCGCATCCGGTTCGGTTGCCGCCGACCGGCGGGCGTACGGGACGGTCGCCGGTACCGGGCGACGGACCCAGCGGCTACCTTCGTACCCGTGGCGGAGCCGGCGGTGCGCACGACGGGACGAACGGGTCGACTGGTCATCCTGGTGGCCGTGGTGGCGGCGCTGGTCGCCGCCGGAGTCGGGGTCGGGCTGTGGCGGGGGTGGTTCGCCGACCCCTCGGTCTCGGACGCGCCACGGGCCCGGGCCGGCACGGTGGAGACGGTGGTCGGCGACCTGGCCGCGCCCTGGGGGCTGGCCTTCCTGCCCGACGGATCGGCGCTGGTGACCGAGCGGGACACCCGGCGGATCCTGCGGGTCTCCGGCACGACCGCCCGCGAGGTGGCCCGGATCGACGAGGCGGCTCCGGCGGGCGAGGGTGGACTGCTCGGCATCGCCGTCTCCCCCGACTACGCCCAGGACCGCTGGGTCTACGTCTACTACACGGCGGCCGAGGACAACCGGATCGCCCGACTCCGCCTGGGTGAGCGCCCCGAGCCGCTGCTGACCGGCATCCCCCGGGGCAGCCGGACGCACAACGGTGGACGGCTGGCCTTCGGACCCGACGGGATGCTCTACGCGGGCACCGGCGACGCGGGGCAGCGTGACGCGTCGCAGGACCGGGACAGCCTGGCCGGCAAGATCCTCCGGATGACCCGGGACGGTCGGCCGGCGCCCGGAAACCCGTTCGGCTCGCTCGTCTACAGCTACGGCCACCGCAACGTGCAGGGTCTGGGCTGGGATGCCGCCGGCACGATGTACGCGTCCGAGTTCGGGCAGAACCACTACGACGAACTCAACCGGATCTCGGCCGGCGGCAACTACGGCTGGCCGGAGGTCGAGGGCGACTCCGACGACTCCCGGTACGTCGCGCCGATCGCGACCTGGGGCACCGACGAGGCATCGCCCAGCGGTATCGCGGTGGTCGGCGACCGGGTCTGGCTGGCCTGCCTGCGCGGCCAGCGGCTCTACCGGATCGGCGCCGGCGGGCAGGACCCGGAGGCGCTGCTGACGGACGAGTACGGCCGACTGCGGCACGTCGCCGCCGCCCCGGACGGATCGCTGTGGGTGCTCACCTCCAACCGCGACGGCCGCGGCTCGCCGAACGACGGCGACGACCGGATCCTGCGCCTGGTGCCGTGACGCCCGGCCCGGGTCGGACCGCCCGGGTCAGACCGCCCGGGTCAGACCGCCCGGGTCGGACCGCACGGGTCAGACCGCGTGTTCCGGGGCCGGTAGCTCGGTGAACGGAAACCGGAGCCGGAAGTCCGGCCACGGGACGGTGAGGCGCAGAGAGTCGTCGCCCCGGTCGACGTCCACCCGCAGATCCGCGATCTCACCCAGGTCGGCGAGTGACCGGCGGGCCTGCTCCACGGTGACTCCGGCGTTGCCGGCCAGGCTGGCCAGGCTGGTGCTGACCACCCGGCGGCGCCAGCGCCGTCGGGTCCGCAGGGCGAGCCGGCGGACCTCGATGGCCACCAGGACGGCCTGGTCGTCCCGCTGCGCCCGGACCTCCAGCTCCTGTTCCTCGATCGAGAGCGGCAGCACGTCCAGCGGGTCGCGGTCCAGCCGGGGCAGCACCCACGGATCCTCGTCGCCGGTCTCGGTGGGAACGTCCTCGGCCATCTCGAACAGTCCGAACCCGGCCAGGCAGAGCAGCAGCTCACCGACGGTGTGCGGGACGGGCAGCCCGCGTCGCCGGCACATCTCGGCGAACAGTTCGATCCGGGTCGCCCGTACCCGCACCATCCAGGCGTAGTGCTGGCGTGCGTGCAGTTCGGCCTCGTCCGCGTCACGTCCGGCGCGACGCCGTCGAGCACGGGCCACCCAATCGTCGACACTGCCCGGATCGCACCACGCCGAACTGTCCCAGGGCACCACGCTGGTCCAGGCCGAACGGCGGAACCGGGACTGCCCGGGAACGACGGTGAGGTAGACGAAGGCGCAGGGTAGCCACCGGGTCCAGGACGGCTTGAGGGAGGCCCGCTGCCAGCGAGGGGTCACCGGACGAACGATACCGCGACTAGGCGTACACGTGGGGGCACCCATGGTGACCCCGGTGGTACGGATCGTCCGGGCGAACGTCCGATCAGGACGGTCCGGCGAGCACCTCCGCGACCGCCCGCCCGGCGGCCCGGGACGCGCCGTACGTCGCCAGGTGGACCCGGCCCGCCACGGTCGACGGTACGCCGAGCTCGACCACGACGGCCTCCGGACGGCTCGCCAGGATCCGGCGTACCGCGTGGGTCATCCAGCCGTGCCGGTGCAGGTCCCGTACGACCAGCACCAGTGGTCGCCCGTCCGCCAGCCGCAGCGCGCCGGCCGGCACCTCGCCGTCCTCGCCGAGATCGTCGGCGGCCAGCCGCACGGTGGTGGTGCCGGGCAGCAGCGCGGCGAGTGGTGCTCCCACCCCCCACGGGGTCTCGGCGCCGATCGCGATGTTGCGCGGCGGCTCGAACTCCAGCACGTGCGCGGGACCGGTCAGCGGCAGACCGGTCGCCCCCGTGGCGGCGGTCAGCCGGACGGCACGCCGGGCGGCGGCCAGACCGAGTGCGGAACCGTCCGGAACGGAGCCTGCCCAGGCCGGCAGCTCGGCGCGGGCCGCCGCACTCCACCCGGCCAGCAGTCCGACCCGCTTGGCGGCCTCGACCAGCCGTTCCTCCGGCAGCACCCCGGTGGTCACCGCCTCGACGATCGCGTCCCGCAGCCGCAGGGCGTCCACCTCGGCCGCGTGCTCGCCGCCGACGCAGATCGCGTCCGCTCCGGCGACCAGGGCCCGCACCGTCGCCCCGGCCAGGCCGTAGCGGTCGGCGACCGCCCGCATCTCGATGGCGTCGGTGACCACGACCCCCTGGAAGCCCAACTCGTCGCGGAGCAGATCGGTCAGCACCCGCCGGCTCAGGGTCGCCGGCCACTCCTCGTCGATCGCCGGGACCAGCAGGTGACCGGTCATCACCGCCTGCACGCCGGCGTCGATCGCGGCCCGGAACGGCGGCAGCTCACAGCCGTCGAGCCGGGCCCGGGAGACCCCGATCCGGGGTACGTCGAGGTGCGAGTCGACGCTGGTGTCGCCGTGTCCCGGAAAGTGTTTGGCACAGGCGGCCACCCCGGCGGACTGCAGACCCCGGACCCAGGCGCCGGTGTGTCGGGCGACCAGCGCCGGGTCGGATCCGAAGGACCGTACGCCGATGACCGGGTTGTCGGGGTTGGCGTTGACGTCGGCGTCGGGCGCGTAGTTCAGGGTGATGCCGGCGGCGGCGAGTTCCGCCCCGAGGTCCCGGGCGACCGCCTCGGTCAGCTCGGGATCGTCGATCGCACCGAGCGCCAGGTTGCCGGGCCGGGAGCTGCCGGGTCCGGACTCGATCCGGGTGACGTCGCCGGCCTCCTCGTCGATCGCCACCAGTACGTCCGGCTTCTCCGCCCGCATGGCGGCGGTGAGCGCACCGACCTGTTCGGCGTCCACCACGTTGCGGGCGAACAGCACCACCCCGCCGAGGCCCTCACCGAGCCACCGGCGTACCCAGTCCGGCGGTCGGGTGGTTCCCACGAAGCCCGGCTGCAGTACCGCCGCCGCCAGGCTGGACAGGTTGTCCGTCGTTCCGCTCATCCCGCCGGTTCCCCCCGCATCTACTGTGGACCGCCAACACCACCGCCCTGGTCGCGGCGGGTGCTGCCATGGTCACACCAGCCCAGCAAATAGTCAAGAAACCTTCCTATTAACCGGAACGCGGCCCGACGTGCGAGAGTGCAGAGATGGAGCCCAGTACCTCCGGAGCCGGGCAGCACCTCGGCGAGCTGCCGTACCACCTCCTCGCCGCCGAGGGCACGAGCTGGTACGACATCCCGGGCGTCCGGTTGGTGGGAGCCGTCCTCGGCACCCTGCTGCTGATCGCGGCACTCCGGTCGATGTTCGGCCGCGGCGGCCGCTAGTCGGCGACCGCCCACGGACGTGTCCTGTGCACCCGGACCCGAGCCGGCGACCGGCGAACCCGACGCCCACGCGCCGGAGGTGGCCGGGAGGGGCCACCCCCTCCCGGCCGTCGATGTCGTTCCCTCCCGACTATCGAGCTAGGCGACTACGCCGTAACTGGGTTTGCCCGCCCACTCGTAGCTGGCGTACACGACGCCGGTGCCGGTGGTGGTCGACTCGGTGAGCCTCAGCCCGGCCGGGGTGGCCCCCTCGGCGAAGAGCCGCTTCCCCTCGCCGAGGACGACGGGGAAGATCAGTAGCTGGTACTCGTCGACCAGCTCGGCCTCCTGCAACGTACGGAGCAGGTTGCTGCTGCCCTGAACGAGGATCTCGCCGTTGGTGCTCTGCTTGAGTTCGGCGATCGTCTCCGCGGCCTCACCCACCAGCACCCGGGTGTTGTTCCACCCGGCGGTCATCGGCGTCCTCGTGGCGACGTACTTCGCCATACCGTTGATCTTCTCGCCGCCCTCCTCGTCCGGCACGTTGGGCCAGTGCGCGGAGAGGATCTCGTACGACCTGCGGCCCAGCAGCATGCCGTCCGCCCGGTCGAACACCTCGGTCATGATCTGGCCGAACTGCTCGTCCACGAGCGGGGGCAGCCATCCGCCGTGCGGGAAGCCGTTCGAATCGTCCTCGCCGACCCCGCCGGGGCCCTGCATGATCCCGTCCAGGGACAGGAAGGTGGAGACCACCAGCTTGCTTGTCATCGCCTGATTCCTCTTTTCGGTGAAACTGTCCTGAGGAACTCGACCCAACCGGCCGTGCCCGCGTCACGGGCGGCTCGGTGTCGTCGTGTCCCGCCTGCATCGACAGCCTCTCCGGCCGCGTTATCGATCGGTATTCGGCTCGTTATCCACCGGCCGGGCCGCCCTCGGCCCTGGTCAGCAGCTCGAGCGTCCTCGACACGAACGTGGGCGTGCCGATGTCCCGAAACAGCTCCAGCGCCCCGCGCAGGTACGTCGTCGCCGCTCGGGGCTCGTCCCGGGCCAGTTCGAGCTCGCCCAGTACGAGCAGTACGTGTGCCTCGCAGAGCCGGTCACCGACGCTGGTCGCCGCCCGCAGCGCGTCGTGCAGGGTTCTTTCCGACTCGGTCACGTTGCCGGTCCGAAGTTGCGCGGTGCCCAACCCGCACAGCGCGAATGCCCGGCCGATCGGGTCACCGGTGTCCTCGACCGTGGCCAACGCCGCCGCGTAGGCGTCGACGGCCGGCATTGGTTCGTCCCGGTGCAGGTGGGTCTCGCCGAGCCGGTGCAGCACCTGCGCCTCGATCCGGCGGCTGCCGCCACGCCGGCTGAGTTCCAGTGCCTCGGTCAGCACCCGGTGCGCCCCGTCCGGGTTCCCGTTCTGAAGTTCGATCGCCGCCAGGTTGTGTAGCGCGAAGGCCGAGTGAACCAGGTCGCCGGCACGCTGGAAGATCGCCAACGCCTGCCGGCACCGGGTCATGGCGTCGTCGATTCGGCCCGCCAACCGATCGATGACCGCGATGTGCAGGAGGACGTGGGCCCGCGCGCCCTCGTTACCGGTGGAGCGGAACAGGTCGAGCGCCGTGTCCAGGAACGGCCGGGCCTCGGTGAACCGCCGCTGCGCGTCGAACAGCGACCCGAACGAGTACGACAGCACCGCCTGGCCGTGCCGGTCCCCGGCCCGGTGGGCGGCGTCGAGGGCGATCGCGTGGGTCTCGCGCCAGTCGTCGAAGTAGCCCCGCATCTCGTACAGCGTGACGGCATGCTGGGCCAGGTCCCAGGACAGGGCGACGAGACCGGCTCCGGCCGCCTGGCGTACCGCGGCCAGCATGCTCAGCCGTTCCCGCTCCAGCCAGGTGATCGGCTCCGACACCAGTTGCCCGGTCAGCCGCTCCGGCACCGGCCAGCGCCGCGCGTCGCTGCGCAGGTGGCGATGCTCGGTGCCGTAGCAGGTCCGGTGTGCGGCGCTGGCGAGGAACAGCAGAGCCCCGAGCGCCCGCTCCAGCGCGGGCCCGTGTTCGGCGACCGGCTCCTCGTCGGCGAGCCGTTCCCGGGCGAACGCCCGGATCAGGTCGTGGAACCGGTACTGGCTGTGCACGCCGCGCCCGGACCCGGTGGTCTCCAGCAGGTGTGCGTCGGCGATGCCGTCGAGCACGTCCTGTGCCTCGGTACCGGGCTCGTCGAGCAGTGCCGCGGCGACCCAGCCGGAGAAGTGCGGGAAGTCGAGGAGGGCGAGCCGCCGGAACAGCCGGCGGGCCTGCTCCGGAAGGCTGTCGTAGGTAAGCGAGATGCTGGCCCGGATGCCGAGTACGCCATGGTTGAGTTCGTTCAGCCGGCGGGTCTCGTTGCGCAACCGCTCGGCGAGTTGACCCACCGTCCACTGGGGCCGGGTGGCGAGCCGGGCACCGGCCACCCGTAGCGCGAGCGGCAGATGTCCACACAGCTCGGCGAGTTCCTCGGCTTCGGCCGGTTCGGCGCGCACCCGCTCCGGACCGGCCACCTGGGACAGCAGCTCGACGGAGTGGAGCGGATCGAGCAGGCCGACCTCGACGTGACCGGCGCCGGGCAGCCCGGCCAGCCGGCTGCGGCTGGTGACCAGGACGGCGGCGGAGGCGGTGCCCGGCAGCAGTGGAAGCACCTGACCCTCGTCGCCGGCGTTGTCCAGCACCACCAGGATCCGCCGGCCGGAGAGCAGATGGCGGTACATCTCCGCGCGTTCCTCGAGCGTCTCCGGCAGCCCGGTGCCCGGTACCCCCAGGACCCGGAGGAAACGCTCCAGGACCCGGCTGGGATCCACCGGCCGGGTGGTCTGTCCGCGCAGGTCGATGAAGAGCTGGCCGTCGACGTACCGGTTCGCGAGGCGGTGTCCCACGTGTACCGCCAGGGTCGTCTTGCCCACTCCGGCCATGCCGCTCGCCACCAGGACCGGCACCGCCAACCGGGCCCGGTCCGGCGACGCCTCGGTGAGGTGCCGCTCGATCGTGTCGGCCTGGTCGGTCCGACCGGTGAAGTCGGCGATGTCGGTGGGCAGCAGCCCCGGCGCGGCGGGAACCGCCGGGACCGGCCCGATGGCCGTCGGTTGAACCGACTCCCTGCGGAGCGACTCGGCACCGACCGCCTCGGTAGGGGGCGGCTCGGTACGGACCGCTTCGGCAGGGGGCGGCTCGGCCGGTTCCGGCGGACGGACCCGGGCGTTCCCGGTGAGGATGTCCTGTTCGAGGCGCTGGAGTTCCGCGCCGGGCTCGATGCCGAGTTCGTCCACAAGCGTGCGTCGGGCCCGCCGGTAGACCTCCAGCGCCTCGGCCTGCCGCTGCGACCGGTAGAGCGCAAGCATCAGTTGCCCGTGCAGCCGTTCCCGCATGGCATGCTGCTCGACGAGCGCGGTCAGCTCCGCGACCAGGTCGCGGTGCCGGCCCAGGCGCAGCTCCAGCTCGACACAATCCTCGACCAGGCTGATCCGCTGCTCGTCCAACCGGTCCGCCGCCGGCCGGAGCATCGGGCTGACGAGGCCGTCCAGGGCCGGGCCGCGCCACTGCGCCAGGGCGCGGCGGTAGTACTCGACGGCCCGGTCCAGCCGGTGCTCGTCGCGCAGCCGCCGGCCCTGCGCCGCTAGGTCCGCGAAGCGCCGCAGGTCGACCCGGGTTTCGGGGATCTGGAGCGCGTACCCCTGGGGGCGGGTGGCGATGAGGTCGTTCCCACAGCCGTGCGCGGCGAACAGCCGGCGCAGCACCGACACGCAGATCTGCACCTGGACCCGGGAGGTCGACGGTGGATCCGCCCCGTAGACGGCGTCCATCAGCCGGCTGACCGGGACCGGCCGGTTCGCCTCCAGCGCGAGGACCGCCAGCACGACCTGTTGCCGTGGGCCGCCGAGGTCCACCGGGTTGCCGCCGACCATGACCTCGAGCGGCCCGAGTACGCCTATCTCCAGTTCGCCGGCAGGCAGCGAGACGCTCATCGCGTTCGGTCGGTCGCGGGCGCGGCACGCGGCGGCGTCGACGGTCGCATGATCCTCCTGGAGGAACGGGTTGGTGCGACGGAGTGGGACGGTTCGCGTGGTGGAGCAGGTGGGGCGTTGCCGGCAGAACCACCCTAACAACGACGCCGGACGGCCGGATCGGGTCACGCCCGCCACGGGCGAGGCCGATCCGGTCCGGGGAGGACAGCGCCCACCTCTCCGCCGCCCGGTTGACTTTGGACCGCACAGGCTCCAGTATTCCACTACTTGATTAGTGAAAGGGGGATGGCGGTGATCGACTTCCGTCTCGACGCCCGGTCGGGCGTCTCGACGTACCTGCAACTCGTGCAGCAGGTCAAGCACGCCCTGCGACTCGGACTCCTGCAGCCCGGCGACCGGTTACCGACGGCGGCGGAGGTGGTAGCCGCACTCGCGATCAATCCGAACACCGTGCTGAAGGCCTACCGCGAGCTGGAACGGGAGGGACTGGTCAGCGGACGGCCCGGCCTCGGCACCTTCATCGAGCGGAGCCTGGGACAGTCCTCACCGGCCGACCAGGCACGCCTGCGGCGCCAGCTGGCCGGATGGATGCGCTCCGCGTACGGGGCCGGCCTGGCCCGCGAGGACATCGAGGCGCTGTTCGCGGCCGCCCTGCGGGACACGGCCCGGGAGGGCGCCGCATGACGCCCGCCATCGAGTCGCGTGACCTGGGCCGGCGGTACAGGCGCACCTGGGCGCTGCGGGGATGCACGCTTGCGCTGCCGGAAGGCCGGGTGATCGCCCTGGTCGGCCCGAACGGGGCGGGCAAGAGCACCCTGCTGAACCTGGCCGCAGGGCTGCTACAGCCCTCCGAGGGCACCCTGCGGATCTTCGGAGAACCACTGGACGACCGGCCGGCGGCGCTCGCCCGGATCTCGTACATGGCACAGGAAACCGCGCTGTATCCCACATTCACCGTCGCCGAGTTGCTGACCTTCGGCCGCCGGCTCAATCCCGGTTGGGACGACCGGTGGGCCCGCGAGAGGCTGAGCAGGCTACGGCTGCCCAGCGACGTTCCGGCCGGACGCCTGTCCGGCGGCCAACGGGCCCAGGTCGCGCTCGTGCTCGCCCTCGCCAAGCGCCCTCGGCTGCTGTTGCTCGACGAGCCGCTGGCCAGCCTCGACCCGGTCGCCCGGCACGACGTGATGGCGCTGTTGATGGAGAGCGTCGCCGAGGCGGGCATGACGGTGGTGCTCTCCTCGCACATCATCTCGGACCTGGTCGACACGTGTGACTGGCTGGTGACCATCAACCAGGGACGGGTACAGGTCAGCGGCGACATCGACGAACTGCTGGCCACCCACCGCCTGCTCACCGGTCCACGAGAGGCACTCGACAGCCTGCCGCCGCGACTGCCGGTGGTCGCCCACACCGTCAACGGACGACAGGCGTCCGTGCTGGCCCGGATCGGCGCACACCGCCTCGCCCCGGTCTGGACCGTGAACGAGGTCAGCCTGGACGAGCTTGTCCTGTGCTACCTGCGCCAACCCGCGTCCAGCGCCCTGCCCGGCCCGACCTCGGTGCGCTGAACCGGATCTTCGATCCCCGATCCCACACCTCCGAAAGGGACTGTCCATGCTCTGGCTGACCTGGCGCCAGCACCGCTGGCAACTGATCGGTGTCGCGGTGGTGGTGGCCGTCTACTGCGGTTACCTGGTGTACGCGGGACTGCAGGCGCACCAGGCGTCGCAGGTACTGGACGCGTGCTCGTCCGGCAGCGGCGCCGGACTCCCGTCCCCGTCCTGCGAGAGCGCCAGCAGCACCGTGAACGACGTCCATAGCTCGATGATCAACGTGGTGACGTTCGGCAACCTCCTTCCCCTGGCCGTCGGCATGTTCTGGGGCGCGCCGCTGATCTCCCGCGAGCTGGAGCAGGGCACGTACCGGCTGACCTTCACCCAGACCGTGAGCCGGCGCCGGTGGCTGGCCGTCAAGCTCGGCATCCTCTCCGGCGCGGCCGCGCTCCTCGGCACGGTCACCGGCGCGGTGGTGAGCTGGTCACAGCAGGGCGCGAACGAACCGTTCGGGGACGATCGCCTGTTCAGCCAGGCCGGGGCCGTACCCGCGGCGACCTGGGTGTTCGCGCTGCTCACCGGCGCCACCCTCGGGCTGCTGCGCCGTACGACCGCCGCCATCGCCGTCACGCTGGTCGCGTTGCCACTGGTCTTCGCCGGACTGCTGTTCCTGCGCCCGCACTACCTGCCGCCGGCCGAGAGACTCGTCGGCGGCTCTGCCATGATCCAGGGCGAAGCGCCCAGCAACGACCCACGGGGCTGGCTGTTCAGCGTCTCCTACCTGGACCGGACAGGTCGTGAGCTGAGTCCCTCGGCGGCCGGCACGGTGTGTGCCGACCCGGCCAACACGTTCCCGAGCCCGCAGTGCCTGGACCGCACCGGCCTGCGGCAACGGATCGTCTACCACCCCACCGACCGCTACCCCTGGTTCCAACTGATCGAGATGGGGATACTCCTGACGGCAGCGGGAGCGATGGCGCTGGTCATCCGGTGGCGGGTCAGCCGCCATCTCGTCTGAGTGACCCACCGGCGGGGGCGGGCGGAGCCGGCGGCGATCTCCTCGTCGACTGTGTCTGCGTGGACGACGGGGTGGCCGTCAGATGGTTCGACTACGCCTCCGAGGACGCCTGGCTCCGCCGCGCGGTTTCGGTTTCCCGCACCGGGGGTACCTCCGGCCTCCGATGAAGCTGCCACCTCTGCACGCCACCCGACTCCGCCGGGCCGCCCGGCACCGGTTCGGCTGGCGCTCGCTGCGCCCCGACCAGCTCACCGCCATGCGGGCGGTGATGAAACGCCGGGACACCCTCGTGGTGCTGCCGACCGGAGCCGGCAAGTCCGCCGTCTACCAGGTGCCCGCGACACTGCTGCCCGGACCGACCGTGGTGATCTCCCCACTGCTGGCCCTGCAACAGGACCAGATAGCCGCGCTCAACGAACGCGGTCGGCCGGAGCTGCGCGCGGTCCGGATCAGCTCGGCCGAAAGCCCCAGCCAGCAGGCCGCCGCGCTGGCCGACATCCGGCAGGGTCGGGCACGGTTCCTGTTCACCACGCCGGAGCAGCTCAGCAATCCGGACCGGCTCACCGAGGTACGCGCACTGCGCCCGGCCCTGGTCGCGGTCGACGAGGCACACTGCATCTCCGCCTGGGGGCACGACTTCCGTCCCGACTACCTGGCGCTCGGGCATCTCATCCGAGGACTGGGTCGGCCACCGGTGGTCGCGCTGACCGCCACCGCCTCGCCACCGGTCCGCGACGACATCATCGCCCGGCTCGGGCTGCAGAAGCCCCGGGTCGTCGTGTCGGGGCTGGACCGCGCGAACCTGTTCCTGGAGGTGGCGAACTGTGCCACCGAGGACTACCGGTGGCGACGACTGGTCACGGTGCTCCGGGCCGACGAGCGCCCCGGGATCATCTACGTACCGACCCGGCGGGCCGCCGAGGAACTCGCCGACCGGCTCACCACCGCCGGCTTCGAGGCGGAGTTCTACCACGGCGGGATGCCGGCCGGCGCCCGCGAGGAACGACACGAGCGGTTCATGGCCGACCGGGTGCCGGTGATGGTCGCCACCTCGGCCTTCGGGATGGGCATCGACAAGCCGAACATCCGCTGGGTGGTACATCTGGCGCTGCCCGACGCGCCGGACAGCTATCTGCAGGAGATCGGCCGGGCCGGTCGGGACGGCGAGCAGGCCCGGGCGCTGCTGCTGTGGCGGGCCGAGGACGTCGGCCTCCGCCGCTACTTCACCGGCGGCACCCCGGACCCCGACGAGCTGCGTGACCTCGCCGCCCTGCTCCGCAGCGGCCCGCTCACCCGGACCGCGCTGCGCGAGCGCACCGGCCTCGGCGCCCGCAAGCTCGGACAACTCGTCGCACTCCTCGAACAGGTCGGCGCGGCGAGCACCCTGCCCAACCACCGGCTCGGCAGCCCGCCGTACGCCCCGGAACCGGTCGACGCGGCCACGGCGGCGCTCGCCGAGGCGGAACGGCAGCAGACCGTCCAACGGTCCCGGACCGACATGATGCGCGCATTCGCGGAGACCCGGAGTTGCCGGGGACAGACCCTGCTCGCGTACTTCGGTGAGCAGATGACCCGGCCGTGCGGACACTGCGACAACTGCCACGCCGGCGACGCTGTTCCGGGCGACGGAACGACGGCCGCCGCCGGGCGCGACCCGGACGACACACCGTTCCCCGTGCACAGCTCGGTACGACACCAGGAGTGGGGCTCCGGACTGGTGCTCGGCTACGAGGCGGACAAGATGACGGTGCTCTTCGACGAGGTGGGGTACAAGACCCTCTCCGTACCGGTGGTCAGCGAGCAGGGCCTGCTCGCCCCGGCGACCGACTGATCTACGGTGTGCGGGCGTACGACCCACGTCGTCCGCCGAGGTTGTCCGGGTCGCCTCCGGCGATTCGGTTTGCGGTGCGGCACGCCGTGCCGTGGGATGTGATGGTTTGCCATCTGTGAAGGGAGGTTGCCGTGACCGAGCAACCGCTGTATGCGAGCGAGTTCGGTTTTTCCGACGACGAGTGGGGTCTGCTCGTCGGTTTGCCGCAGTCGGTGCTGACCGCGGCCAGTGCCGCGGAATCGGACGGCAGCCGCCGGACCAGGACCGAGAACGCCGCCGGGCTGGAGTCGATCGCCGGCGGCCGCGAATCGGCCAGTCCGCTCGTGGCCGCCGTCGCCGGTGAACTCATCGCCAGGGTCGGCGACCCGGAGGCGGGCGAGGAACTGCCGGTGATCGAGCCGGCCGACCCGAGGGCGCTGATCGCCGACGTGCTCGACCGGGCCGCGAAGGCGTCCACGCTGCTCACCAACCGGGTTACCGAGGGCGAGGCCGGGGCGTACCGGCACTGGCTGCTCTCGATCGCCGAGCATGTGGTGACCGCGGCGTCGACCGGTGGCCTGCTGGGCCTCGGCGGCGACGAGGTGACCGAGTCCGAGCGCCGGTTCCGCGACGAACTGGCCCACGTACTCAACGACTGAAATCAGCAGCCGGCGGCCGGGCCGCGTCGTGATCCACGCCGCGGTCCGTCACCGTTTCGTTCGCAGCAGTTCCAGCACGGCGGCCTCGGCGTTGCGCCGGTCCGGGTCCGGGGCCGCGTCGAGGACCACGCCGTCGTGGTAGAGGTCGACGATCCTCGGATGCACGTAGGAGGCCCGGGCCACGGTCGGCGTGTTGCCCAGCAGCCCGGCCACCTCGCGCATCGCCGCCGCCACCGTACGTCGCCGCCCGCTGGTTGAACGTTGTGGGTCGCTGCGCGCCAACCAGGTGGCGGCCAGCACGGTGGCGTGCCAGGTACGAAAGTCCTTGGCCGTCATCTCACCCCCGCTCGCCCTCCGCAGGTAGTCGTTGACCTCGTCGCTCCGGACGTCCCGCCAACACCGGCCGTCCCAGTAGCCGAACAGCCGCTGCGCGGTGCGCCGACGCCGACGCAGGTCACGCAGTACCCGGCAGACCTGGGCGTCGTCGATCCGCCGCACCTGCGCGATCCCACCCTTGGCCGGGAACTCGAACACCACCGCGCCCTGACGGGTCCGGGTGTGCTCGGGACGCAGCGTGGCCACCCCGAACGTCGGGTCGTCGCCGGCCGCGTACTGGTCGCTGCCGATCCGGAAGGTCCCCATGTCCAGCAGGCTGGCCACGGTCGCCAGCACCCGGGGTCGGCCCAGGCCCCGCCCGGCCAGGTCCGCACCGATCCGTTCGCGCAGGATCGGCAGCCGGGTGGCCACCTCCAGTACGTGGTCGAACTTCGCCTGGTCCCGCCGGAGCCGCCAGGTCGGGTGGTAGAGGTACTGCCGCCGCCCGGCCGCGTCGGTGCCGACCGCCTGGACGTGCCCCGCCGGATGCGGACAGATCCAGACGTCTTTCCAGGCAGGGGGAATGACCAGGTCACGGAGCCGGGTCAGCTCTTCCCGGTCCCGGATCGGCCGGCCTTCCGTGTCCAGGAAGACCACGCCGCGACCGTGCCGACGCCGCCCGTACCCCGGTGCCGACAGGTCACTACGTCGTAGCCGCACCGCAGCTCCGTCCCGCCCGCTCCACCTCACCCACCACCGTCAACACCTCGTCCACCTCGATCGCCGCCAACGAAGGGTGCATCCCGGCCAGGTCCGCACCCGCGACGACCGACGCCGGCCCGGCCGAAACGGCAGGGTGCATCCCGGCCCTTGCGGGATCGGCACCGGCAATGACCGACGCCGGTGCCGACCGGGCCGGGGTGACGCTGGCGTGCAGCGCCCGGTGCCAGGGGCGGTCCGGTGGCGGCCCCCAGAACTCCGGTCGGACGGGCCCGAACAGAACGACGGAGGGGACCCGGTAGGCGGTCGCCAGGTGGGCGATTCCGGTGTCCGTACTGACCACCAGGCGGGCGTGCCCCACCACGGCAGCCATCTCCACCAGGTCGAGTCGACCGGCGAGCACCGCCGTGTTCGGCAGGCCGGCGCCGGCCACGATCCGCTCCGCCAGATCCCGCTCGTCCGGCGAGCCCGTCACCACCACCCGATGCCCGGTCCGGGCCAGTTCCCGGGCCAGCGAGGCGAACCGGCCCGGGGACCAACGGCGCGCGGTGCCCTTGCCGCCCGGATGCAGCACGCTCACCCCGACCGGTACCCGACGGGGTGCCGGGCGGCGCAGGTCCAGGTCGTCCGGATCGGCCGGAACGCCGTACCAGGTCAGCATGCGGCACCAGCGATGCACCTCGTGCTCGTCCTGTCGCCACTGTGGACCGTCGAGATGCCCGGCCTCGGAACACTGGAAGGCGCAGAGGCGTTCCGGGTCGGCGGAGCCGAGCAGCCGGTGCGACTGCGGCCCCCGCCCGTGCAGGTTGACCGCCCAGTACGGTGCCGGCCCGGCCCAGTCGACCGGGTCCAGCCCGTTGGCGGGAATGACGTTGTCGACGTCGCCGATCAGCTCCGCCAGCGGGGTCAGCCAGTCCGGCGCGGCAATCGACAGGGTGTGTCCGGGGAACGCGGCGCGCAACCCGCGCAGCGCCGGGACCGCTGTCGCCAGGTCGCCCACCCCGAGCGCACGCAGCACCAGGATCACGGGTACGACGATTCCCGGTCGGCGCAGACCACCATCTCCCGGATCGCGCATCCGGCCGGCTGGCGCAGCGCGAACAGTACGGCCGAGGCAACGTCGGCCGGCTCGTTGAGTACGGCGTCGGCCCCGGGACGGTACTGCGGATCGCGCTCGTCGAAGAATGCCGTACGCATGCCGCCCGGAACCAGCAGTGTCACCCCGACCACGCCGGCCAGCTCGGCGGCGAGGGCCCGGGTGAAGCCCACCACGCCGAACTTGGCGGCACAGTAGGCGGTCGCGTCCCCGACCGCCTTCACGCCGAGGGTCGAGGCCACGGTCACCACCGTGCCGCCCGAGCGCTCCAGGTACGGCAGCGCGGCCCGGATCACCGCCGCGGTGGCCAGCAGGTCGATCGTGACGACCCGCTCCCAGGTCTGTGCCGGTACGTCGCCCAGCCGCCCCGGTACGTCGACACCGGCGGCGGTGACCACGCCGACCAGTCCGCCCGCCTGCTCGGCGAGTTCCCGGGTGGCCGCCTCGGCGGCGCGGGTGTCGGCCAGGTCGCATTCGAGCCACGGCACCCCGGCGGTCGGGGCCTGCCGGTCCAGTACGTACGGCCGACCGCCCACCCCGGCGACCGCGCTCGCCACCGCCGCGCCGAGCCCACTGGCGCCACCGCTGATCAGCACCGCGCCGCCGGAGGCCAGGAGATCGTCGGCAGCCGTCCTCCCGGCGCTCACCGGGCCCGTCCTCCCGGTCGGCCACCGGCCCGGGCAGCGGCGATCATCTCGCTGGTCGAGCGGCCGTCCAGGTACGGCACCACCACGGTGTTCCCACCCCAGCGGTGCAGGATCTCCGCCTCCGGCAGGTCCGGCCCGTCCGCACCGGTGCCGTAGTCGCCGCCCTTGACCCAGACGTCCGGGCGCAGCCAGGACAACGCCGCGTGCGGGGTCGACTCGTCGAAGATCAGTACGGCGTCCACGCAGCCGAGGGCGGCCAACAGGCGGGCCCGGTCGGCGTGCCGGACCAACGGCCGGTCCGGCCCCTTCAGCCCGGTCACGCTGTCGTCGGAGTTGACGCACACCACCAGGCAGTCCCCGAGTTGCCGGGCCGCCTCAAGCGTCGCCACGTGACCGGCGTGCAGCAGGTCGAAACAGCCGCCCGTCGCCACGACCGTGCCGCCGGCGGCCCGGACCCGGGCGACCACGTCACCGGCGGCCCGAGCGCCGATCCGGTCACTCCAGCCCACCGCCGTGACCGGCGCACCGGACCGGTCCTGGACACGGGTCCGTCCCTGCCCGGATGCTCCGGACCGGGTGCGGCCCGCCGAACCGGGCCGGATCGTGCCGGCCGACGAGGGCGCCTCACCGGCCGCTCGTACCGGCCCGGGGGCCGACCCGCCGACCGCTGGCACCGACCCGGGCGCCGTTCGTACCGGCCCGGGTGCCGACCCGCCGACCGCTGGTGTCGATCCGGGTGCCGGCCTGCCCACCGCTGGTGTCGACCTGGACGCCTTGCCGGCCGGGTGCACCGGTCCCGCCACCGAGGCGGCGGGCACGGCGGTCGCGACGCCACCGTCGGCCACGTACCCGGAAGCCTCGGCCACCGCCTGCTGCACGGCCTCGGAGACCAGCGCCCCGTCCGCAAGCGCCAGGGTCGCCGCGGCGGCGAACCGGTCACCGGCACCGCAGGTGTCACCGTCGGCGCAGGTCGGCGAGGCGACCGCCAGCGGCGTGGCGCCGGCGTGCGAGAGCAGGGCGCCCTCGCCGCCCAGGGTCACCGCCACCGCACCGACCCGCCACCGCTGGCGCAGGGCCTGGGCGCACCGCGAGGCGATCGCCAGCCGCGAGCCACCGCTCGCCAGCCCGGCCAGTTCCCGCGCCTCCACCTCGTTCGGGGTGGCCAGTCGTACGCCGGGAACCGCTGCCGGTCCCCGCGGATGTGGATCCCAGACGATCGGTGCGGTGGTGTTCGCCAGCGCCACCCGCAGGGCCGGCAGCCGAGCCACTCCCCGCCCGTAGTCGCTGACCAGGATCCCCGCCGCACCGGCCAGCAACTCCAGTACGGCGTCGCTCGGCTCACCGGGCGGCCCGGCCGGTCCACCCCGGTCGTGACGCAGCAGCACCCGCCCCCGGGTCCGCAGCCGGATCTTCTCCGGGGTGGCACCGGGCAGCGGAAGCCCGTATATCTGCACCCCGGCTGCGGTGAGCAGGGAACTCAGCCGCGCTCCCCCCTCGTCGTCGGCCAACGCCGTGACGAGGGCGACCTCGAATCCCCGTCCGACGGCGAAGAGCGCTGCCAAACCCGCCCCACCGGGTCGGTCGACGCTGTTGTTCTCGTCCAGCACCGGGACCGGTGAGTCCGGGCAGAGCCGGTTCACCACGCCCTCCACGTCCCGATCGAGCAGCGTGTCGCCCACGACCACCAGTTTTCTGGTCACGGCCCCTCCTCGCCCCGGTGAAGGTCCAGGGTTCCCGGCACCCGCAGCACGAGTTCGTCCTCGACACCGGACGGTCGTACCTGCCCGGTGGTGGAGTGCGCCGGAGCGGATCCGGGACGGGCCGGAGCCGAGTCGGCGTACGGGGTGGCGGCGGGCAGGCGCTGGCCGGTGCCGTACCCGCCGGCCGGCCCGAACAGCACCGGCAGGTACGCGTCGACGTAGGCACAGAGCACGTGCGCCGAGACCAGGTGCAACTCCTGTACGACCTGGCTGTCCTGCGACGGCACCGCAAGGACCTCGGTGCAGGCGTCGGCGAGCGGGTTCGGGGTCGGGCCGGTGAACGCCCAGCACCGCATCCCGAGTTCCCGGCCGGCGCGCGCCGCCCGGACCAGGTTCGCGCTGCGGCCACTCGTGGAGAGCAGCAGCAGGATGTCTCCGGATCGCCCGTGTGCCCGTACCTGCCGGGCGAAGACCTCGTCGAAGCCGTAGTCGTTGCCGATCGCGGTCAGCGACGAGGTCTCGGCGCAGAGCGCGATCGCGGACAACGGTGCCCGGTCGTCGCACAACTTGCCGACCAGTTCGGCCGCCAGGTGCTGTGCCTCGGCCGCGCTGCCGCCGTTGCCGGCGACCAGCAGCCGGCCGCCCCCGGCGAGCAGTCGGGCCAGTTCGTCGCCCCAGCGGTCGAGCCGACCCGCCTCCGTCCGGTACGGCAGCAGCGCGGAGGCGAGTCCGGCGAGGTGGCTGTCCAGCACGTCCGTCGATCCGGTCATCAGGCGACCACCCCGCTCGGCCGTCGTACCTCGCTGACTGTCGCGTAGACGGCGGCGATCTGGTCGGCGGTACGGGTCCACGAGTACCACCGCCGGGCCCGGTCGAGGGCCGCACCGGCGTACGCGAACCGGCGTACCCGGTCGGCCAGCAGGTCCCGGACGGCGGTGCCCAGCGCGGTGGGATCGCGGGGCGGCACCAGGTCGCCGGTGCTGCCGTCCACCACCGTGTCGGTGAGCCCGCCGACCGCGGTGCCGATCACCGGCACTCCGCACGCCATCGCCTCCAGTGGGGTGAGCCCGAACGGTTCGTACCAGGGAGCGGCGACGAGCACGTCGGCGGAGCGGTACCAGTAGGGCATCTCCTCGCGCGGCACGGCGCCGATCAGCCGTACTCGGTCGGCCACCCCGACCTCCTCGGCCAGCGCCCGTAGCCGTCGCACCTGTGGGTCGTCGTCGACCTCGCCGGCCGGCGGTCCGCCGACCACCACGCACTCGGCGTCCGGGATCATCGGCATGGCCCGGATCAGGTCCTGGTAGCCCTTGCGCTCCACCAGCCGGCCCACGGTCAGGATCCGGGGCCGACCCGGTACCCGGGGCACGGCCGGGCCGTCGGGTGAGAAGGTCTCGTCGTTGACCCCGGACGGGATCACCGTCATCCGGGACTGGGGCACACCCATCCGGACCAGTTCCCGGACCTCGTCCTGACTCTGCGCGATGACCCGGTCCACGGCCCGGCCCAGGGCCCGTTCGTAGCCGACCCGGCGGGCCGGGCTGGTGTCCATCGCGCCCTGGTGCCGCCGCTTGACGGTGCCCAGCGCGTGGTAGGTCTGCACGACCGGAATTCCGGTCTGCCGACCGGCGGCGATCCCGGCCAGCCCGCTCATCCAGAAGTGCGCGTGGGCCACGTCGGGCACCCAGCCGTCGCCGCGCCACTGTGCGACCAGCCACCGGCTGAAGTCCTTCATGTACGGCAACATCTCGTCCTTGGCGATCGGCTCCGGCGGCCCGGCGGGTACGTGCACCACCTCGACGCCGTCGCGCATCCGTACCGCCGTCGGCCCGGCCGAGTTGTCCCGCCGGGTGTAGACCCGGACGTCGTGTCCGGCATCGGCGAGTGCGGCGGAGAGTTCGGCCACGTGGGTGTTCTGGCCACCGGCGTCCTCGCCGCCGAGCACGGCGAGCGGGCTGGCGTGCTCGGAGATCATCGCGACGCGCATAGTTCCTCCTCCAGCAACCGATCCCAGTCCGTCAGGAACCGATCCAGGCCGTAGCGGGCCTGCGCCGCCTCGCGGGCCCGGGCACCGAGCCGGCGGGCCGTCGCCGGCTCCTCGAGAAGCCGTCGGGCGGCATCGGTCAGGGTGTCGATCCGGGTGGACAGCGCCCCGGCGTCCGGCGGTACGGCCGCGACGGCCTCGGTCGCGGCGAGCACGACCACCGGCATGCCCATTGCCATCGCCTCGATCAGGCTCAGCCCCAGCGAGGTCCACCGGCACAGGTGCAGGTACGCCCGCCGCCGCCCGATCTCCGCCTGCATCCGGCTCTGCGGCAGGTCGTCGTAGACGGTCATCCGGTCGGCCGGCAGTCCCAGCCGGTCCGGCAGCCCGGCCACACCCATCCCGAAGACGTCGAGCGGAGCGATCTCGGCGAACCGGGGCAACAGATCGGTCCCGGTCACCCGCCACCGGCGGACCGGCTCGTTGACCACCACCGCGAGCCGATCCAGTTCGCCGGTGTAGTGCGCGGTCGGTGCCACGATTCCGTGCTCTACCACGGCCGTCCGGGTCCCGCCGGTGTCCCAGTACAGCGCGTTGAAGTGTGTGACGTGTGCGATCAGCAGATCGTCGCGGTCCGCCATCGGGTGCCGGCTGTTCGGCACGTCCCCCTGTTTCGGCGTGTTGTGCTCGACGAAGATCGCCGGTACGTCCCCGCCGACCCGCCGGCCCAGCCACTCGGACGCGAGGTCGAGTTCCTCGGGCCGTTGCAGGATCACCAGGTCGACGTCCGCGTCGGCCAGCTTCTCCGGGGACACCTCGTCGACGGTGTCCGGCCACTGGTAGGTGCGTGCCCGCCCCAGCCCGTACGGGCCGCGGTCCGGGGTCACCGGGACGAGGTACCGGTGCTTGCCGTGCACGAATGCGGTGGTCCATGATCCGTGCACGTGCCAGAGCAGGATGTTCACGGTCGGACCTCCCGGACGTCGGACCGGGTCGGCCCGACGGGTACCACCAGGCCGCCCGAGGTGCCGCTGCCGGTCAGAGCCGGGGTCGAGTGACCAGCGGCAGAAGCTGCGGCAGAAGTAGGAGCAGGACCAGCGGCAGAAGCAGCGGCGGGACCAGCGGCAGAAGCAGGAGCAGGACCAGCGCCGGAAGTAGGAGCAGGACCAGCGGCGGGTGCGCCGCGACGGAGCAACCGGACCGCCTCGACCACCTGACGCGGATCGATCTCGGACAGGCACGGATGATCGGGCACCGGACAGGCGCTGGCCCGGCTGTCCCGGCAGCCGGCGTCGGCGTCGCCGAGGCGTACGGTGGGCACCCGGTACGGCCCCCATTGTCCGAACGGGACCGTCGGGGCGAAGAGGCTGACCACCGGGATGCCCAGTGCGGCGGCCAGGTGTGCCGGGCCGGTGTTGCCGACCACCAGACAGCCGGCCCGCGCGATGATCCCGGCCAGCCCGGTCAGCGAGGTCTGCCCGCCGAGGTCGATTCCGGTACGGCCGGCGACCTGCGCGGTCAACGCCCCCTCGCCGGGTCCGCCGGTGACCACCACCCGGTGCCCGGCGGCGGCCAGTGCCCGGACGAAATCCGCGCAAAGTTCGGGTGGGCAGGCCCGGGCCGGCACCGACGAGCCGGGATGCACCACCACGTAGCCCGGCTCGGGCAGTTCGTCGCCGGCCGGCTCGGCGTACGGTCCGCCGGCTCGGACGACTGGCGGAGCGTCGGCCCGCCGCAGCCGGAGCACCGGCTCGTCGCCGAAAGGTAGCTGGAATCCCGCCGCCGCGGCGAGCGACAGCGCCCGCTCGGTCTCCGGGATACCGGGTGGTACCCGGTGCCGTACGTCGAGCAGCGATCCGGGATAGTCGTCGCTGATCGCCGAGATCCGCCCCACTCCGGCCATCCTCAGCACCAGCGCGAGCGGCAGTGCGGACTGGTGGAACGAGGTGAACAGCACGGCCTCGTCCGCGCCGACTCCGGCCAGTCGAGCCGTCAACCGGTCCACTTCGGCCCGGTCGATCCGGTCCGGTTGTGGGTCGATCCAGGGCAGCCGCCACTCGATCAGTTCGTCGATGCCGGGCAGCAGTTCGGCGGCGGCCCGGCCACGCGGTCCGCAGAGCATCACCACCCGGTCCGCCCCGGCCGCCACCGCCCGGATCGCCGGGCCGGTGACCAGCACGTCCCCGGCCGAATCCGGTCGGGCGACGAGCACACAGCGGGGGCGCCCCCGTGGGACGTCCCCGGGTCGAGCGGTGTCGGCCAATCGGTGACGGTGGAGGATCAGGTCGACCGCGTCCAGTAGAGTTCCGGCGACCGCCGGTGCCGCCGCCACCTCGTCGGCCCGGGTGACGGGCGTGGGGACAAGTATTCCGCTGGCCCCGGCCGCGCCGGCCGCCGTCATGTCGGTACCGATGTCGCCGACCACGATGCACCGGGTGGGATCGGTACGCAGCGCCCGGGCCGCGTCCCGGATCAGTCCGGGAGCGGGCTTGCGGCAACGGCACGACTCCGCGCCGGGGTCCGGCTCCGCGTGCGGACACACCTGCCAGGTGTCGAACGGACCCAGGATCTCGTCGACCCGGGCGTTGACCCGGGCCAGATCGGCGGCGGTGAACCGGCCGCGTGCGATGCCGGACTGGTTGGTCACCACACCCAGGCGCAGGCCGGCGGCCCGGAGCCGGTCCAGGGCCTCTGCCGCGCCCGGCATGGCGCAGACCCGGGCCGGGTCACCGTTGTACGGCACGTCGTACACCAGGGTGCCGTCCCGGTCGAAGAGCACCGCGTCGAACAGACCGGGTCTGGCCCACACCCCGGCCGGGCCACCGTGCGGTGCCCCTGACCTGCACTGATGCGGGTCGACCTGGTCGTTTCGCACGGCGGGCGGGTTCCCTGGAGCAGGAGGAGTAAACATCACCTCCGCCCGGCGGACGGGCACGGCGGGTACGCCCGGCGTCACCCACCGAACGGCGCTTCCGCCCGCGACACCGGATCCTCGTCCTCATACCCCGGGCCCGTCCCGATATCCGGCCGATCCCGGTGCTCCCGTGCAGCTCCGGGGCGCTGCGCCAACGCTGGTGGATCGATGGAGGAGGCCGTTGTGGCGTGCCGTCCGAGGTGACGGCTGGTTTGCACCGTTCGGCCCGTGTTGTGGCCCGCGCTCTACGTCAAGTTACGCTTTGCCCCTGACCGCTGTCGGCCAACCGAGGATGCCCCGATGATCGAACCCGTACAGCTGCCCTCCCCCTGGCGGGACGCTCGCCTGACCGTCGTCGTTCCGACCTACAACGAAGCGGGGAACATTCCGGTGCTGGTCGAGCGGCTGCTCGCCCTGCCGCTGCCCGGGCTGAGCATCCTGATCGCCGACGACAACTCACCGGACGGCACCGGCGAGATCGCGGACAAACTGGCAATCGAGCACCCGGACCGGATCCAGGTCGTACACCGACCGGGCAAGGAAGGGCTCGGGCGGGCGTACGTCGACGGCATAAGCCGGGCGCTGGACAGCGGGGCGGAGTACGTCGCACAGATGGACGCCGACCTGTCCCACCCGCCCGAGGCGCTGCCCGGCATGCTCGGCTCGTTGCTGTCCACCCGGGCCGGTGTCGTGATCGGCTCCCGATACGTACCCGGCGGACAGCTCGACGAGGCGTGGCCGTTCTACCGGCGCGCGCTCAGCGGGTGGGCGAACTTCTACGTCCACACGCTGCTCCAGGTGCGGATCCGGGACCTGACCGCCGGTTTCAAGATCTGGCGTGCCGACGCCCTCCACGACATCGGCCTGGAGCGGGTCCAGTCCAACGGATACAGCTTCCAGGTCGAGATGCACTACCTCGCCACCAAGCTCGGGCACACCATCCTGGAGGTGCCGATCCGGTTCCAGGAACGCCTGGAGGGCGACTCGAAGATGACCACGGCCACCAAGATCGAAAGCGCGCTGATGCCCTTCAAGCTGCGCGGCCGGCACCGCAACATCACCCGGACGGACGGCAGGTCGGCGACGTTGCGGGGCGGCCCGACCAACCCGGCGGCCATCCCGGCTCACCCGGCGACCACCCCGACCGACCCGGCGACCACCCCGGCCGACCCGGCAGCGACCAGCCCGGCCGACGCCCTGACCACCCCGGCCGACCCGGCGACCACCCGGCCCGACACGGCAGCGACCGCGGTCCCGGATGCCGCGCCGCCGGTCACGGCGGAAGCCCCGACGGTCACCGAAGAATCCGCCACAGTCACGCCGCCGGCCTCCGCACTCGCCGAGGCAACCGCGACCGCTCCCTCGATCGAGGCGACGACGAAGGAGACCCCGGACGCCGCTCCCTCGATCGAGGCGACGACGAAGGAGACCCCGGACGCTCCGGAGCGCCCGACCGCGGGCAAGAAGGCCCCGGAGAACAAGTCCGGCGCGGCGGACCGGACGACCGTGCCGGCGAGCCGGACGACCAAGCGCCGCCCCAAGGTGCCGAAGGAGTCGGCGAGCTGACAGAGGTGTTAGGAAGGGCCCCTTCTTATGCAAAAAGCGATAAGAAGGGGCCCTTCCTTACATTCAGGAGTAGATGGCGCGGTGGGCTGCTGCCAGGGCGGCGGCGTACGCCCGGCCCGTGAGGGCCCGGTCCCGGGCCAGTGCGGCCCGTGCGGCATTCGCTCCGGGCCCGCCGTGCACCCCACCGCCGGGATGCGCCGACGAGCTGGCCAGGAACAGCCGGTCGACCGGCGTGTCCGCCCGGCCGAGACCGGGCACCGGGCGCAGAAAGAGCTGTTGGTACGCGGCGGACGTGCCCCCGCCGAGCGCCCCGCCGACCAGGCTCGGATTGCCGGCCGCCAGCTCGCCCGGCCCGGCCACGTGTCGACCCCGGACGAGCTTGCCGAAGCCGGGCGCCGCCTGTTCGAGGACCGCCTCCACCGCCTCGACCCGCTCGCCGATCTCCTCCGCCGACCAGTGCCGGCGGAACGGCAGATGGGTGTACGCCCAGAGTGACTCCGTACCGGCCGGCGACCGGCTCGGGTCCGCCACACTGAGCTGCCCGGCCAGCACGAACGGTTCGGCGGGCAGTTCGCCCCGGTGCAGCGCCGAGGCGTACCGGCTGAGTCCGTCCAGGTCGGCACCAAGATGGACCGTGCCGGCGCCGGCCACCTCGGGATTCCGCCACGGCACCGGGCCGGCCAGTGCCCAGTCCACTTTGACCGTGGAGCCGTCCCAGCGGAAGTGCGCCAGATCCTCCACCAGCCGGGTGGGCAGCCGGGCGGCACCGACCAGGTCCAGGAAGAGTGCCGGGGCCGGTACGTCGGCCAGCACCGCGCGACGGGCCCGCCACAGTAGGCCGTCCGTCGAGCGGGCACCCATCGCCCGGTTCCGGGCGACCAGTATCCGATCGACCGGGGTGCGGTAGTGGATCCGTCCGCCGCGCTCCCGTAGCCGGGCGACCAGGGCGTCTGTGATGCGTTGTGCGCCGCCGACCGGTACCGGCCAGCCGACCTGCTGGCCCAGCATCGCCAGCAGCCAGCCGTACACCCCGGAGCCCGCCTCGTCCGGGGACAGGTCGGTGTGCAGTGCGCAGCCCGCCATCAGGGCGGTGGCGCCCGAGCCGGCGAACATCTCGGCACCCAGTCTGCGGATCGGCAGGACCAGGCGACGGCCCATCCGCAGCGTTCCCGCGGTACGCAGCCGGCGGGCCAGGGCGAGTCCGCCGCGTACCGGTGGAAAGGGCGTGAACAGCGCGTCGAGCAGGGGGTCGGAGATCTGCCGCCATTCGTCGTACGCGCTCAGCCAACGCTGGCCGTCGCCGGCCCCGAACCGCTCGACGGAGGCTGCGGTCACCTCCGGATCGCGGTGCAGCAGCACGGCCCGATCGTCCGGAAACAGGTGGGCCAGTACGTCCGGCGCGTGCCGCCAGGCCAGTCCGTAGCCGTCCAACTCCAGCCCACGCAACACCGGCGAGGCGTATCCGAGCGGGTAGAAGGCGCTGTACAGGTCGCTGAGGTAGCCGGGCGCGGTCACCTCGGCCGACCGCACGGCACCACCGGGATCGGCGGTCGCCTCCAGGACCAGTACGTCCCATCCGGCGTCCGCGAGCAGGTTCGCCGCGACCAGCCCGTTGTGTCCCGCGCCGACGACGACCGCGTCGGCGGTGTCCCCGACGGTCACCATCCGTGCACCCTATCGGGTCCATCGGTTGACCGCCGATGGTCCAGGCAGTGCTCCGCCCTGGGGCACGATCGGTAGCCCACCTGTCCTCCGGGGGGTAGGCGGCCGTGGCAGGCCCGGACCATCACCGGGCAGGACGGCATCACCATCATCAGGTCGGACGGCACAGGTTTCAGTGGCGCGGAGAATCCGTTATTCGCCGGTGAAAGCGTGAAACGGGATAGTTTGGCCGGCCCTGTCCCGGGCAAACTGCCCTTCATGTACCAGATCCAGCAACTGATCGGCGGGGTGTGGGGCGCGGACGGCGACGCGGGGCGGCTGACCGTGCTCGACCCGGTCGACGGCACACCCGTCAGCGAGGCGCCGGTGGCCACCGAGGCGGAGGTCGGTGCGGCGGTCAAGGCGGCCCGGTCGGCGGCACCCGGCTGGGCCCGGACCGCACCGGCGGAGCGGGCGGCGGCACTGCGCCGCATGGCGGACGCGATCGAGGCGGTCGCCGACCAGCTCGCCGAGGCCCAGACCGCCGAGCTGGGACGACCTCTGGCGCTCGCCCGGGGCGGGGTCGAGGCCGGCGTGTCGACCCTGCGCCAGTACGCCGAACTGGGTCCGGTACGCGGCGGCCGGAGTCTCGCCGGTGACGCCGGGGCGATCGATCTGATGGTGCCCCAGCCACGGGGAATCGTCGCGGTCATCACGCCGTGGAACGATCCGGTGGCGGTCTCCTGCGGCCTGCTCGGTGCCGCCCTGGTGACCGGCAACGCGGTCGTCTACAAGCCGAGCGAGCGGAGCCCGGCCTGCGGTTTCCTGCTCGCCCGACTGCTCGACGAGCACCTGCCGTCCGGAGTCCTGTCGATGCTGACCGGGGACGGCGGGGTGGGTGCCATCCTGGCCGGCCAGGATGTCGACGTCGTCGCCCACGTCGGCTCGACCGCCACCGGTCGTTCCATCGCCGCCGCCTGCGCCCGGACCGGCGCCAAGGCGCTGTTGGAGAACGGCGGCAGCGATCCACTGATCGTGGACGGCGACGTCGACCCGCGTTGGGCCGCCGAGCAGGCCGCGATCGGCGCGTTCGCGAACTCCGGGCAACTCTGCGTGTCGGTGGAGCGGATCTACGTCCTCCGGCCCATCGCCACCCGGTTCCTCAGTGCGCTGGTGCAGTCCGCCGGCGCCATGCGGGTCGGGCCGGGCCGGGATCCGCGTACCGAGATGGGACCGCTGGTCGACCGGCGGCACCGGGACCACGTGGACAACCAGGTTCGGGCGGCCGTGGCGGACGGCGCGTCGGTCCTGCTCGGCGGGGCGGTCCCCGACGGGCCGGGCGCCTTCTACCCACCGACCGTGCTCGGCGAGTGCACCGACCAGATGCTGGTGATGCGGGAGGAGACCTTCGGACCGGTGGCCCCGGTGATGGTCGTGGAGTCGTTCGACGAGGCTCTCTCCCGGGCGTCGAACTCCCGGTACGGCCTGGCGGCAACCGTACTGACCGCCTCGATGAGCAACGCACAACGCGCCTGGCGGGAGCTGCCGGTCGGAACCGTGAAGATCAACGCGGTCTTCGGAGGCGCGCCCGGCGGTGCGGCCGAGCCGCGCGGGGGTAGCGGCCAGGGCTTCGGGTACGGCCCGGAGCTGCTGGACGAGCTGACCGTCACCAAGGCGGTGCACATCGGCGCGCCGGGCGGTGAGTCCGGACGGTGGTGAGTGCGACACGGTGGTGAGTCGACCGCCGACACCGCTCCGCCCGACCCGCCGCCCCGGATCACCGCCGGTTTCGGCCCTTCTCCCGGACCCGACTCTCGCCGGTGCTCCGGGCGTTCGCCTTCTGGATCGCGCCGACGAGTTCGGCCTTGGTCATCCGGGACCGGCCCCGCACGTTCAACCGCTTCGCCACGTCGAGCAGGTGCTCCTTGGGTGCGTTGGCGTCCACCCCACCGGCGGTCGGTGCGCGGCGTGCCGGCCCACCCCCGGCGGCCTGGGCGTCACTCGGGCCCTTCCGGCCCTTCGGCTCCCAGTGGTCGCCGACCTTCTCGAACGAGTGCTTGAGCGCGGCGAACGCCGTCCGGTGCGATCGCTGTCCCTCGCCGTACGTCTCGACCGCCGAGTCATGGGTCTTCGCCCACGTGTCCTGGGCCTTCTCCGGCGAGCGTCGCAGCGTGCTCGGCAGAACCTCGCGTCCGGGCATGACTCTTCCTCCCCTGCCATCGGTGCTGCCTGAAGTGGTGTGGTTTCCCGGCCCACCGACGGCAAACCCGGCACCCACCCGTGGGCGGCCGCGCCGCCCGGTGTCGGCGTTTGTCCGGTTCCCGCCCGGGGTACGGGGCACCGCAACTCCAGCCGAACCGAGGGATCCGTACGACGCCGGAGGCGCGAGTCGGGCGTCACCCCGGCACGCACAGACATCATCCGGCTGACACGCCGCCGACGAGGGAGCCATCATGGCGTCGACCACGGATCCGGCCCCCGGGGTACGCGACCGCGACCACCGGTTCCCCGGCCACCTGCGACAACTGCACTGGTCGACCTGGCGTGGTGTGCTGTTCCGGAGCGTGCGGAACTTCGTGTCGGACAACTGCGCCGACTGGGCCGCCGCGCTGACCTATTACGGGGTGCTGGCGCTGTTTCCGTCCGCGATCGTGATCGTCGCGCTGGTCGGCCTCGTCTCGAACGGCGAGCAGACCATCGACACGATCGCCGGGCTGGCGAAGGACGTCGGGGCCGGTTCGGTGGTGGCCAACGACACGGTGCTCACCGTACTTCGGGACGTCGTCGCGGGTCAGGAGTCGGCGAAGGCCCTGCTGAGCTTCGGTCTGCTGGCGGCACTCTGGTCGGCCTCCGGCTACGTCGGCGCGTTCACCCGGGCCTCCAACGCGATCTACGGGGTGGCGGAGGGGCGGCCGTTCTACCGGCTGCGTCCGCTGCAACTGGGCCTGTCCGCGATCGCGTTGGTCCTGCTCGCGGTGGTGGCCACCGGGCTCATCATCAGCGGTCCGGTCACCGACGCCGTCGGCAACGCGCTGGACATCGGCGACGCTCCACGGACCGCCTGGAGCGTGGCGAAGTGGCCCGTCCTGGTGGCGATCATGATGCTGCTGCTCTCGCTGCTGTTCTGGATCGCGCCAAACGTGCAGCAGCCCCGGTTCCGCTGGTTGACCGTCGGCGGCACGGTCGCCCTGGTCTCCTGGGCCGTCGTGTCCTTCGGTTTCGGGTTCTACGTGTCCCGGTTCAGCTCGTACGACGTGACCTACGGCAGCCTGGGTGCGGTCATCGCGTTCCTGATCTGGCTGTACCTGTCGAACTGCGCCGTGATGCTCGGTGTCGAGATCAACGCCGAGTTGCAGCGTGGTCGTGCCCTTCAGGGCGGTGCCGACTCCCCGGTGCAGCCGGCGCTGCCGCCGAAGTCACCCACCGACTCCTGATTGCGTCGGATGGCCCGTCGAGCCCGACCTGCTGGGCACGGTGCGCGGCACCGGAGACCGGTTTAGGCCGATCCCCGTCGGGTAGCGCAATAGGCATGGAACGAGGCAACAGTAAGCACGGCCCGCGTCTCGACGAGGAGATGGACCGGGAGGTGAGGGGCACGGTGCACGGCACCGCCGGAGGGCGGGCCGAGGAGTGGCGTGAACTGGAACCGTCCGGCGAGGACCAGCCCGCCTCGACCAGGGCGCCCAGCCACGACACCCGGTCGGGGGCGCCGCAGGGCATGACCTCCGAGGAGGTCGAGCAGCGTAGTCGGCTGGGCCGCTTCATCCCGTTGTCGGCGCTGCCGGGCGACCGGGAGAGCCTGCGCCGCAGTGCGGCGGGAAACGAGGCTCCGGACGAGGTGCTGGCCCAACTGGACCAACTGCCCCCGGGTACCCAGTTCCAGACCGTGTCCGAGGTGTGGGCCGCCCTCGGACACGCGAACGAGACCCAACGCTGGTGACGCGAAACCGACTCGCCAGAGGAATGGCCGTGGAAGCGGAGCGGTCGGACGAGAAGGAGGATGTCAGATGAGTGGCGTGACCAAGTCTGTTGATGTTGCGGTGCCGATCCGGACCGCATACGACCAGTGGACCCAGTTCGAGGAGTTCCCGCATTTCATGGAGGGCGTCTCGGAGGTCCGGCAGATCTCGGACACGATGACCCACTGGAAGGTCGAGGTCGGCGGAGTCAACCGCGAGTTCGACGCGAAGATCACCGAACAGTTGCCCGACGAGCGGGTGGCCTGGACGTCCACCGACGGCACCCGGCAGGCCGGGGTCGTGACGTTCCACCGGCTCGACGAGAATCACACCCGGGTCACCGCGCAGATGGAGTTCGAGCCGCACGGGATCGCCGAGAAGGCCGGCGACAAGCTGGGGCTGGTGGACCGGAGGATCTCCGGCGACCTGACCCGGTTCAAGGAGTTCATCGAACGGCGCGGTAGCGAGAGCGGCGCCTGGCGCGGCACGGTGGACCGGCCCCAGCCGTAGTCCCGTCCCGCGAAGCGAACCAGACCCTGCGGTGGCCGCCGGAAGAATTCCTCCGGCGGCCACCGCCGTTCGGTTCGCCGGCACCGTTCGGCGTTTGCCGGTCCGCCGTGCGGGTAGGGGCAGGTACATGACCGACAACGACAGGCACGTCTGGCGGGACGAGGAGCGGTTGCCGCTACGCGATCTGGAGCGGGCGATGTCCAGTTCGACCCCTGACGGGCAGGTCGACGACGTGACCGGTAACGATGCGGGTGCGGAGTCGGCGTTCGGCCACGGGCCGGAGGCGGCCGAGGAGGACGTGGCCAGCAGCGCTCGGGCGGCCGAGGATCGCGCCAGCCAGGCCACGGACGACCAGCGCCAGTACCGGCCGTCGACCACCGGCCGGTCGGGACCACACTGATCCCCCACGCCGCCGGGCAGGTCCCGTCGGCCGTCGCCGCCCCGCAGACCTGGTCAGCCGGTCGTCCCGGCCGGTTGACCAGGTCGTTCCGGCACTGGACCTGAGCGGGGCCGGTTGGACGCCCAGTAGAGCGCCAGCATGGCCAGCGACGCCACCACCAGGGCGGGTCCGAGCGCCGCGACCGAGGTACGGCCGATCAGCACTCCGAGCGCGGCCGGTAGCAGCGCTCCGCCCAACCCCGCCGCACCGATCTGCACCCCGATCGCACGGTCGGCATGCTGCTGGCCCACCCGCTCGGCCGTGGTGAGGGTGAGCAGCGGAAAGACCGCGGCCGCACCGAACCCGATGATGGCGAGGCCGAGCACCGCCAGCCAGGCCGGTCCCGGCACGGCGACGAGGGCCGAACCGGCGGCCATCCCGAGCATGCTGCCCAGCAGCACCGACCGGGTGCCCAGCCGATTGGCGAAGAGGCCCTGCACGACCCGCCCCACGAAGAGGCTGCCCCAGTAGAGCGACACGCCCAGGCCCGCCGCGGTCGCGCTCATCCCCCGGTTCTCGGTGAGCAGCAGGAACGCCCAGAGCCCGGCAGCAACCTCGATCGCGACGTAGACCGCGAAGGTCAGCGCGCCGAACCACACCGCCGGCAGCGCCAGGGTGGCCCTGATCCGTACCGGACCGGCCGGTGGGACGGGAACGCCGGGAACGCCGGGAACATCGGGAACCCCGGGATCGCCGGAAACGTCGGTCGGAGTCGGACCGTCCGGGACCGCCCGGTGCTGCGCCCAGTTCCGGGCGGTGAGGACGAAGGCCAGCGCCAGTACGGCCTGCGCGGCGGCGACGATGCCGTACCCCCAGCGCCAGGCCAGGCCGGCACCGAGGGCCGTGGTCATGATCAGCGGCCCGATGGCGACGCCGAGCCCGAAACAGGCGTGCAGCCAGTTCATGTGGCGCGGACCGAACGCTCCGGCGGCGTACGCGTTGAGCCCCGCGTCGATGGCACCGGAGCCGAGTCCCAACAGCAGCGCGCAGCCGACCATCAGGGGCAGGCCCGGCGAGCCGGCGTAGCCGGTGAGCGCGAGGCTTGCCAGCGCGGTACTGCCGGCCAGCAGCCAACCGACGCCGAGCCGGGCGATGGTGAAGCCGGCGACGACACTGGAGACCAGGTAGCCGACGGTGCCCGAGGTGAGCAGCAGCCCGACGGCCTCGGTCGAGACCGTGAAGTCCGACCGGATCGACGGCCAGCCGACGCCCAGTAGACCGTCGGGAAGGCCGAGACTGACGAAGGCCAGGTAGGCGAGGACCAGCAGGGAGGTCCGGGTGGTACCGGGAGTGGTGGCGGCGGGGGTGGTGGACACGCTGATCGATCATGCCGGAGCGGCCGTCGGGTTTCCACCGGGATGCGGACCGGTGGCGGCAGAGATGGATCAAGCGGACAGGTCACCCACAAATCGTCCGAACGGGCGACGGCGGTCGGCGCCACCGTCAGGGCAGAATTTCGGGATGCATCAGGCTCCTGGTTTTCTCTCGACGCGGCATCGCCGGCTCGCCTGGCTCGGCTTCGTGCTCACCGCGCTCCAGGCTCCCGTCTCCGCCCGGCTGGTCGACGACGGTTCCTGGCTGTTCAGCCTCTGCGTCGCCCTGATGGTCGCCACGGTGATCCTGGCCGACGACGCGTTGCGGCGTCGCCCGGCCGACGCCAGCTCGGTCGAGTAGGCACCCGGGCGACCACCGGGCCCCACCGAGCCCGACCGAGCCCGACCGAGCCCGCCAGCCCGGGCGCTGACCAGTGCCGCAGCCCAACGGCAGTTCTTCCGATCCGGTCCAGCGGCTCCTCCGACATGGTCCAGCGGGCGGATTCTGCGGTTCCGGTTAGGCTGCTGACATGCCAGGCACGGTCGGGCGGATCCCCGCTCTCCCCTCCGCCGTGGCCGGAGCGATGCCGACCGCCGATCCGACGGTCGCGCCTCCGGCCGGCCTTCGCTGGCTGGACACCCCGCTCGGTGCCCCGGAGCACTGGGATCCCGCCGTACGGGCGGTCGTCGACCTGGTGCTCTCCGCCCCGGTTGCGATGGCCCTGGCGTACGGCGACGAACTGGCGCTGATCTACAACGACGGCTTCGCCGAACTCATCGCGGCCAAGCATCCGGGCGCGTTCGGCCGACCCGCGGCCGAGGTGTTCCACGAGGTGTGGCACGTGCCGGGCGTCGGCGACGTGCTCGAACGGGTCTACCGGACCGGCGAGGCCTTCCTGGCGAAGGAGGCCCCGCTGCCGATCGTCCGGGAGGAGCCCGGGCTGTCGGAGCAGTCGGTCTTCACCCGGGGCTACTCCGCCATCCGGGACTCGGTCGGCCAGACCATCGGCGTACTCACCGTGACCGCCGAGACGACCCAGGTCACCCAGCGGTTGCAGAACCTCAGCGAGCTGGCGTCGGCACTGTCCGGCACGCTCACCCTCGACGACGTCGCCCGGGTCGCGCTGCGCAGCGCCGTGTCGACGTTCGGCGCCGACCAGGCCGAGTTCGGCGTGGACGACGGCGCCGGCTGGCGGGTGGTCCGGCGGCTCCGCGGCGAAGTGCTGGACGAGGCCGACGAACGCCTTCCCCCGTTGTGGCGTCGGCACGACGCGGGTTCCAGCGCGCCGCTGGTGCGCACGGCCGACAGCGGTACCCCGATGTTCGCCAGCGACGGTCAGCCGCTGCTGCACAACGCGGTCGACCGCCACGACGAGAAGATCCGCGCGCTGGCCGCGTTCCCACTGCGTACGCCGTCGCTGCGGGGCGGGCTCGCGGTCGCGTACCGGCAGCCGCACCGCTGGCCGCCTCCGGAACGCGCCCTGTTGACCGCGTCCGCGGAACTGGTGGCCCAGGCCGCCGAGCGGGCCCGGCGGTTCGAGACGCAGCACGGCACGGCGCAACTGCTCCAGCGCAGCATGTTGCCGGAGCACCTGCCCGACCTGCCACTGCTACGGATCGCCGCCCGCTACGACGCGGGCGTCGACGGCAACGCGGCAGGTGGCGACTTCTACGACGCGTTCGCGCTCCCGGACGGTCGGCTGGCCGTGGTTCTCGGCGACGTCGCCGGGCACGACGTACAGGCCGCCGCCCTGATGGGGCAGGTACGCGCGGCGCTGCGGGCGCTCGCGCTGAGCGACCCCGATCCGACGCAGGTGCTGGCCGGGTTGGACCGGCTGGTGACGAGCCTGAGCGCGGAGGCGCACAGCGACGAACTCTTCGTCACAGTGGTCTACGGACTGATCGAGCCGGGGGGCGAGCGGCTGACGATCGCCAGTGCCGGTCATCCCCCGCCACTGATCCGGCGCGGTTCCCCTGGTCAGCCGGCCGCCGTCCGGTACGTCGACGTGCCGCCGGGCGTGCCGCTCGGGCTCGACGGGCCGCGGGCGACTGTCACCGTGGACTTTCCGCCGGGCGACACCCTGCTGCTGTTCAGCGACGGGGTCGTGGAGCGCCGGCAGCGGAGCCTGAGCGAAGGATTCGACCTCCTCGCCACCGCCGTGGCCGGTGCGGCCACCGGTGATCCCCGTACCCTCTGCGCGCTGGCCACCGGCGCGGTTCCGGGCAGCACCGAGGACGACGTCGCGGTGCTCGCCGTCGAGCACGCCACCACCCCCAGCCGGTCGGCGAGCATGGAGGTTCCGGCGGAACCGACCGCGCCCGGCCGGGTACGGCACTGGATGAGCGCCCAACTGACCCTCTGGGCGGTGCCCGAGCAGGTGGTCAGCGGGGCGGTGCTCTGCACGAGCGAGTTGACCACCAACGCGCTGCTGCACGCCGGCACCGCCGCCCGGGTGGAGATCGACCTCAGCCCGGAGCGGTTGCTGGTCTCGGTCGCCGACAGCGGTACCCGGGGCGCGGTGACCCGGACCCGGACCGAGAAACTCAGCAGCCGGGGTCGCGGGCTGGGGCTGATCGAGCAACTCAGCGACGCCTGGGGCACCGATCCGACGGTCCGCGGCTCCACGGTCTGGTTCGAGATGCTGATCCCATCCGGGTCGACGGAATCGGACTGACCGCCGCGCGCCGCTGACCTGGGTCGGGATGCACGATCGGGCCGGGGCGGCCGGCGCGACACCGGGGTCGCCCAGCACCTGTTCCGGCGCCGGAGGCGTGCGAACCGGCCCGGCAGGGAAAGGGTGGCGGCGTGGATCTCTCCGCTACCGCGTACGCGTTGATCGGGTTCGGCGCTCTGCTCGCCGGCATCCTCCCCCGGGTGCTGGAGCGTCGGCCGCTCTCCATGCCGATCGCCTTCCTCGGCCTCGGCATGCTCGTGTTCCTGCTGCCGCTCGGTCTGCCGGAACCGGATCCACTGCGCCATGCCGAGATCGCCACCCAACTCACCGAGATCGGGGTGATCGTGGCGCTGATGGGCGCCGGCCTCAAGATCGACCGCCCGCTCGGCCGTCGCCGGTGGTCATCGGCCTGGCGGCTGCTGGCCATCGCCATGCCGCTCTGCATCGCCGTGGTCGCGGTCCTGGGCTGGTGGTGGATGAGCCTGGTGCCGGCCGCCGCACTGCTGCTGGCCGCCGCGCTGGCACCGACCGACCCGGTGCTCGCCGCCGACGTGCAGGTCGGCGAGCCGACCGACGTCGAGGATTCCGAGGACGAGGTGCGGTTCGCCCTGACCGCCGAGGCGGGACTCAACGACGGGCTCGCCTTCCCCTTCGTCTACGCCGCCATCGCCATCGCCGCGGTGGGCCTGGCGCCCGGGAACTGGCTGGGCGAGTGGCTGAGCATCGACGTCGGCTACCGGATCGTGGTCGGGGTGGCCGGCGGCCTGCTGGTGGGATGGCTGCTCGGCAAGCTCTTCTTCCGGGCCCGGTCGGAACACCTGCGGCTGGCCCGGCATTCGGAGGGCTTCCTCGCGCTGGCCGCCACCTTCCTGTCGTTCGGCCTGGTCGAACTGGTCGGCGGGTACGGCTTCATCGCCGTCTTCGTGACGGCTCGGGCGATCCGGGCGGCGGAGCGGTCGCACGAGTACCACCAGGTGCTGCACAACTTCGCCGAGCAGGTCGAACGGCTGCTCACCGTGTTGTTGCTGCTGCTCCTCGGCGGCGCGGTGGTCACCGGGCTGCTCGCCCCGCTGACCTGGCCGGCGGTGGCGGTGGCCCTGGCTCTGGTCTTCGTCGTACGTCCACTGACCGGCTGGCTGTCGCTGCTCGGTACCCCGGGCCGGCCCGCCGAGCGCTGGGTGATCGCCCTGTTCGGCATCCGCGGCGTCGGGACGTTCTACTACCTGGCGTACGCCACCACGCACGCCTCCTTCCCCGGAACCGAGTTGCTGTGGGCGACGGCCGGTCTGGCGGTGATCGTCTCCGTGGTCGTGCACGGGGTGGCGGCGACGCCGGTGATGCAACTCCTCGACGGCGAGGCCCCGGGAAGTTCCGACGACTCCGCCGGGGCGCGGGTGCCCCGGGCCCGCCGTGCACCCGCGGCGGCTCGGGAGTGAGACCCGGCCGGGAGCGCCCGGGTCACAGGTACATGTGCAGCCGGACGGCGGTGGAGGTGTCGTCGGTGTGCACCTGCACCAGGTCACACAGGTAGTTCAGCAGGAGCAGGCCCCGACCGCTGTCGCTGACCGGCGACGGCGGGATCCGGCCGGCCAGCCGGTCGGTGAGCACGCTGGATCCGGTGATCTCGCAGACCACGCCCTCCTCGTCGAGCCAGGCCCGCACCATCGCCGGCCGCCCGGAGTGCAGGACGGCGTTGGTGGCGATCTCGTTCGCCGCGACCCGCAGGTCCTCGACCCGGTCGGTCGACAGTCCGGCCCGCCGGGCCAGCGCGGCGACCATCGCGCGTATCTCGGAGAGTCCCGAGGCGTCGAAGAACAGCGTGGCGGCGGAGGGCTCCGGTGCGGGAAACGGCAGGTTCAGGGCGTCGACGACGTTCTCGGGGTGGCCGTAGCCGGCGCTGGGCTGCCGGTCGCCGGCCCTGACGAGATAGGGATGGGTGCTCGCGGCATCGGCGATGGCGTCGACGTCCAACCGGGTCGAGTCGTACGGACAGAGGATGCTGACCGGCCGGTCGGCGAGGGCGATGTTGATCAGAGCCTCGTGCTGTACGCACCGGGGATAGGCGGTTGCCGACCGGCCCGGCCAGATCGGCTCCCCGACGATGCGTACCCGGGCCCGGCCGTTCTCGGCGACGAAGGCGTGCAGGACGCCCGGAATGATCCACCCGGGGTTGCGACCGTCCCGGGCCATGTCGACGAACCGCAGGTCGGTGCTGCTGGCATGGAGGGCCGTCCGGAGCAGGTCCAGCCGGGTCCCGGGCACCGCGATCAGCACCGGCTCGTCGGCGGCGAGTCCGGTTTCGACGAAGGTGCGGATGCCGGTCACGTAGTCGTCGTCGTCCCGGTAGAAGAGCGCGTCGTGGCGCAGCGACCCCGCGTCCGGCCCCGTGTCCGACTCGAATG
>NZ_JADPUN010000378.1 GCF_015690345.1 Plantactinospora alkalitolerans | reverse complement strand
GCATCCTCGGCTACGCGATGGGCGCCCACCACGACGCCGGGCTGGTCGTCGCAGCGCTGAACATGGCCGCCGTCACCCGGCACGGCATCGTCGACGGGGTGATCTTCCACAGCGACAGAGGCAGCGAATACTGCTCGGCCGACTTCGCTCGAGCCTGCGCCCGATGGAAGGTACGCCAGTCGATGGGCCGCGTCGGGTCGTGCTTCGACAACGCCGTCGCCGAGGCCACCTTCTCCACCATCAAGGTCGAGTACGTACACCGCCGCCACTTCCGCACCCGCACCGAGGCCCGCCTGAAGATCGCCACCTGGATCACCGACTTCTACAACCGGCGCCGTCGGCACTCCGTCTGCGACTGGCGATCCCCCATGGACTACGAACGATCAGAGACCCGCGCCCCGGAGACCCAGGCCGCATAACGACACCCTCCACGATTCCAGGGGATTGACACCCTCGTCATCAGAGGCGATGCCACCAAGACCATCGAGTTGGTCGTGCTGCGACATGAAGTCGCCGTACTGCGACCTCAGATCGACCGACTACCGCGTCGTGGCAACTTACCACCGATTGCTACTCCGGCCGAAAGTCCACCCTAAGGCAGTCCTCAATCGAGCGACGAGCCCATGACGGCCAAATCGTCGTCCGCCATGTTGCGGCAGACCCTCGGTAGCCCGGGTCCACCCGCCGGTCAACCGGGGCACAACGAGCCCACACACGGTCGGATCGTTGCTACCCGAATGGCCAATTCAGGCCCGTTCGTCCGTCGACCCGCCGACAGGGGTCCACACGGTATCGACAGAGCAAGCAGTCTCGGCTACTGTTCGTGTGCCTGTTGTCACTGATTGATCAAGGGGCAGCCCATGTTGATGCGAGCCGCGCTCCTGGTGAAGACCGCCACGGCCGTCGTCGGCCTCCTCGTTGTCGCGATCGGCGCCAATGTGCTAGTCGAGGTTGACGCCACAGGCGCACGCCTCGGCGCCCTTGCCGCAGTACTGCCCGCAATCGCGATCACCTGGCTCAGCTATCGCAAGAATGCGCCGGTGTTACCGATCTGGGCACCTGAGGCAGATACCAAGGCGGCAGTTCGTCAGATAGCCGCCGATGTTGACCTCGTCCTGGCTAACCGATCGCTCAACAACAAACTCCAGGTTCCGGTCGTTATGTACGACGGGCAGGAGTTTCGCCAGGCGATCGACTCGCAGGGGCGCTTCCCCAGCAGAGCTCCGTCCAGCTGGGACGCGATGGTGGCGCTCTTCAATGAAGATCCGCGGTGTACGCTCGTGGTCGGTCCTTCCGGATCCGGAAAGACGACAGTGCTATACACTTTAGCGCGCGAACTGCTACACGACGCCAAAATTGAAACCAAATCCTATGTCCCACTCCCCTTGTCCCTTGCGACCTGGAGCCCAGAGTGTGGATCGTTTCGAACTTGGGTCACTCGACGTAGCCGCATCCAACTAAGAATCCCGGCATTCGTCACCGCTACTTGGCTAAGGCGAGGATCGGCCATACTGTTCTTAGACGGCCTAGACGAGTTGACGCCCTCCAGTCAACAAAGCTTCATGACGGAAATAGGAGATTGGACACGATCCGCCAAGGGGACCAGGGTAGTAATGGCGTGTCGGATAGAAACTGCCCGTCTCGCAGTAACCCGACTTCAGATCGAATCGGTCGCCGCATTGCAGCCATTGTCCACTACCACAATGCGCAGCTACATTTCTGACTCATTGTCTCTCGACTCCGTGTCAGTCTCAGAGCGCGCCAACGCAGTCCGTCTTTTCGATCTCGTCAAACCAAACGAACAACTTTACGACGATCTTCGACGACCGTCCTTTCTTGAACTCCTGGTCCGGAGCTTCACGCAGAAACTGACCGCTCCCGAGTTCGGGACCCCAGACGACCGGGACCCCGGCTTCGTCGCTTTCCGAGCCGCTAACCAATTGGCCGCAAACGACGATATTCAGGGAGCGCACGAAACCTACCTGAAGATCATGGACACTCGACGCTCCCGCTGGCGCGCTCCGGCCGCTATACGCCTCAGCCTGTTGCTCCATAGGTCTAACCGTACCGACGAGGCAAGAACGGCACTTCTAAAGGCCGTTACCTACAGCTTGGAGCCCTCCTTCGCCCCAGGAGGGAGCAGCTGGGACGCCGAGGTTCTCACGCCTGATGAACAGCAGGTTTTGGCCAGTATGAGCACCGGACGAAGCTATGACGAGGCTCAAGTGTCCAGCTCTGCACTACTGCCACCGAGCGGGTCCACGAAAGCTATCCGGAGCTTACGGTTGAAAGGCCTAGTTGACGTCGTTGACGATGGCCGAGGAAACGCACGATTCGCCAGACGCTGACGACACATTGTGAGTGGACGTGACTTGGGTTAGCCCGCTCCTCGCTGCCTCGTTGGCCGCCGCCATCGCCCTCGTGGAAATCCTGACGTGGCGCCGCAAGCCTGCGACCCTGCGTGCGCTTCATTGGATCGCTTTCAAACTGGCCATGGATGGCGCGACGGCAGCTACGGCCCACGCTGCCCTCGTTGCCGCCCTAAGCGGCTTGTCATGGTTCCATGGAGTATGGCCACCGCTCGTCGCAGGATTAGCGGGCTCCGCTTTGCTACGCAGCCAACTGGCCCTCCTTGGGAGCGGCCAGGAAGCCGCGTATTATGGGCCCGCCAACGCGTACGTCCGACTACAAAAAAGAATCAACCAAGCAATAGATGACATATGCGCCGTCACCCAAACAGAATGGGTCACGGACAAGATCATGCCCAAACTACGGCAGATACCCCTTAGTCGCGTCGAGGAGCAGGCAACCACCTACCTGCGCGCGCTCGACCGAATCACGGAAGAGCAGTGCGAAGAGCAGCTTAGCTATATCCGGTCGGTCGTGAACGATCTCGACACGAAGGATGATGATAAGTATCGGGCCGTGATCCAACGACTCCTTGACACTGGCGGGCGTCGTTTTGTGAAGAGCCTTGGAAAAGAAAGGCCCCGCATTCCTAACCAAGCCATAAAAAGCAGTGATTCGCGGCACCCCACGAAGAATAAGGTCTGATGCCTCACGATCAGAGCCATTGGTTGATTCCGCACGATCGACGTGCGCGGGAGGTGATCCCTCTTGTCAACCCTACATCTGTTAACGTCTCCACCTTGGAGCCTTAGGCAGAGGGCCCGTTGGATGGACACCAGTGCAAATGCGTCTATGTCAACGGCCAGGGTCGCCCTCCAACTGAGAGCACCCCTGAGCTCCTGCGCCACCACCGCTGAAGAGCAGAGTTCTACCCAAACTGGTTAGGGTGTACCGTGCCAGAATCTGCCGCACGTGCTGTGATGTGGAGTTTCTCCTGTACGGTGCCAATACCTGTCGCACCTGCTGTGAGCTGAGGCTTCGCGAGCACGACCGAGCTACTGCCGCGCCCGGCCCACGGGATGACCACGTGGTGCGGCTCGGGTACGCGGTCCGGTTCGGTGAGTGGTTCTTCTTCGACGCGATCGAGCCTGCGGTCGCGTTCGGCCGTGCCGCCCTCAACGGTCGCAGCTGGCGGGTGACTTACATCGACTGGCGGCGACGCCGATGCTTCGTCGAGCCGGCTGACGGCGGGGGGCGGGCACGATGGATGACCGGCGGCTGGGTGGGCTTGGGATTCGAACTCACGCGCGCCATCCGCGAAGTGCTGCTAGGCAGTGATCCACCCGTTCGCTTGACCACGCGTGCTGTTGAGCGACTGGCCAAGGAGCGAGACGAGAACGCGGACCTTGTCCATCCGGGTGGCAACATCATCCTGCGCGACGAGCGGAACGACTTGCGGTGGTGGACATGGGCTGGTTTCCGGGCGAATGCCACCCTGGCAGCCACCCTCGGTGAAGTCGTGGACCCCGTTCAGCGCTTCGACGACTGCCAGGTGAGGCTGTGTCAATCCCCTGGAATCGTGGAGGGTGTCGTTATGCGGCCTGGGTCTCCGGGGCGCGGGTCTCTGATCGTTCGTAGTCCATGGGGGATCGCCAGTCGCAGACGGAGTGCCGACGGCGCCGGTTGTAGAAGTCGGTGATCCAGGTGGCGATCTTCAGACGGGCCTCGGTGCGGGTGCGGAAGTGGCGGCGGTGTACGTACTCGACCTTGATGGTGGAGAAGGTGGCCTCGGCGACGGCGTTGTCGAAGCACGACCCGACGCGGCCCATCGACTGGCGTACCTTCCATCGGGCGCAGGCTCGAGCGAAGTCGGCCGAGCAGTATTCGGCGGATTCAACCGGTCGTCGCAACACCTCGTCGGAGAGGTGAAGCGATGGGTATTGGGCCGAGGCAGAAGCGGGTTCGGGAGTATCGGGGACAGATTCCTTCGCCGGGACGGCCGACGGTGGCGTGGCGTGAGGACAGGGTCAAGTTCTGGGCCGCGATCCGTTCCGGTGTGATGACCGAGGACGCGGCCGCGGCGGCGGGCGTGTCCTCGCCGGTCGGGTTCCGGTGGTTCCGGCACGCTGGCGGCGTGAATCCTGCGTTGCCGCCGACGGTGTCGGGCCGCTATCTGTCGTTCAGCGAGCGAGAGGACATCGCTTTGTCGCGGGCGCAGGGCTTGGGCGTTCGGGAGATTGCACGCCGGATCGGCCGGGACCCGTCGACGATCTCGCGGGAGTTACGGCGCAACGCCTCGACCAGGACCTACCGGTTGGACTACAAGCCTTCGACCGCGCAGTGGCATGCGGAACGTCGAGCCCGCCGGCCGAAGACCGCGAAGCTGGTGGCCAATGAGCCGCTCCGTGAGTATGTCCAGCAACGGCTTGCCGGTGCGATCCGGACAGCTGACGGCCGGCCGGTCACCGGCCCGCAGGGCCCGCAGTGGAAGGGCCGGAACAAACCTCACCGGGGCGATCGGGCATGGACGACCGGGTGGAGCCCGGAGCAGATCTCCCGCAGGCTCAGGGCTGAGTTCCCGGAGGATGAGTCTATGCGCATCAGCCACGAGGCGATCTACCAGGCGCTCTATGTCCAGAGCCGTGGCGCCCTCAAGCGCGACCTCGTCACCTGCTTACGGACCGGTCGGGCGCTTCGCGTTCCTCGAGCCCGCGCGAAGCAACGTGCATGGGCGCACGTCACCAACAACACCCTGATCAGTGAACGGCCCGCCGAGGTCGCCGACCGTGCCGTCCCCGGGCACTGGGAAGGGGATCTGATCATCGGGTTGCAGCGCTCGGCGATCGGGACACTGGTCGAGCGGACCACGAGGTTCACGATGCTGATCCACCTGCCTCGTGAGGCCGGCTGGGGCGTGATCCCGCGGACGAAGAACGGCCCCGCTCTCGCCGGCTATGGAGCGATCACGATGAGCAGAGCCCTCGCCGAGACGATCACCCAACTACCCGAGCAACTGCGCCGATCACTGACCTGGGACCGCGGCAAAGAGCTGTCCGCGCACACACGCTTCACGGTCGAAACCGGCGTCCCGGTGTTCTTCGCCGACCCCCACAGCCCCTGGCAACGCGGCACCAACGAGAACACCAACGGCCTGCTGCGGCAGTACTTCCCGAAAGGCACCGACCTCTCCCGATGGAGCGCCGACGAGATCAACGCCGTCGCCCACGCCCTCAACAGCCGACCACGGAAAACGCTCGGCTGGAAGACACCAGCCGAAGCCCTCGACGAACACCTACACTCGCTCCAACAACCCGGTGTTGCAACCACCGGTTGAATCCGCCTTCGCTGCCTCTGTCGCTGTGGAAGATCACCCCGTCGACGATGCCGTGCCGGGTGACGGCGGCCATGTTCAGCGCTGCGACGACCAGCCCGGCGTCGTGGTGGGCGCCCATCGCGTAGCCGAGGATG
>NZ_JADPUN010000064.1 GCF_015690345.1 Plantactinospora alkalitolerans | reverse complement strand
CCAACACCTGCCGGAACCCCGGATCCCCCGACAGATCAGTACGGATCACCAGCGTGTTGACAAAGAACCCGACCAGATCATCAAGCGCCTCATCCGTACGCCCCGCCACCGCCGACCCGATCGGAATGTCCGTACCCGCACCCAACCGCGACAGCAACACCGCAAGAGCCGCCTGCACCACCATGAACGCGGTGCTGCCCTCAGCCCGAGCCAGCTCGACCAGCCGCTGATGCACCTGCGCCGGAATGCGGATCGGGGCCTGACAGCCGCGGTGGCTCGCCACTGCCGCGCGCGACCGGTCCACCGGGAGCGCCAACTCCTCCGGTACGCCGGCCAGCGCGGTACGCCAATAGGCGACCTGCGCCGACAACAGACTGTCCGGGTCGGAGTCATCGCCCAACAACTCCCGCTGCCACAACGCATAGTCCGCGTACTGCGCCGGCAACGGCTGCCAGCCGGGTGCCTCGCCACGGCTTCGCGCCGCGTACGCGATGGATAGGTCACGCACCAGCGGACTCATCGACCAGCCGTCGGTAGCGACGTGATGCATCACCAGAACCAGCACGTACTCGTCCGGTGCGGTGCCAAACAAGGTCGCCCGAATCGGCACGTCCATCGTCAGATCGAACGCGTAGCCGGTAGCTCGCTCCACCGCCCCGGCCAACTCATCGGGCTCGACGAAGTGGACCTCCATTGCCCACGCCAGTTCGTCCGTCGACCAGATCAGCTGGTAGGGCTCCCCGTCGGCGACGGCGAGCGTGGTACGCAGCGACTCGTGCCGAACGATGACATCCCGCAACGCCGCCCCCAGAGCGGCCACGTCCACGGTGCCGGACAGCCGGGTGACGACCGGGAGGTTGTAGACCGCGCTCGGCCCTTCCAACTGCGCCAGGAACCACAGGCGGCGCTGAGCGAAAGACAACGGCGGACGCTCGGGCCGCGCCCCCGATCGCACGACCACTCGGGAGCCGGTGGTGGAGCCTAGCCGTGCAGCCAGTTGAGCCGGAGTCGGGATCTCGAACAGGACCTGCATCGGTAGGTCGACGCCCAGCAAAGCCCGGATCCGGGAGATGAGACGAACGGCGAGCAGGGACTGACCGCCCAGTTCGAAGAAGTTCTCGTCGACGCCCACCGACTCCGCGCCCAGTACCTCCGCGAACGCCACGCAGAGCAGTTCTTCCTGCTCGGTCGCTGGCGCACGGCCACCGCCGGTGGCGTACTCCGGCGCGGGCAACGCCCGCCGGTCGAGCTTGCCGTTGACCGTCAACGGCAACGCGGGCAGCGTCACGAACGCGGCCGGCACCATGTACTCCGGCAGAAGACGGCCGACGAACGCCTTCAGCTCCTCGCCCGATACCTCGCCCTCGGCAGGCACGAGGTAGGCAACCAGACGCTTGTCTGCGGGGCTGTCCTCACGAACGAGCACGACGGCCTGAGCCACGCTCGGGTGCCCAGCCAGCACGCTTTCGATCTCGCCGAGCTCAATCCGGAACCCACGCACCTTTACCTGGTCGTCAACGCGGCCGAGGAACACGAGCTGCCCGTCGGGAGTCCAGCGGGCCTGGTCACCGGTGCGGTACATCCGCTCACCCGGCGCGTACGGGCACGCCACGAACCGCTCTGCGGTCAGCCCCGGCCGGCCGACATAGCCACGCGTCACACCGACGCCGGCAACGTACAACTCGCCAGCCACGCCGACCGGGACCGGCGTCAGGTGACGATCCAGCACGAATATCCGGCCGTTTGCGATAGGAACGCCGATCACCGGTTCGTCGTCCTCGCCTAGCGGGAACGACATCGACGCACACACCGTCGTCTCCGTCGGCCCGTACGCGTTGATGAACCGCCGGCCCGGCGCCCACCGGTCGACCAGGGTCCGTTCCAACGCCTCACCGGCCGACACCAGCGTCGACACCGACGCCAACTCGTCGGTCGTCAACGTGCCCAGCAACGCGGGCGGCAACGTCGCATGCGACACCCTGTGCCGGCCGATCACCTCGGTCAGACCAGCGCCCGGGAGCAACTCGTCCGCCGGCGCGACCACCAGCGCCGCGCCCGAACACAACGCCATCAGCACTTCCGAGGTCGCCGCGTCGAACCCGACCGACGCGAACTGCAACACCCGCGAGTCGGGTGTTACGCCGAACCGGTCGATCTGCGCCACCGCCAGGTTCACCGCGCTGCCGTGGGTAGCACCCACACCCTTCGGTGTACCGGTCGAACCCGACGTGTAGATCACGTAGGCCAAGCCGGCCGGGTTTATCGCCGGTAGGGAAAGCACCTCGCCCCGGAGGTCCTCCACCCACAGGATCGGCACATCCCATGCCTCGGCGGCGACATCACGACTGGACAGCACCATTCGCGCACCGCTGTCGGACAGCATGAACGCGATCCGCTCGGCGGGCAGGCCCGGATCGATCGGCAGGTAGGCCGCACCGGCCCTCCAGATTCCGAGCAGCGTTGCCACCAGCTCCGCTCCTCGCGGCAGCAACACGCCGACCACCGACTCCGCACCGACGCCTTGGGCGAGCAGGCTGGCCGCCACCTCGCCGGAACGCGCATCCAACTGTTCGTACGTCAGCCACAGGCCGTCACCGATCAGCGCTGGCGCATCGGGCTCGGCCGCAAGATGCCGCGCGAACAGGTCCAGTGCGGTGGCTGCGGGAACCGACGCCGCAGTGTCGTTCCAGCCGTGCAGCAGGCGGTTCCGTTCCTGACCATCCAGGACGTCCACGGAGCCGAGGTCGGTGGCCGGGCCACCGTCGAGCTGCGTCGCAAGAGCCGCAACCACACGCTCGAGCGCCGTACGCATCAGCAGGCCGACCGCGACGGGATCGATCGGGCGAACCGCCTCGATGGTCAGACTCAGCCCGCTCGTGCCATGGTCGTTGACCGACAGGCCGATCGGGTAGTTGGAGTGGTCCGGAACAGCCCGGCGACGGATGCCACCGAGTCCGGCGCCGTGCGCTCGCCTGCTGCCGCTCGCGAGGTGCCGGTAGTTGAACAACGCGGTGAACAAGGGGACGTCCCCGGCTATTCCGCTGGCCTGCTGGGCCAGGGCGAGCGGGGCGTGTTCGTGTTCGAGCAGCCTCCCCAGTTGATCACGCATAGCCTGGACTGCCGCACGAACATCGAGCCCATCCGTACGAGCCCGTACCGGCAGCGTGTTGATGAACGGGCCAAGCACCCGGTCTGCGCCTTCACCCGCGTTCATCCGGCCGAACAGCACGGTGCCGAACACCACGTCGTCACGGCCGGAGAGCACGGCCAGCACTCGCGACCACACCACGTGCAGCACGGTCGCCGCCGACACGCCCAGCCGCCGGGACACGTCCCGGAGCGCGGACACTGTCTCGTCCGGCACCGGTACCGGCACGATGGACGAGTCTGAGCCGTCGCCGCGTACATTCAGCAGACCGAACGGTGCGGTAGGTTCGTCGACCTCGCCGAGCAGTTCAGCGAAGTAGCGTTCGTGTTCCGCACGGGGCACGGCGCGGGTTTGCGCCACGAAATTCCGGAACGGCGGGGCCGGGGCCAGCTCGTCGGCACGGCCCGCCGCGATCAGCCGCAGCTCGTCCAGCAGGGTGTCCATGCCGACGTGGTCCTGCACCAGGTGATGCATGCGCAGCACACCCGACCAGCGGCCCTGCGCGGCCTCCGCCACATGCAGATTCATCAGCGGCGCCTGCCCGAGATCGAATCCAGCGCTGGCCGCTCGCGTCAATCCTTCCGCGTCGCTCGGCTCCACCGTGTGTTCCACCAGCGGGAACGTTGCCTGGCGCCACACCACCTGCACCGGCTCACGCAACCCGTCCCACACAATCGCCGTGCGGTAGATGTCATGCCGATCCACGATCATCTGCAAGCCGCGTGCGAACCCGTCGAGACGCTCCCGCGAATCAAACTCCAGTACCCGCGTCGTCACATACCCATCTCGGCCATCACCGTGGGCCAGCAGGTGGTGGAAGAGCATGCCTTCCTGCAACGGTGCCAGCGGGTACACGTCGGCGATGTTCGCCGCGCCGCCGTCGACCGACGCCACCACCCGATCGATCTCCGCGCCGGTCAACTCGACCAGAGTCAACATCTCCGGCGTGATCTCCCGCGCCTCGGCAGGAATCAGATTCGGCGGCACATTGTCCCGCACCGACACGGTCGCCGAAGCCGCCAACCCAGCCGGCGTCGGAGACTCGAACAACGCCCGCACCGACACCGACAAACCCACCACCCGCAACCGCTCCACCAACGACACCGCGAGCAGTGAGTGTCCGCCCAGCTCGAAGAAGCTGTCGTCGACACCGACGGTGTCGATGCCGAGTACGTCGGCAAACGCGGTGCAGAGCAGTTCCTCCTGCACGCTCGCCGGTGGCCGGCCCGCACCCGCGGTGTACCCGGGTGCCGGTAGCGCCCGCCGGTCGAGTTTGCCGTTGACCGTCAACGGCAAACTCGCCAGGGACACGAACGCGGCCGGGACCATGTACTCCGGCAACTGACCAGCCAGGAACGTCTTCAACCGCTCGCCCGGAACCTCGTCACCGGCCGGCACGACGTAGGCGACCAGCCGCTTGTCACCCGGCACGTCCTGGCGGACCAGCACGGCGGCCTGAGCGATTCCCGGGTGTTGGGCCAGTACCGTCTCGATCTCACCGGGTTCGATCCGGAACCCGCGGATCTTCACCTGCTCGTCCGCCCGACCCACGAAGATCAGCTGACCATCCTCGGTCCACCTCGCCAGGTCGCCCGTGCGGTACATCCGCTGGCCCGGCACGTACGGGCAGGCCACGAACCGTTCCCCGGTCAACCCCGGCCGGCCCACATAGCCACGCGCCAACCCGACACCAGCGACATACAACTCACCCGCGACCCCGACCGGCACCGGCGCCAACGCCTCATCCAACACATACAAACGGGTATTCGCGATCGGAGCACCGAACGGCACTGGACCAGGCCGGTCCGGATCCACCTCACCGGTAGCCACCATCACCGTCGCCTCGGTCGGCCCGTACGTGTTGACCAACCGACGACCCGCCGACCACTGCCGCGCCGCCTGCTCCCCGATCGCCTCCGCACCCACCACCAACGAACGCACCGCCGGTAGCTGCTCCGGCGACAACACCGACAACAAAGACGGCACCACACTGGCCACCTGCACCGGCAACCCGGCCAACAACCACGGCTCAGCCCGCTCCCGCTCCCCCGCGATCACCAACGTCCCACCACCGGCCAACGACACACCCACATCCCACACCGACGCGTCGAACCCGAACGACGCGAACTGCAACACCCCCACCCCCGCGCCCACACCCAACAACGGCCCGAACACCGACACCAGATTCACCAACGAACCATGCGTGACCCCGACACCCTTCGGCCGACCCGTCGACCCCGACGTGTAGATCACATACGCCAACCCCGCCGACGACACCAACCCGGCGGTGAAGGACCCGGCGGTGAACGTGCCGCCGCCGCCGTCGCCGGACAGTTCCGTCAGCCGTAGCACCGGCACACCAGCGACATCGACGTCGACATCGTCGGCGGCGAGCACCAGCCGGGCGCCGCTGTCGGCGACCACATACCCGATCCGCTCGGCCGGCAGCTCCGGATCGACCGGCACGTACGCGCCGCCGGCCTTCCACACCGCGAGCATCGCCGCGACGATCTCCACACCCCGGGGCAACAGCAGAGCCACCACCGACTCCACCCCCACACCCCCAGCCACCAGACCAGCAGCCAACTCATCCGACCGCGCATCAAGCTGCGCATAGGTCAGACTCGCTCCGCCGGCGGTCACCGCGACAACATCCGGATGCGCCACCACCTGAGCGGCGAACAAATCCAAAATCGTGCCGTCCGGTGTCGGGGCCGCGGTGTCGTTCCAGGCCTCCAGCACCAGCGTCCGCTCCGCCGGATCCACCACATCGACCGCACGCACCGGCAGATCCGGCGACGCCGTCACCAACTCCAACACCCGACCGAACCACCGCGCCAACCGCTCCACCGTCACCACATC
>NZ_JADPUN010000061.1 GCF_015690345.1 Plantactinospora alkalitolerans | reverse complement strand
GAACGGGTGGCCGCCGCGGCGTTCCGGCTCCGTACCGGCCGGCTGCCGGCGGTCCGCCGGAGCGCGGCCGGCCGGGCCGTCGTGGTCCTGGACGACATCGTGACCACGGGGGTCACCCTCGCCGCCGTGGCCCGGCTGCTGGAGACCGCCGGCATTCCGGTGTACGCGGCGGCGTTGCTCGCGGCCACCGTCCGACGGGAGCGCGGCTAACTCTGCGTATCACCATTTTCACCCGGTCGTGCGATCCGTGCACATCTTCTCGAATTGGTCTTGGCGACCGGGGTGACTGTCGGCCAGATTGGCGTTAGCGTCTTATTTAACGGGGGTATGAGGGGTGTTCCATCGCCCCGGGAGCACCTGGAAGGAGGCAGCCGTTAGCGATCCGGTCAAGCCGAGTGGACTTCCAGGGGCGGGCTGACCGGGATTTTTGTTTCTGCAGACTCTCCGATGGCGCAGGGAGGTCACGCATGGATATCGTGGTCAAGGGCCGTAACGTCGAGGTGCCGGATCATTACCGGGTACACGTAGCCGACAAGCTCGCGAAGATCGAGCGCTACGATCACAAGCTTATTCGGGTCGACGTGGAACTCTTTCACGAACGCAATCCGCGACAGTCCGATCACTGCCAGCGAATTGAGATTACCTGTATCTCCAGAGGTCCCGTAGTCCGCGCCGAGGCGTGCGCGAAGGACTTCTACAGTGCTCTGGACGCCGCGATCGCGAAACTCGACACCAGGCTGCGTCGGGCCGCCGACCGCCGCCGGGTACACCGAGGCCGGCACGCTCCGATCTCCGTCGCCGCCGCCACGGCCGGGCTGCCGGTCGCCGAATTCGGCGAGTCGGCCCTGGCCACGCTCACCGCACCCGGGCCGGAACTGTCGAACGGCAACGGACACGTCGCCGCCGAGCCGGAGTTCGACGAGTACGACGACGCGCAGCCGTGGCACATCGCGCGGGAGAAGGTGCACCCGGCGGAGCCGATGACCGTCGACGACGCGCTGTTCGAGATGGAACTCGTCGGGCACGACTTCTATCTGTTCCTCGACAAGGAATCAGGCCGGCCCAGCGTCGTCTACCGGCGCAAGGGCTACGACTACGGCATCCTGGCCCTGGCCAGCTGATCACCGCCAGCGTTCCGCCGGACCCGGCGAAGGCCGGGCCCGGTGGTGCGTCGGTGTTGTGGGCCAGGATCGGGCCGGGTGGCCCGTTCCGGCTCAGCCGGACGTTCCCGGCCGGGCGATGTCCTCCGGCAGCAGTGCGCCACACCAGGCGTCGATCCGGGTACCCCGGTGGAGCAGGGCGTGCCGGGCCGTCCCCTCGAAGGTGAAACCGGCCTTCTCCACGGCCCGGCGGGAGGCGGTGTTGCCCACGTTCGCCCGCCACTCGATCCTGGCCATCCGCAACGCGGTGAATCCCCAGGCGCAGACGGCGGTCACCGCGGCCGGGCAGTAGCCCCGGCCGCGCGCCTGCGGGGCGACCATGAAGCCCAGGTTGCCGGTCTGGGGGTCGGTCGGCGACAGGCGCAGTTCCATGACGCCGCAGTACCCGTCGGATTCGTCGGCGATCGCGAACAGCGCTCCGGTGCCCTGGCGCCACACCGTCGGGCCGTGCTCGTGGACGAAGAACTCGGCGTCCGAGCGCTGGTACGGGTCCGGCACGGTGGTCCAGCGGATGGTCTCGGGGTCGCGGCAGGCCCGGACGATCGGGTCGAGATCGGGCTCGCCGACCGGGCGGAGCCGGAGTTCCGTACCGTCCGAGGCCCTGGCGAACAGTATCGGTTGGGGCGAGCCGAAGACGGCGGCGTGCCGTGCCGCCAGCGAGCCGGGAGCGGCCGGGCCGGCATCCGGGGTGTCGTCGGCCGGCACGCTGGCCGCGTCCCCGGTCGGTACGGCGCCCAGGTCTGCGGGCAGCAGCGAACCCACCCAGCCGTCCGGGCCACCCCGCGGATGCGGTCGGGCGAGCCGGAGCCGCCCCTCGACCAGGAAGCCGGCCCGGAGCGCGACGAGTCGGGACGCGTGGTTACCGACCTCGGCCTGCCAGATGATCCGGCGCAGCCCGCACTCCGCGAACGCCCACCGGCAGACCGCCCGGGTGGCCCGGACCGCGACACCCCGGCCACGCGCCCACGGGGCGGTCCAGTACCCCACCTCGGTCGACTTGAGCGACGGGTCGATGGTGGCCAGCCCGCAGGAGCCGACGAGTTCGCCGGTGACCGCGTCACAGACCGCGAAGGGCGCTCCGGTGCCGGTCGCCCAGGCCTGCGGAGCGATCTTGGTCACGAAGTCGATCGCGTGTTCGAGCCGGTACGGGGCGGGAACGGCGGTCCAACGCTGGATGTCCGGATCCTGGCACGCCCGGTGTACGTCCTCGGCGTCCTCGGGACGCCACGGTCGCAGCAGCAGCCCCGCTTCGACGATCTCCACCTGCGGCGCTCGGTCGTTCTGGTCCATCCGGTCATGGTGCCGGAGAGTTCGCGCTGGGCGTAACCGGGTTTCGCTGCGGGAAGGCCAACTATCGGGCGAATTGTCCGGCTGACTCAACCTCGCGGGCGGCGCGACTGACGGTAGGGCCGATGATGCGCCTACGATGGTTCGGCAGACTGTCTAGGGGAGCGTTGATCCGTGTCGATTCTTGAAAAGGTCCTTCGCGCGGGCGAGGGGCGCATGGTGCGCCGGCTCAAGGCGATCGCCAATGCCGTCAACTCGATCGAGGACGACTACGTCAACCTCACCGACGAGGAACTGCGCGGCATGACCGACCAGTTCCGCGAGCGGCTGGCGGATGGTGAGACCCTCGACGACCTGCTGCCCGAGGCGTTCGCCACGGCGCGCGAGGCGGCATCGCGGGTGCTCGGCCAGCGCCACTACGACGTACAGGTGATGGGCGGTGCCGCGCTGCACTTCGGCAACATCGCCGAGATGAAGACCGGTGAGGGCAAGACCCTGACCTCGGTGCTGCCGGCCTACCTGAACGCGCTCTCCGGCAAGGGCGTGCACATCGTCACCACGAACGACTACCTCGCCGAGCGGGACGCGGCCTGGATGGGCCGGGTGCACCAGTTCCTCGGCCTGACCGTCGGGGTGATCCTGCCCAACCGGCCGTCCGTCGAGCACCGGGCCGCCTACGAGGCAGACATCACCTACGGCACCAACAACGAGTTCGGGTTCGACTACCTCCGGGACAACATGGCCTGGAGCAAGGACGACCTGGTACAGCGGGGGCACAACTTCGCGATCGTCGACGAGGTCGACTCGATCCTGATCGACGAGGCCCGTACGCCGCTGATCATCTCCGGTCCGGCCGAGCACTCCGCCCGGTGGTACTCGGAGTTTGCCGGGGTGGTGGCCCGGTTGCAGTCCGGCAAGGACGGCGCGGGCGACTACGAGGTCGACTACGCCAAGCGGACCATCGCGGTGACCGAGCGCGGCGTCGCCAAGGTGGAGGACCGGCTCGGCATCGACAACCTCTACGAGTCGGTGCACACCCCGCTGGTCGGCTACCTGAACAACGCGATCAAGGCCAAGGAGCTCTACAAGCGCGACAAGGACTACGTCGTCACCGAGGGCGAGGTCCTGATCGTCGACGAGTTCACCGGCCGGATCCTGCACGGCCGTCGCTACAACGAGGGCATGCACCAGGCGATCGAGGCCAAGGAAGGCGTGGAGATCAAGCAGGAGAACCAGACTCTTGCCACGATCACCCTCCAGAACTACTTCCGGCTGTACGGAAAGCTGTCCGGTATGACCGGTACGGCCCAGACCGAGGCCGGTGAGTTCAACAAGGTCTACAAGGTCGGCGTGGTGAGCATTCCCACCCACCGTCCGATGATCCGGGTCGACAAGCCCGACGTGATCTACAAGACCGAGAAGGCCAAGTTCAACGCGGTGGTGGAGGACATCGCCGAGCGGCACGCCCTGGGCCAGCCGGTCCTGGTCGGCACCGTCTCGGTGGAGAACTCCGAGATCCTGTCCCAGTTGCTGCGCCGCCGGGGCATCCCGCACGCCGTGCTGAACGCCAAGTTCCACGCCAAGGAAGCGGAGATCATCGCCCAGGCGGGCCGCAAGGGCGGCGTCACGGTGGCGACGAACATGGCGGGTCGAGGCACCGACATCCTGCTCGGCGGCAACCCGGAGTACCTGGCGAACACCGAGCTGCGCCAGCGCGGCCTGGACCCGGTGGAGCACGCCGACGACTACGCCAAGGCGCTCGAGGAGATCCTGCCCCGGTGGAAGGACGCCTGCGACGCCGAGGCCGAGGAGGTCACCGCCGTCGGCGGCCTGTACGTGCTCGGCACCGAGCGGCACGAGTCGCGGCGGATCGACAACCAGTTGCGGGGCCGGTCCGGCCGGCAGGGTGACCCCGGCGAGTCCCGGTTCTACCTGTCGCTGCAGGACGAGTTGATGAAGCGGTTCCGTGCCGGTGCGGTCGAGGCCGTGATGGAGCGCTTCAACATCCCCGAGGACGTGCCCATCGAGTCCAAGATGGTCACCCGGCAGATCAAGAGCGCTCAGGCCCAGATCGAGGGTCAGAACGCCGAGATCCGGAAGAACGTCCTCAAGTACGACGAGGTGATGAACAAGCAGCGCCAGGTGGTCTACGCCGAGCGCAAGCGGGTGCTCGACGGCGAGGACCTGAACGACCAGGTCCAGCACATGATCGACGACACCGTCACCGCGTACGTGACCGGCGCCACCTCGGACGGCTACGCCGAGGACTGGGATCTCGACCAGCTCTGGACCAGCCTCAAGCAGCTCTACCCGGTCGGGGTGACCATCGAGGACCTCGTCGAGGAGTCCGGTGGCGAGCGGAACACCCTCGACGCCGACTTCCTGCTCGAGCAGCTCAGGCAGGACGCCGTCGCGGCGTACCAGCGGCGCGAGGAGGAACTGGGCAGCGAGGCGATGCGCCAGTTGGAGCGGATGGTGCTGCTCCAGGTCATCGACCGTAAGTGGCGTGAACACCTCTACGAGATGGACTACCTCCAGGAGGGCATCACGCTGCGCGCCTACGCCCAGCGTGACCCGGTGGTGGAGTACCAGCGCGAGGGCTTCGACATGTTCGCCACCATGATGGACGGGATCAAGGAGGAGACGGTCGGCTTCCTCTACAACCTGGACGTCCAGGTGGAGGAGGCCAGCCCGGCTCCGGCTCCGGCTCAGTCGGGCCCGTCACCCATGCCGATGAAGACGGATCCGCCGGTCGAGATCCGGGCCAAGGGCCTCGGACGGACTCCCCGCACCCAGGGGTTGCAGTACTCGGCGCCGACCATCGACGGCGGGGCCCCGGCCACCGGAGGCGTGGCTGTGGAGCGGCCGGAGCAGCCGCAGGCACCGGCGCTCGGCGTCGGCGGCCCGCCCGTCCCCGCGTCGGCGTCCCGACGCCCCGCCCAGGGGCAGGCCGCCGGGGGCAACGCGCCGTCCCGTAACGCACCGTGCCCCTGCGGGTCCGGTCGGAAGTACAAGCGCTGCCACGGTGCTCCCGGCGGCGGCGCCTGAGCCGCCCGGGCCGCCCGGCCTGATCCACCCCGTACCCCGTACCCCGGTCGCCGTCGAGCGGCCGGGGTACGTCCATCAGATGACGCCGTCGTCCGGTGGCCGGTCGGCAGGTCGGCGTCGTCCGGTGGCCGGTCGGCAGGTCAGAGCACTTCCACCGAGACGCCGACCCAATTGCCCCGACGGCGCTCGATCCGAAACGCCACCGCCCAGGTGCGCCCGGCGACACCGACCGCCGCGGCGGCCTCGGCGACCCCCGGACGCGGTTCGCAGACCCGGAGCCGTTGTAGCCGTACGGTGCGGGGCGGCTGACCTGGCCGGCGTCTACCGCCGATCCGGGTGGCGGCGGAGGCGAGCTGCTCGACGATGCCGGCCGCCTCGGCCGGACTGGACAGCGGACGGACGTGCCCGGCCGGGCGGTAGCCATTGACGATTTCGAGGCAGGTGGCCAGGAACCGCCGGGCCGCGTGCTTCGCCTCGGGGGTCGCGCCGGCGAGGGCCTCCGGCAGCGGCGCGACC
>NZ_JADPUN010000307.1 GCF_015690345.1 Plantactinospora alkalitolerans | reverse complement strand
CGGGTACGCCGCACGCCGCGCCCCCCGCCGACCGGGTGCTGGGCGGTTTCGCCCAGCTGAAGGTCAACGACGTCCCGCACGACGTGCTCGTGCTCGGCAACGGGCTGATCCTGGTCGCCGAGCCGGACAGGTCCGAACAGGGGCAGAAGCGGCTGACCCGGCTGATCGACAGCATGCCCGTCGCGGAGCTGGCGCAGCGGCACCGGTTCGTTCCGTACGCCGAGATCGGCCGCGCCCAGATCCTCAGGTCCACCCCGCTGCGGGTCGAACTGACCCTTACGGACGGCCGTCAGCTCACCCTCGCCGCCGGTTGGACGACACCGTTGCTGGCCAAGGACAGCGACAGCGTGCTGTTCCGACTGCTGAGCACGGAGTCGGGCGGCCGGTCACCGCGTCCCTCGACCGCCGGCGGCCCGGCCGGGCAGACAGGGCAGGCCGCAGCCGCTCCGGGTGGCGGTGCCGATGGTGCCCGGGTGCTGGACGGCCTGGCCAACGTCAAGGTCGACAACACCCAGTTCGACCTGCTGATCCTCGACGTCGGCCTGGTGCTGATCGGCGACCCCGGTCCGTTCAACCATGGCCGGGACCGGCTGCTGACCCTGATCCAGCGCTGGCCGGTCGAGGAGATCGCCGACCGGAACTGGCTGATCCGGTACGAGGAGATCATGCGGGCCCGGGTCAACCGGAGCATTCCGGTCCGGGCCGAACTCGAACTCGGCACCGGCCAGCGGATCACCATCACCGAGCCGTGGACCACCCAGACGCTCACCGACGGAAGCGGGCAGGTACTGATCGACGCGCTCCGATCGGTGGGTGCCGAGGTCGTCGGCTGACCAGCGGCGGCCCGCCCGAAGGGTCGGGACTCAGATCTCGTCGATCAGATCCGCGACCGACGAGACGATCCGGGACGGCCGGTACGGATACCGTTCGGCCTCGGTCCGGGTACTGATCCCGGTGAGCACCAGTACGGTCTGCAGGCCGGCTTCCAGGCCGCAGAGGATGTCGGTGTCCATCCGGTCGCCGATCATCGCCGTCGTCTCGGAGTGCGCGTCGATGGTGTTCAACGCCGAGCGCATCATCATCGGGTTGGGCTTGCCGACGAAGTAGGGCTCCACCCCGGTCGCCTTGGAGATCATGGCGGCGACCGATCCCGCCGCGGGTAGTGCGCCCTCCGTCGACGGGCCGGTCGGGTCGGGATTGGTGCAGATGAACCGCGCCCCTCCGTCGATCAACCGGACCGCCTTGGTGATCGCCTCGAAGCTGTACGTCCGGGTCTCGCCCAGTACCACGTAGTCGGGTGCGAAGTCGGTCAGCACGTACCCGACGGCGTGCATCGCCGTGGTGAGACCCGCCTCACCGATCACGTACGCCGTACCGCCGGGTCGCTGGTCGGCCAGGAACTGGGCGGTGGCCAACGCCGCGGTCCAGATCGCGTGCTCGGGGACGTCGAACCCCATCCGGTTCAGCCGGGCCTGGAGGTCGCGGGCCGTGTAGATCGAGTTGTTCGTCAGGACCAGGAACGGCTTGCCCGAGGAACGGAGCCGGCTGATGAACTCGGGCGCTCCGGGTACCGGCTGCCCCTCGTGTACCAGCACGCCGTCCATGTCGGTGAGCCAGCTCTCCACCGGCTTTCGATCGGTCACTGCCGCCCCTCGCTTCGCTCGTCGCCCCCGTGACCTGCGCGACCGGGCAGACCGACGACCTCGCTCCGCTCGGTCATGGCCGCTCCTCTGGCCGGACAACTCGCTGGCTGCTCTGGTTCATCGCTCTCCTGGTTCGGGGCGGAAAGATCCGGGTACCACCGGCCGGTCGGACCGGGCGGACCGGGCTCGGAGTCGGAATCGGGCTCGCATCGGGCGCGGGCTCGGAGTCGGATGTGCGGGCTCGGGCTGTGCTCGGTCAGGGCCGCCGGACCGGCAGGCAGCAGCCGTCCGGACAGGTGTCCCAGGCGGGCAGCGTACCCAGCCGACGTCGCGGGGCCGTATCGGCCGGGTTAAGCCGCTCGGTCACCAACTCCCGGACCATCGACACGAACCCCGGGTCCGTGCCGGGGGTTCCGGCGCGTACGAAGTCCAGGCCGAGCTGTTTTGCGGTGGCGGCGGCCTCGGTGTCCAGATCCCAGACCACTTCCAGGTGGTCGGAGACGAACCCGATCGGGCTGACCACGACCGAGGTCACTCCCTCGGCGGCTAGCGCACGCAGATGGTCGTTGACATCCGGCTCCAGCCAGGGCACCTGGGGCGGGCCGGAGCGGCTCTGCCAGACGAGGTCGTACGGCAGGTCCGGAGCCGCCCGCTCCGCCACCAGCCCGGCCGTCTCACGCAACTGCGCCTCGTACCGGCCGCCCTCGGGGCCGGCGGAGGCGGCCATCGAGACCGGGATCGAGTGGGCGGTGAAGACCAGGCGGGTGCTCTCCCGCCGGTCGGCGTCGAGGGTGGCCAGCGCGGCGGAGACGGCTGCGGCGTGCGGCTCGACGAACCCGGGGTGGTCCCAGTACTGGCGCAACTTGTCGATCTTCGGTGCGTCCGGGCCGACCGCCGACCGCGCGGTCGCGATGTCCTCGAGGTACTGCCGGCAGGACGAGTAGCCGCCGTAGGCGCTGGTGACAAAGCCGAGGGCGGAGCGGATGCCGTCGTGGTGCATCTGGGCCACCGTGTCGGCCAGCATCGGGTGCCAGTTCCGGTTGCCCCAGTAGACCGGCAGGTCGAGCCCGTGCGCGGCGAAGTCGCTCCGGATCGCGGCGAGCAGGTCCCGGCACTGCTGGTTGATCGGCGATACGCCGCCGAAGTGCTGATAGTGCTCGGCGACCTCGGCCAGCCGGTTCGGCGGCACGTTCCGGCCCCGGGTCACGTTGGCGAGGAACGGCAGCACGTCCTCGGGCCGCTCCGGCCCGCCGAACGAGATCAGCACCACGGCGTCGTACGACATACCGCCATTCTCCCCGCTCCACCCAACTGCTTGGAGGGGGCCCTTCTTATACAGAAAACGATAAGAAGGGGCCCTTCCTTACACCTCAGCTGCCGGCGCCGAGGGCGTGGTAGCCGCCGTCGACGTGCACGATCTCGCCGGTGGTGGCCGGGAACCAGTCGGAGAGCAGGGCCAGGCAGGCGCGGGCCGCCGGCTCCTGGTCGGAGAGGTCCCAGCCCAGCGGAGCCCGCTCGGTCCAGGCGTCCTCGAACTGCTCGAAGCCGGGGATGGACCTGGCCGCCATGGTGCGGAGCGGTCCGGCCGACACCAGGTTGCTGCGGATCCCCTTCGCGCCCAGGTGCATCGCCAGGTACCGGGACGCCGACTCCAGTCCGGCCTTGGCCACGCCCATCCAGTCGTACACCGGCCAGGCCTTGGTGGCGTCGAAGGTGAGCCCGACCACCGCGCCGCCGGGGCTCATCAGCGGCAGTGCGGCCACGGCGAGCGACTTGTAGGAGTACGTCGAGACGTGCAGCGCGGTGGCCACGTCCTCCCACGGTGCGTCCAGGAAACCGCCGCCGAGGCAGCTCTTCGGCGCGAACCCGATCGAGTGGACCACCCCGTCGAGCCCGTCGACGTGCTCGCGGACCCGGTCCGCCAGGCTGGCGAGGTGCTCGCTGTTGGTCACGTCCAACTCGATCAGCGGCGCGGGCGCCGGCAACCGGCGGGCAATCCGCTCGACCAGGGACATCCGGCCGAAGCCGGTGAGTACGACCGTTGCACCGTTCTCCTGGGCGAGCTTCGCCACCGAGAACGCGATCGACTGGTCGGTGATGACACCGGTGACGAGCAGCCGCTTGCCGGCCAGCAGTCCAGACACGTGAAGATCCCTCCATACCCTCGTGGTCCCCCGCGTCCCGTGGCCGGACCCGGGTCTGTCCCGGCCGACCGACAGCGCCTGGGCGATTGTGTCAGTCAGTGCCCCATGCCGAGGCCGCCGTCCACCGGGATGACCGCCCCGGAGACGTAGCCGGCGGCGTCGGAGGCCAGCCAGGTGACCACGCCGGCCACCTCGTCCGGGGTGGCCATCCGGCCGGCCGGAATGGACTTGCGGATCTCGGCCTTGCGCTCGTCGGAGAGCCCGGCGGTCATGTCGGTGTCGATGAAGCCGGGCGCGACCACGTTGGCGGTGATGTTCCGGCTGCCCAGCTCCCGGGTGATCGACCGGGCCACCCCGACCAGGCCGGCCTTGCTCGCCGCGTAGTTGACCTGGCCGGCGCCGCCGGCCAGCCCGACCACCGAGGAGACGAAGATCATGCGACCCCACCGGGCCCGGAGCATCTTCGACGACGCCCGCTTGGCACACCGGAACGCGGCGGTCAGGTTCGCGTCGACCACGCTGGTGAACTGTTCCTCGGTCATCCGCATCAGCAGCGTGTCGGCGGTGATGCCGGCGTTGTTGACAAGTACCTCGACCGGGCCCAACTCCGCCTCGACGGCCGAGAACGCCTCGTCGACCTGGGCACTGTCGGTGACGTCGCACCGCACCCCGAACAGGTCGGCGGGCGGGTTGCTGCCCCGGTGGGTGACCGCCACCCGGTCACCCTGCTTGGCGAAGGCCTGCGCGATGGCCAGGCCGATGCCCCGGTTCCCTCCGGTCACCAGCACGGTTCGGGCCACGGTGTCCTCCTCACGGACGGTACGGACGCTGGGCACATGCGCACGTCGGCACGTACGCCACGTGCGGGTTGGAGACTAGGCGCTACCGGCAGGTAATCCGTAACCCGGGGGCCTTCTGGCCGGCGTACCACCCGGGTACTACCGGCAGGATCACACTCCGGGGTCACGACGGACGTGCCCCCGCACCCGTACCCTGCCCCTGATGGAGGACGGGACCGGCGTGGTGCTCCGCGGCGCACTGGACGACCTGCGCCGGCTGGTGGTCGGGGCGGACTATCCGCCCTCCCCGCCGGTCGGGCCGCCCGGCCGGTGGCGGCGGGGGTGGCGGCGCCTGCGGTCGTTCCTGTTGCCGCTGCTGCTGCTGGCCCTGGTCGGCCTGGCCATCGCCGGGGTGCAGTACCTGACGGACGAGCGAGGACTCCCCGAGCCGCTGGCGATCCTGCTCGGGATCGGCGCGGTCCTGCCGGCGGCGCTGGCTCCGGTCCGGCCGCTGCTCGCCTGGCGGGTCGCCTATCCGCTGCTCTACCTGGGGGTCATCGACGCGCAGCGGGGCGAGGCGTGGCCGTGGAACCCGGTGCAGGTCGTCGGCTTCCTGTTCGTGCTGCTGGTGCTGTCCGCTCGGGCCGGTCCGGGGACGGCGGCCTGGGCGGGACTGTTCAGCGTGCTGCCGGCGTACCTGTTCGTCGATACCCGGGCGAACGCGCACGGCGTCGCCATCCTCTTCGTGGTCATCCTGATCCTCGGCGACCAGGTCCGGCGACGCCGGCAGAGTCAACGGGCCCTGGCCGAGCAGGCCGAGCGGAGCGAGTTGGAGCAGGCTCGCCGGGCGGTGCTGGAGGAACGCACCCGGATCGCCCGGGAGATGCATGACGTGGTGGCCCATCACATGTCGATGATCGCGGTACAGGCGGAGACCGCTCCGTACCGGCTGACCGGACTGGCGGAGCCGGCCCGCGCCGAGTTCACCGCGATCGCCGGCTCGGCCCGGGAGGCGTTGACCGACATGCGCCGGCTTCTGGGCGTGCTGCGCAGCGAGTCGGCCGCGCCGGAGACCGCGCCACAGCCCGGTCTGGCCGACGTACCGGAGCTGGTCGAGGCGGTCCGCCGGGCGGGCATGTCGGTGACGGTCGCCAGCGGGACGCCCGGCGGGGCCGACGACGTGTCGGCGGCGGCAGCGACCCGGCAGGTGCCCGAGGCGGTCGGGCTGGCCGGGTACCGGATCATTCAGGAGGCGCTCGCCAACGCCGGCCGGCACGCCCCGGGGGCGAGCGTCCGGGTGTCGCTCCGCGCGGACGACAAGGCCCTGACGGTCGTCGTCCGAAACGACCCGGCCGGGCTGACCGACGGTGACCCGGCCGGGCTGACCGACGGTGACCGGACCGGGCTGACCGACGGTGACCGGACCGGGCCGGCCGACGGTGACCCGACCGGGCCGGCCGACGGTGACC
>NZ_JADPUN010000277.1 GCF_015690345.1 Plantactinospora alkalitolerans | reverse complement strand
GCCCGGCCCGGCCCGGACGAGCACCGGGGTGGGCAGCGTGGCGGCCCGCCGCGGAACGGTCAGGGCCCGGTGCCGCGCGGTGCTCAGTACGGTCAGCCGCGCCAGCGGTCCGGTGGGCATCCCGACGACTACTACGACCACCGTTGACCGAACTACTACTACCACCACCGTTGACCGACCACGTCGACCAGCCGTTGACGGGTGGCCGGTCGACGAGCGGCGGGGACGTCAGATCCGGCGGAGTACCGCCACCACCCGGCCCATGATGGTGGCGTCGTCGCCCGGGATCGGGTCGAAGGCGGGGTTCTGCGGCATCAGCCAGACGTGCCCGTCACGGCGGCGGTAGGTCTTCACCGTCGCCTCGCCGTCGAGCATCGCCGCGACGATCTCTCCCGCGTTCGCCGTCGGCTGCTGGCGTACGACGACCCAGTCGCCGTCACAGATCGCCGCGTCGAGCATCGAGTCGCCCTTGACCTGGAGCATGAAGACCTCGCCCTCGCCGACCAGTTCGCGGGGCAGCGGAAAGATGTCCTCGACGGCCTGCTCGGCGAGGATGGGGCCACCGGCGGCGATCTGACCGAGCAGCGGCACGTAGGCCGGCGTGGGACGTTGGGCGCGGGCGGTCTCGTCGTCGATCAGCTCGCTGGGCGGCCGGACGTCCACCGCGCGCGGACGGTTGGGGTCGCGTCGCAGGAATCCCTTCCGCTCCAGCTCCTTGAGCTGGTAGGCGACGCTGGACGGGGAGACCAGCCCCACCGCCTCACCGATCTCGCGGACGCTCGGCGGGTAGCCGTACCGCTCCACCCAGTCGCGGATGAACTCCAGGATGCGTCGCTGCCGGGCGGTCAGGTCCGCGGTCACCAGGTCCGGGAACGTGCTCACCGGGGCGACGGCCCGCAGGGCGGGCGCGCCGTCCCGAGCCTGCGGCCCGGCCGTGCGTCGGCTGGCCCGGGTGCCTGGTACGCCGCTCTTCTGGGGCTTCTGCCGGCTCGTCCGGTCGTCGGTCGACACGTCGTCCTCCTGGTGGCGGTGGGTGCCTTGGCGGCTCGTGGTGCGTCGTGGGGTCGGCGCCGGAAGTCCGCAGCGGCGGATCCGGCGTCGATGTTCACGACCGTATAGGTGAGATCACATAGTTTCAAACATCTGTACGACATCGGCGCGGCGTGTCGCCTCTGAAGACTCGACTTCGAACGGGTGTTCTGGTAGACCCATCGTACGTCTGTTCGTTAGAACTGGTGTTCGATCTTGGAGGTCGCGATGGGTGCGGCGGGGGTGCCGAGGGCTTCCGGAGGTGGCCGGCTGCGACTGACCCGGCGGGGTCGACTGGTCGTGACGGTTTTTCTGTTGCTGCTCGTGGCCGGTCTGGCGGCGATCCTGGCGCCGGCGTCCCGGGCCGCCGATCCGCCGGGACCGGTGCCGACCGCGGTGGTGCGTCCCGGCGACACCCTCTGGTCGGTGGCCGAGCGGCACCGGCCCGGTTCGCAGCCGTTCGCCGTGATCGAGAAGATCCGTCGACTGAACGGGCTCGAGGACTACACCGTGCACGCCGGGCAGCGGCTGATTCTGCCTACGGAGCGGTAACCGCCCGCCCTGCCACGGGGTTGAAGATTTGCGTGCCGCGCCACGCCCCGTCAACTTGACCTCGGCCCGTCGGCGACATACGGTCGACCCCTAGATGTAGTAGTGACATGGGTGTAAGTCGCCTAGAAGTTGGGGTTCAACTACCCGCAGCTCTCAGGTTCACCAACACCGCGGGAGCCACCTGGCGTGGCGGATCCGTGGCCGGTGGCTGCCCGTCGGGCGAGAGCCGCGCGATGGTCGTGATGGCGGAAGGAGGTCGGCGATGCGGTGTCCGTACTGCCGGCACGCCGACTCCCGGGTGGTCGACTCGCGGGAGGCCGATGACGGCCAGTTGATCCGCCGACGGCGGTCCTGCCCGGAGTGCGGCAAGCGGTTCACCACGGTCGAGGAGGCCGTGCTCGCGGTGGTCAAGCGCAGCGGGGTCACCGAGCCGTTCAGCCGGACCAAGATCATAGGCGGCGTACGCAAGGCCTGTCAGGGCCGCCCGGTGGACGACGACGCGATCGCCCTGCTGGCGCAGCGGGTCGAGGAGACCGTCCGGGCCAAGGGCGCGGCCGAGCTGCCGAGTCACGACGTGGGGCTGGCCATCCTGGGGCCGCTCCGGGAGTTGGACGAGGTGGCATACCTGCGCTTCGCCAGCGTGTACCGGTCGTTCGAGTCGTTGGACGACTTCGAGCGGGAGATCGAGACGCTGCGCGCGGCGGCGATGGCCCGGAGCCAGTCGGGGGACGGCATCGGGGTCGTCGGGGCGCCGAGCGCTCCGACCGGCTAGTTCTTTCAGTTTTCGAATCAGCGACGGACGCACGACGGGAAGAGTCGTGCGCGCAAGGGGGCGGATGAGATGTCGGGGGAAGGTGTGACAGCGAGCAAGTCACGGACCCGGTCGGCGGCGACCACGGGGTTGAAGGTGGAACGCGTCTGGACCACCGAGGGCGTACACCCGTACGACGAGGTGACCTGGGAGCGCCGGGACGTCGTGATGACGAACTGGCGAGACGGCTCGATCAACTTCGAGCAGCGGGGCGTGGAGTTCCCGGACTCCTGGAGCGTCAACGCGGCCAACATCGTGACCACCAAGTACTTCCGGGGCGCCGTCGGTACGCCGGAGCGGGAGTGGTCACTCAAGCAGCTCATCGACCGGGTGGTGCGGACGTACCGGGCGGCGGGGGAGCAGCACGGTTACTTCGCCACCGGTGCCGACGCGGAGATCTTCGAGCACGAACTGACCTGGATGCTGCTGCACCAGGTGTTCAGCTTCAACTCGCCGGTCTGGTTCAACGTCGGCACGGCCTCGCCGCAGCAGGTCTCGGCGTGCTTCATCCTGGCCGTCGACGACTCGATGGACTCGATCCTCGACTGGTACAAGGAGGAGGGGCTGATCTTCAAGGGCGGCTCCGGCTCCGGAGTGAACCTGTCCCGGATCCGTTCGTCCCGGGAACTGCTCTCCAGCGGCGGCACCGCCTCCGGCCCGGTCAGCTTCATGCGCGGCGCGGACGCCAGCGCGGGCACCATCAAGTCCGGCGGCGCCACCCGGCGGGCGGCCAAGATGGTCATCCTGGACGTGGACCACCCGGACATCGAGGAGTTCGTGGTCACCAAGGCGCGCGAGGAGCACAAGATCCGCGCGCTCCGCGACGCCGGTTTCGACATGGACCTCGGTGGCTCCGACATCGTCAGCGTCCAGTACCAGAACGCCAACAACTCGGTCCGGGTCTCCGACGAGTTCATGCGGGCGGTGCAGGACGGCGGCACGTTCGACCTGCGCGGCCGGCTGGACGGCGCGGTGATCGAAACGGTCGACGCGAAGGGGCTGTTCCGGACCATCTCCCAGGCCGCCTGGGAGTGTGCCGACCCCGGCCTCCAGTACGACGACACGATCAACGACTGGCACACCTGCCCGGAGACGGGCCGGATCACCGCCTCGAACCCGTGCTCGGAGTACCTGCACCTGGACAACTCCTCGTGCAACCTGGCCTCGCTGAACCTGATGAAGTTCCTCCGTGCCGACGGCGGGTTCGAGGTGGCCAAGTTCGTCCGGTCGGTGGAGTTCGTGATCACCGCGATGGACATCTCGATCTGCTTCGCCGACTTCCCGACCGAGAAGATCGGGGAGACCACCCGGGCGTACCGGCAGCTCGGCATCGGGTACGCCAACCTCGGCGCGCTGCTGATGGCGACCGGCCACCCGTACGACTCCGAGAGTGGCCGCTCGGTCGCCGCCGCCATCACCTCGCTGATGACCGGTACCGCGTACCGCCGCTCGGCCGAGCTGGCCGGCGTGGTCGGCGCCTACGACGGGTACGCCCGCAACGCCGAGCCGCACAAGCGGGTGATGCGCAAGCACGCCGCCGCGAACGACGAGATCAAGCCCACCGGCACGGTCGCCACCGAGATCGTCCGCGAGGCGACCAAGCAGTGGACCCAGGGCAACAAGATCGGTGACAAGTCCGGCTGGCGGAACGCGCAGGCGTCGGTGCTCGCCCCGACCGGCACCATCGGGCTGATGATGGACTGCGACACCACCGGGGTCGAGCCCGACCTGGCGCTGGTCAAGTTCAAGAAGCTGGTCGGCGGCGGCTCGATGCAGATCGTCAACCAGACCGTGCCGCGCGCGCTGCGCAGCCTCGGGTACCCGGAGGAGCAGGTCGAGGCGATCGTCGAGCACATCGCCGACCACGGCCACGTCGTCGACGCGCCCGGACTGAAGCCGGAGCACTACCCGGTCTTCGACTGCGCGATGGGCGAGCGGTCGATCGCGCCGATGGGGCACGTCCGGATGATGGCGGCCGTGCAGCCGTTCATCTCCGGCGCGATCTCCAAGACTGTCAACATGCCGGAGGCGGCCACCGTCGCCGACGTCGAGCAGATCTACTTCGAGGGCTGGAAGCTGGGCCTCAAGGCGCTGGCGATCTACCGGGACAACTGCAAGGTCGGTCAGCCGCTGTCGGCGTCCAAGCGGGAGCCGGCGAAGGCCGTCGAGCCCGCCGCGCCGGAGAAGACGGTCGAGAAGGTCGTCGAGTACCGCCCGGTGCGCAAGCGGCTGCCGAAGAAGCGGCCCTCCGAGACGGTCTCGTTCTCGGTCGGCGGGGCCGAGGGGTACCTCACGGCGTCGTCGTACCCGGACGACGGTCTGGGCGAGGTCTTCCTCAAGATGTCGAAGCAGGGCTCGACGCTGGCCGGGGTGATGGACGCCTTCTCGGTGGCGATCTCGATCGGTCTCCAGTACGGCGTGCCGCTGGAGACGTTCGTCGGCAAGTTCACCAACATGCGGTTCGAGCCGGCCGGGATGACCGACGACCCGGACATCCGGATGGCAGCCTCGGTGATGGACTACATCTTCCGGCGGCTGGCCCTGGACTTCCTGCCCCAGGAGCGGCGGGCGGAGCTGGGCATCTTCACCGCCAAGGAGCGGGCCGCGCAGTTGCGGGCGGAGGCGGAGGCGGAGAGCGCCGTCGACCTCGCCGCGATGGCCGCGTCCGCACCGGTGGAGACCAGGTCGGAGCCGGCGGCGGAACGCCAGGTCGAGGCGGCGGCGCCGGAGCGGCCGGCACCGCAGGTCGGCTCCTCGACCGAACTGCTGGAAGCGGTGCTGGGCAAGGCACAGGACGCTCCGCTCTGCTTCACCTGTGGCACCAAGATGCGCCCCGCCGGTAGCTGCTACGTCTGCGAGGGCTGCGGCTCCACCTCCGGGTGCAGCTGAGGTCACGGTCGAGGCGCCGTCGAGAGCGCGGTAACGGCACAGGGGAGTCGGGCTGTTCGCCCGGCTCCCCTCGCCGAACCCTGGCGTTGAACGCCGGGAGTTCGAGGACGACCATTGGGAGATGACCGCCGCCACGATCTACGCCGACTTCGCCGCGCGGGAGGCACACGGTGTGTCGCCCGGGTACGAACGACTGGCCCACGCCGTGTCTCGGGACGACGACATCCTGGCCCTGCTCGCCGCGCTTCCGCCGGCCAGGCGCCAGCCCAACCTGCTGTTCGGCGTCGTACGGCTGCTCGGTGGTCCGATCGACGATCCGACCGCGTTCCGCGGCTACACGGTGGCGAACTGGCCGGCGATCGAGGCGGAGCTGCGCAGCCGGGCCACGCAGACCAACGAGGCCGGGCGGTGTGCCGTACTGCTGCCGGTGCTCGCCGCGCTGCCGCAGCCGCTCGCGCTGATCGAGGTCGGCGCGTCCGCCGGGCTCTGCCTCTATCCCGACCGGTACGCCTACCGGTACGGCGGGACGTCGGTCGGCTCCGGTGAGCCGGTGCTGGAGTGCGAGGCGACCGGAATGGCGCCGCCGGCCCGCGTACCCGAGGTGGTGTGGCGGGCCGGCCTGGATCTGAACCCGCTCGACGTGACGGATCCGGCGGACGTCGCGTGGCTGGAGGCGCTCGTCTGGCCGGAGCATACCCACCGCCGCGCCCGGCTGCGGGCCGCGGCGGCCGTCGCGGCGGCCGACCCGCCGCTGCTGGTGCGCGGCGACCTGGTGGA
>NZ_JADPUN010000376.1 GCF_015690345.1 Plantactinospora alkalitolerans | reverse complement strand
CCCTGCCGTCGGTGCTGGTCTCGGTGGTGCCGATCTACGCATCCCCGGCCGTCTTCCTCGCCATCGCCTTCGCGCTCTACCAGGTGGCGGTCGCCGAGCCGCTCCGCCGGTCGATCCCGGCCCTGCTCCTGGTGCTGGTCGGCGCGCTGCTGGTGGCGTTGCCCCAGTCGACTTCAGGGGCGGAGGACGCCCCCGGGCTTGGCTTCGCAGGTCTGGTACTCGGCGCGGCGTGGGCTCTCGGCCGGGTGGTCCGGGAGCGCCGGGCGTACGCCGAGCGGATGGCGGCGCAGTCGGCGATCCAGCTCGCCGAGCGGGTGACGACCGAGGAGCGGCTGCGGCTGGCCCGGGAGCTGCACGACATCGTGGCGCACAGCATGAGCGTGATCACGGTCAGGGCGGCGATCGCCAACCATGTCGCCGAATCCCGTCCGCAGGAGCTACGGGAGGCGCTGCGCGACATCGAGGCGACCAGCCGGGGCGCGCTGGCGGAGCTGCGGCGTACCCTGGGCGTGCTCCGGGCCGGCGCGCCGGCCGGGCTGGTCGAGTTCGGACCCGCACCCGGCCTCGCGGACCTGCCCGACCTGCTGGAGTGGGCCACCCGAGCCGGTACGGACGCGCAGTTGACGCTGGACCTGGCCGGTGTGCCGGAGCCGCCGGAGGACGTCGGCCGGTCGGTCTACCGGATCGTCCAGGAGGCGCTGACCAATGCGGTCAAGCACGCCGGCCCGACCCGCTGCCGGGTCACGGTGACCGCGACCGGGTCCGCCGTACGGGTCGAGGTGACCAACGGTCCCGGTCGGCCCGTCCGTCCGGCCGACCCACGGGGGCAGGGGCTGATCGGCATGCGAGAGCGGGTCAACCTGTACGGCGGAACGTTCGCCTCCGGTCCGTTGCCCGACGGCGGCTTCCGGATTTTCGCCGAGCTGCCCTGCCGGCCGACGGACGCGCCGGTCCCGACGCCCGTCGACCGACCCGACGGGTCGTCGCCAGCCGACGGCCCAGCTCAGGTCGCCGAGCTGGCGCCGGCTGCCGGCCCGTCGCCGGGTACCGGCCCGTCATCGGTTGCCGGCCCGTCGCCGGCCGTCGGTCGGTCGGCATCGGGCGAGATCCGGTGAGCGGGCCGGTGACGAATCAGCCCGTCCGGGTGCTCATCGCCGACGACCAGGCGCTACTGCGGGGCAGCTTCCGGGTCCTGGTCGAGACCACACCGGGGCTGACCGTGGTCGGTGAGGCCGGCACCGGCGCGGCGGCGGTGGAGTTGGCCGAACGAGAGCGCCCCGACGTGGTGCTGATGGACGTCCGGATGCCGCAGATGGACGGCATCGAGGCGACCCGGCGGATCGCCGCGTCGCCCGCCGCCGGTCAGGTCCGGGTGCTCATCCTCACCACCTTCGACCTCGACGAGTACGTCTACGCGGCGCTGCGGGCCGGAGCCAGTGGATTCCTGCTCAAGGACGCCCCGCCGGAGGACCTGCTGACGGCGATCCGGGTGGTGGCCGCCGGTGAGGGCCTGCTCGCTCCGACCGTGACCCGTCGGCTGATCGCCGAGTTCGCCCGCCTGCCGGAGCCGGACCGGCCGGTGGCCCGCGAGCTGACCGGGGTGACCGAGCGGGAGCGGGAGGTGCTCGTGCTGATCGGACGCGGCCTGTCCAACGCCGAGATCGCCGATCACCTGCGGCTCAGCCCTGCCACGGTGAAGACGCACGTGGGCCGCCTGCTCGGCAAGCTGAACGCCCGGGACCGGGCCCAGCTGGTGATCGTCGCCTACCGGACCGGGCTGGTCTCGGTGCCGAAGCCCTGACCGCCGGTGCCGGTAGCTGCACCGGCTCAACGACCGTCGAGGTGGACCAGCAGGAGCTGCTCGGGACGGAGCGTCGGCGCCTGGAGTCCGGCGGCGCCGAGGATGCGTCCGGACAGCCGTACCCCGGGCCCGGTGACCCAGGGCGGCGGGGCGGGCAGGACCTTCTCGGCGGCCTCCGGCGCCAGCGCGCGGACCAGGTACCGACGGTCGGGGTCCAGCCCCGGCAGGCGTACCGGACCGGGGTTGGCCGTCGTGCTGGTCGCGGTGGCGACGATCGCCACGATCGCCTCGGTCCGGTCCGGTGCGACCACCCCGTGTACCCACAGGGCCGGATCCGGATGGTCGACCCGGACCACCGTGCCGCTGTGGAGAAGGTCCCGGTGCCGTTTGTAGAGCGTCACCCACCAGGCCAGCTCCCGCTGCTCCTCCGGGGTGGTCGAGGTCAGGTCCCACTCGACCCCGAAGCTGCCGAAGAAGGCGGTGCCGGCCCGGAAGGTGAGGCTGTGGGTCCGGCCGGTGGTGTGGGCCCGGGCGGCGCCGACGTGCGCCCCGATCACCTCCGGCGGGAGCAGCAACTGGGTCCAGCGCTGGATGGACTGCCGTTCCAGGGCGTCGATGCAGTCGCTGCCCCAGATCCGGTCGGTCCGCTCCAGGATTCCGAGGTCGACCCGGCCCCCTCCGGAGGAACACGACTCGATCTGCAGCCGTGGATGGCGTTCCCGCAGCGTGTCGAGCAGGCGGTAGGCCGCCAGGGTCTGCGCGTGCACCCCGGCCCGGCCGGACGGCTGCGTTCCGGCGTCGAGCAGGTCCCGGTTGTGGTCCCACTTCAGGTATGCGATGCCGTACTCCCGGACCAGCGTGTCGAGCCGGTCGAGGACGTGGTGGAAGGCGTCCGGGTGGGTCAGGTCGAGCACCTGCTGCCAGCGGGCCTCGAGGGGCAGCCGTCCGGCGGTGCCGAGCATCCAGTCCGGATGGGCCCGGGCCAGGTCCGAGTCGGTGCTGATCATCTCCGGCTCGACCCAGAGCCCGAACTCCAGGCCCAGCCCGTGTACGTGCGCGACCAACGGATGTAGTCCGTCGGGCCAGACGTCCGGGTCGACGTACCAGTCGCCCAGACCGGCATGGTCGTCGCGACGGCCCCGGAACCAGCCGTCGTCCAGGACGAACCGCTCGGCCCCGATCCGGGCGGCGGCGTCCGCGAGCGCCGTCAGCCGGCCGAGATCGTGGTCGAAGTAGACGGCCTCCCAGGTGTTCACCACGACCGGCCGGGAACGTCGCCTCGACGGCACCGACCGGCGCAGGTGGGCGTGGAAGCGGGCCGACATCTCGTCCAGACCGCGCCCGTACGAGGCGTACACCCAGGGGGTCCGGTAGTGCTCACCCGGTGCCAGCACGATCTCGCCGGGCAGGAGCAGCTCACCGGCGCCGAGCAGCGCGTCGCCCTCGGGCGTCCGTTCGGCGTGGATCCGGTGGTTCCCACTCCAGCCGAGGTGCAGGCCCCAGACCTCGCCGGACCGGAAGCCGAAATCCGCCGTGCCGGCGATCAGCAGCAGGGTGGCGTCCAGGCCCGGTTTGCCCCGGCGACTCTCCCGCGACCGGGTGCCGACGGTGAACGGCTGCCGCTGCGGCGCGCGCTCGCGGCTCCACCGACCCGTCAGGTCGAGCAGTTCGGCCGCCTGTGGGGGCACCGGCAGGCACAGCGCCAGCCCGTCCAGCTGGTACGGGTCCGCGTGGGCCGGGTTGGCGAGATCGGCGCGCAGCCGAACCAGGCCGCCAGGATCGATGTCCACCTCGACGACCAGATCCAGGGCGGCGGCGTCGTCCCGGGCCGTCACGGCGACGCCGGTCGGTACCCCGTCGGACCCGTCCACCATGCGCAGTTCGGTCCGCTGGAACCGGGGCGACCAGTCCCGACCGGACCGGTGGCCGGACAGGCCGGGCATACCGAACCAGGCGTGCGTGTGCTCGGGAAGTACGCCGACCGGTCGCCCGTCGGGCCCGCCGTACCGGACCGGCCGGCGCAGCGCGGTGGCCAGGTCGAGCAGTTCCGGGCCGGTCAGCGCCCCGAGGTCGGCACCCCAGTGCAGCACCACGGGCACCCCGGAGTTGCTGGCGTCCAGCAGCAGACTGACCCCGGCCCGGCGCAGGTGGACCAGGTCGCCGGCGGCGTCCCGGGCCGGTTCGGGATGGCGGGTCTGGCTCGGGACCGTCATGGGGATGCCTCCGGGGCTCGGGGGGTATGTGACGACCTGGCGCGGGTAGCCTGCCTTCGACCGTCGTGCCCCGTCAACGGCCTCCGCGGTACCTGACTTCCGTTCCGGGGAGGGAAACCGGGTACGGCGACAGGGTCGGCATGGTGGACAATCTGCAGCGTGACCGACAGCAACCTTCCCCCCGTCGCGCCCGCCGGCCGGGAGTCCCCGCTCGACGACCTGCGGTGGCGGGGTCTTCTCTTCGACTCCACCGACGCCGCCGAGCTGCAGGAGCATCTGGGCTCCGGTCCGGTGACCTTCTACGTCGGGTTTGACCCCACCGCGCCGAGCCTGCACATCGGCAACCTGCTGCAGATCGTGACCGCCCGCCGGCTACAGCTCGCCGGGCACCGCCCGCTGCTCCTGGTCGGCGGCGCGACCGGTTTGATCGGTGACCCCAACGAGCGGGGCGAGCGGACTCTGAACAGCCCGGAGGTGGTCGCCGGCTGGGTCGACCGGATTCGCGAGCAGCTCGCACCCTTCGTCTCCTACGAGGGGGAGAACGCCGCCCGGCCGGTCAACAACCTGGACTGGACCGGTGTGATGTCCGTGGTCGAGTTCCTCCGCGACGTCGGCAAACATTTCCCGGTCAACCGGATGCTTGCCCGTGAGGTGGTCAAGGCCCGGCTGGACAGCGGAATCAGCTTCACGGAGTTCAGCTACCAGCTGCTCCAGGGCAACGACTTCTTCGAGCTGCACCGGCGGCACGGCTGCACGCTGCAGTTCGGCGGTTCGGACCAGTGGGGGAACATCACCGCCGGGGTCGACTACGTTCGCCGCCGCGGCGCGGGACCGGTGCACGCCTTCGTCACGCCACTTGTCACCAAGGCGGACGGCACCAAGTTCGGCAAGACCGAGGGCGGAGCGGTCTGGCTCGATCCGACGATGACCAGCCCGTACGCCTTCTACCAGTTCTGGGTCAACACCGACGACCGCGACGTGGGCCAGTACCTGCGGTACTTCAGCTTCCGGTCGCACGAGGAGATCGAGGAGCTGGAGAAGGCGACGGCGGAGCGACCGGCGGCCCGGGTCGCCCAGCGGGCGCTCGCGGAGGAACTGACCGCGCTGGTGCACGGCGCGGAGGAGGCCCGGCAGGCGGTGGCGGCGAGTCAGGCGCTGTTCGGCCGGGGCGCCCTCGACGAGCTGGCCCCGGAGACCCTGCAGGCGGCACTGGGGGAGGCCGGCCTCGTCCAGTTGGAGACGTTGCCTCCGGTGGCGCAGATGTTCCGCGAGGCGGGCCTGGTGAGCAGCCTCAACGAGGCACGCCGAGCGATCGGCGAGGGTGGCGCGTACGTCAACAACGAGCGGGTCACCGATCCGGAGGCCGCCGTCGCGGCGGATGCTCTGCTGCACGGCCGGTTCCTGGTACTGCGCCGGGGCAAGCGCACCTTTGCCGGGGTGGAACTGGTGCCCGGTCGATGATGTGACGGGGAATGCCCCCGCTGGATTTGACGTTGCGTCCCCCAGACGCGTAATTTTCTCTCTGTCAGCGGGGGAACGGACGAAACGCGCGAAATGCGCAGAGGCCGGAACCGCAGGCAAGGCTCAGGGTCGGACGGTGGGTGACCACCCGGTCCGATCTGGCGGGCGGGGCGACCTGGATGGCTCGGACAGAGCGATTTGGAGTTGCGGACCTGACCGAGTAGAGTGAACGACTGGCAGTGAGCCGGGCGAGCGCGTGGGTGACTTCACGAGCGGCCGGGCTGCCGGAATCCTGGATCGGGTGGGCCGATTGGCTGCGCCCTGATCAAGGAAATAGTTTGATCGAATGGAACAGATGTCGGCCGGTTGATTCGGTTTGACGATGTGAAAACGGTCAGCTAACGTAATACAAGCGCCCGGCGGAAACGCTGGGGGTGGATGGTGGCCTCGGGTGGTGGGTTTCGGCTCATTGTTCGGTGTGTGTTTGTTCTTTGAGAACTCAACAGGGTGCTTGATAAGCCAGTGCCAAAATGATTGTTTTGGCAGCAAGTGTTTTTATTGTTGCCGGGTTGATTTTCCAAGTTTTTGTTGGAGAGTTTG
>NZ_JADPUN010000067.1 GCF_015690345.1 Plantactinospora alkalitolerans | reverse complement strand
TTTCGGTCCCCCTCGCGCCACGTCCCCAGAGCCCCCCGGTTGTTCGAAGATTAGCCAGCAGTGGGATCCGTTTTTTCCGATTAATACAGTCATGTTGCGATGTGTACATGACTTCTGCCGGTCTTTCTGCCGGTGGTCCTCGGGTCGGCCCGCCAATCGGACTCGACGTTCGGCCATCGGGTGGCGATATTCGGTCACGGGGCCAGGAAACGGGCAGAAATCAGCAGTCGCCGCTCATGCCGGCACTTCCGGCGGTGGCGCCCGGGTGAACCGCGTCCCGGACGACCCGGAGCGAATCAAGCAGGTTCTCCAGTGCGGCGGAGTCGAGCTGGCCGATGAACCAGTCCTGGATGAGTTGGATGTGTCCGGGGAGCGTCTCCCCGAGCCTTGTCATGCCGGACTCCGTCACGACCGCGTACGCGCTGCGTCGGTCCGAGGGGCAGGCGCGGCGGCAGAGCAGGCCGTCGCGTTCCATCCGATCGACGACCCGGGTCACGCCACTGGTGGAGAGGGAGGTCTGCGCGGCAAGGTCGGTCATCCGGAGTTCGTGCTGGGGTGATCTGGCCAGCCGCATCAGGACCTCGAACTCCACGGACGAGAGGTCGTGCTCCTCGAACTGGGCGGCGAACCTGGCCGCGAGCCCGGCGTGCACCTCCATGACCAGGCCCATGGCCGTCAGGCGGGAGTCATCGTAGAGGTTCTCGGTCACGACCACATCCTAGCAGTACTTGACACGGGGAATATTGTTGCATCTATAGTTGCTATGTCAGTCATCGGTCAACACCAACTATTTTCTGGGAAGGCAGCACGATGAGCAGCAGCACCGAATCCGCCACCCGTTCGTGGGAGGGGCTGACGATCCCGGCCCCCGGGACCTACCTGCTCGACCAGGCGCACCAGCGCGTCGGGTTCGTGGCCCGGCACATGATGGTCAGCAAGGTGCGCGGCCAGTTTCGTGAGGCCGAGGCGACAATCACGGTAACCGAGAACCCGCTCGAGTCCGCGGTGTCCGCCACGATCCAGACCACGAGCATCGACACCGGCGCGACCGACCGCGACAACCACCTCCGCAGCGGCGACTTCCTCGAGGTGGAGAAGTTCCCGACCCTGACGTACCGCAGCACCGGCGTCAAGTCGCACAGCGGCAACGAGTTCGTGCTGACCGGCGAACTCACGATCAAGGACGTGACCCGCCAGGTCGACCTCGAGGTCGAGTTCGAGGGCGCCGGACGCAGCCCGTTCGGCCAGGACCTCTTCGGCTTCACCGCCACCACCGAGATCGACCGCGAGGAATTCGGCCTGACCTGGAACGTCGCGCTGGAGACCGGCGGCGTGCTGGTCGGGAAGAAGATCAAGATCGAGATCGAGGGCGAGGCCGTTCGCCAGGCCTGACCAATCCCGCCCGATCGGCTTGCGGTCGGGCCGGTACGGACGACGGCGTTACGCCCCGGCCACCGATTGACTGGTGACCGGGGCGTCCCATTGGGTAATGCGCCCGGTGGAACAGGTGTCTCGATCGTGTGCGAAGGTGGACGCAGCGCCGCTGGCCGCTCACTCTCGGCCGGCGGGCGCTGTGATTGTGGCCGCGTGCGCTCGGGGCTCCTACGGTGACAGTTCGAACACGCGTCCGGCGGGTACGACCATCCGGACGGCGGTGACAGCGCCTCGCGGCGGGGAGGGCACATGGGCCAGGACGTCTCGGAGGTGCTCCCCTTCTCCCGGGAGGACCGGATCCGTTACCGGCAGAAGGTACGGCGGTGCCTGGACGTCTTCGCCCTCATGCTCGACGACTTCGGCTTCGACGCCGACCGGCCGACCACCGGTCTGGAGATCGAGCTGAACCTGGTCGACGACGACGCCGAGCCCGCGATGCGCAACGCCGAGGTGCTGGACAACCTCGGCGATCCCACCTTCCAGACCGAACTGGGACAGTTCAACCTCGAACTCAACGCCCGGCCCCGGCTGATCGAGGGAGCCGGTTTCGCCGACTACGAGCAGGACCTGCGGGAGAGCCTCGGCCGCGCGGAGGAACTCGCCGTCAAGTCCGACGCGACGATCATCCTGATCGGCATCCTGCCCACGCTGACCCCCCGGCACCTGGTGCTCGACAACCTGTCCAGGAACAAGCGTTACCGGGTGCTCAACGACCAGATCGTGGCCGCCCGGGGCGAGGACATCGAGCTGGACATCCGGGGCGTGGAGCGGTTGCAGACCCACACCGACTCGATCGCCTCCGAGGCCGCCTGCACCAGTCTCCAGTTCCACCTCCAGGTGGCACCGGACAGCTTCGCCAACTACTGGAACGCATCCCAGGCCATCGCCGGGGTCCAGGTCGCGCTCGGCGCCAACTCGCCGTTCCTGCACGGGCGCCAGCTCTGGGCCGAGACCCGGGTCGCCCTCTTCGAGCAGGCCACCGACACCCGGCCCGACGAGCTGAAAGCGCAGGGCGTACGGCCCAGGGTCTGGTTCGGCGAGCGATGGATCACCTCGATCTTCGACCTCTTCGAGGAGAACGTCCGCTACTTTCCGCCGCTGTTGCCGATCTGCGACGACGAGGACCCGGTCGAGGTCCTGCACAACGGTGGCACGCCCAAACTGGCGGAACTCCGGCTGCACAACGGCACCGTCTACCGCTGGAACCGTCCGGTCTACGACATCATGAACGGCCGTCCCCACCTGCGGGTGGAGAACCGGGTCCTGCCGGCCGGGCCGACCGTGGTCGACATGCTCGCCAACGCCGCCTTCTACTTCGGGCTGGCCAGGGACATGGCGGAGGGGGACCGGCCGATCTGGAGTCAACTGACGTTCAGCGCGGCCGAGGAGAACTTCCACGCGGCGGCCCGGCGGGGCATCGACGCCGTCATCGCCTGGCCCCGGCTGGGCCAGGTACGGGTGACCGATCTGGTGCTCGACGTACTCCTGCCCCGGGCGGCGGCCGGACTGGACCGGTTCGGTGTCGGCGCCGCGCACCGGGACCGGTTGCTCGGGATCATCGAGCAGCGCTGCCGTACCGGACGTAACGGCGCGGTGTGGCAGGTCGAGGCGGTACGGGCGGCTGAACGAGGCAGGGGCATGAATCGTCCCCAGGCGCTCCGACACATGCTCCAGCGTTACGGCGAACTCCAGCGGACCGACGAGCCGGTGCACACCTGGCCGGTGGACTGACGCGTCGGCCAGCGCGATCGGCGGGTCCGGTCAGCGGGTCTGATCGGTCCGACCGGCGGGTCCGGTCAGCGGGCCTGACCGGCGGGTCCGGTCGGTGACTCTGGTCAGCGCGATCGGCGGCCGAACCGACCCAGCCGGCCCTTCGCCCTGCCGTCGTCGGCCTTCTCGTCGGCCTTCTCATTGGTCGGTGACGTCTCGTCGGTGCTTCCTTCGGAAGGCTCGTCGGCGCGCTCCCCGCCGGCACCGCCACCGCTGCCCACCTCGTCGGACGTTCGCCCGAGCGGGTCGGGTCGGTCCTCCGCCCGCCCGAGCGGGTCCGGCTCGTCCGACCCGGAGAGATCGGTGGGTCCATCGGCGCGGCGGGGCGGGAACGGGTCGGCGTCGTCAGCGGTACGCCAGGATCCACCGGTCGGCTGTACCGGCAACCGGGGCGGACGTCCGGACCCGTCCGTGACACCGCCGGCGGTTTCGGAGCCGGCCTCGGCTTCGGTCGCGGCGGCCTCGACGCCGGGTTCGGCCGGATCGGATCGGGAAACGCGGGGCTCCGCGTCTTGTGCCCGTGCCTCCGACCGCTGCGCCAGCGCTGCCACCAGTGCGGATCCGGCGAGCCCCGCGACCACCGCGTACGGCGCCATCAGATGGGCCGACACCTGCTCGGGCCGGATGCCGACCAGTCGGGGCGCGGCGAGAAAGTAGGCGATGGCGACCAGCAGCGGACCGCTGATGCCCGAGACGGCGGCGCCGACCCGGGCTGCCGGCCGCCGGGCCGCGGCTCGGGCGGCGAAGGCGCCGATCAGCAGCGCGGAGCCGAGTGACAGCGCCGCCCCGGGCCAGTAGAAGTAGTCGCGGAACCAGAACGGTCCACTGTCCGAGGTGAGCTGCCAGACCCCGAGCTGGGCGCTGGCCAGCCCGCGCCCGGAAAGCACACCGTCGATGACCGCGATCACCGCGAGCGCCCAGAGCCAGCCGACGGTGCCGAGCACATTGGTGGCCACGGCCGGTGACGAGGTCGCCCAGATCGCCACCAGCAGTCCGATCAGCACGCCGAGAACGGCGTAGCCCGCGGCGACGGTCTGCGGTGACCCGGTGTCGGGGCGTACCACCGCTCGGGCGGGTACGGCGACGAGCACCACCGTGACGAGTGCGCCGACCGCACTGGAGACCGCGAGCACGACCCGCCACATCCCGCCGGCCATGCTCGGGGGCGCCTCGGTGGCCGGACCGACGGCAACTGTCGATCTCCGGGGACGGCCGGCACCGCCGAGCCGGTGTGCACAGATCGCCCCGGCGATCGTGGAGGTCGCGGCTATCCACGCGGCCCAGGTGAGGCCGGCCAGCCAGGCGGCCTCACTGGTGCCCCCGGCCGAAGGCATCCAGGCGATGATGCCGAGCCCGTAACCGAGACCCAGCTGAGCGGCGCCGGCGCCGGCGGCAACGCCGATCGCCGTCGCGACTGATCCTCCCCAGCCCCGTACGGCCATGCGGGGCAGCGTAGCCTCCACCCGGCTGCGGGGCGAGAGGTGACCGGGTACCCGCCAACCTCGACCGCGTGCCGGTTGCGCTCCGGGGGGCCGGCCGCCGATGCTGGCGTGCGGCACACTTCGGATGTGGATATCGGCGTGCAACCCCCGCACGCCCGATGGTGAGGCAGAGTCGGCATGTCGGATGAGTACGTGGCGGGACGACCGGACGCGGGTCCCCGGTCTGGTCACCCGAATCGGACCGGGCTGGTGGCCGGTGCGGCGGTCGGCCTGGTCATCTGTGCTGTTGTCGGTGCTGTCGGCGGTTTCCTGTTGGCCGGTGGCGGCGAGGAGCCGACGGACCAGGGGGCCGGCTCCGTTCCGACCGCCACCAGCACGGCGACGCCGAGCACGCCGCGCAGTACGCCCGGCAGGACGCCGACCCGGCGGTCGACCACCGCCCCGGCACCCCAGATCGGCGAGATGCAGTTGCCGAACCTGGTCGGGATGGACTTCGAGGAGGCCCGGGCGGAGTTGCTGCGCCGTGGCCTGGGTGCCCAGATCACCTTCGGCAAGGCGGGCAGCGACCGTAGCGTCGCGAGCACCAACCCTCGGGCCGGTACCTCCGTTCGGAAGGGCGTCACGGTCCGGTTGACCGTGGTGGGCGCGCCGCCGGAGGTGGTCGTACCCGAACTCGTCGGGCAGTCCTGCGCGCAGGCGGCGCGGCGACTGGTGGAGGACGGCCTCTACCCCAGTTATCCGACCGACAGACACGGTCAGGTACGCAGTCAGGATCCCAAGGGCGGCGCCACGCTGCGCTGGAACGAGCGGGTGAAGCTGTTCTGCTCGGACTCGGCAGGTCCGACCTCCACGCCGACGTTGTAGCCGACCGGCACATCTCCGCACGGACACGCCGGACGCGCTTTGACCGCGCACGACCGGTCGGGCGACCGTCGGCCGGATAGGTTGGACGGTGGTTGGCCCGGTCTTATCCGGTGGCGAGAGGACGTGCCATGGCCGACGACCCGCCCCGATCCTCCGACGGTCCGGACGCGGACCGGAACGCCTCCGACCACGACCCGGGGCCTGCCGGGCCGGACGGCCCGGCCCCGGGCGGGAACGCGGGGCGGACCGGCCCGGCGGCCATCGACGGGGACGCCAGCCGGGTGATCAGGACCGACGCCGGCCGGGCCGCCGAGGCGGATACCGAGGCTGGCCAGGGCCACGGCGCGACCCCTCCGGACGCCACCCCGCCGGTTCCTCCGCGGGCACCGATCTGGGCCGGGCGGGCCGAGGTGCCGGTACGTGCGAGGGGTGCGACCGGCGGGCCACCGCCGGTGGACTGGTCCTACGGCGACGAGTCCTACGGTGACGAGCCGGACGGCCGTCGGTGGTGGATGCCCATCCTGGTCGGGGTGATGGCCCTGGTTCTGCTGACCGTCCTGGTGGTCG
>NZ_JADPUN010000374.1 GCF_015690345.1 Plantactinospora alkalitolerans | reverse complement strand
GTGGGGCGGTGTGCGGTTGGCCGCCAGAAGTGGCAGCAGCAGTACGCCGAGGACGAACGGGGCGGCCATGTAGCGGGCGGCCTGCGCGTTGTTGACGATCAGTACGGAGAGTTGGTTACCGAGGCTCAGGGTGGCCAGCGCCAGCAGGGTACGGTCCCGACGGCGCCAGGCGAGCAGACCGACCGTCAGGTACGCCAGGTAGGCCCAGGTGGCACCCCGCCACAGCAGCCACTCGGGTTCGGTGATCAGTTGGGTCAACCGGTCCGCCACCCGACTGGCCCGGTCACTGAGCGGGCGGCTGTACGCCACGGCCCGGACCTCGGGATCGCGGAACCTCGGGTCCCGGTCGAGATAGATCGGCAACGCCCAGGCGGTCGGGTTGCCCCGCAGCCCGCCGGCCGGGGTGGGCCGCCAGGCGATCGAGCCCCGGCAGGCACGGGCGGCCAGCACCGTACCCGGCGATCGGCGGACCAACCGCCACCAGGCCGACAGCAGTTCGTCCCGGTGGGCCGCCGCGGCCCGGCGGTCGAAGTCGGGGTGGTAGACGGTGGGGTCGACGGTGTAGCAGGTCGCCGACCGGCGCCAGTGCGCCAGCGGAGCCACCTTCGCCAGCAGTGCCGCGTCCGCGGCCGGCAGGTCCAGCGGGTCCTCGGCGTAGCCGATCGCGAGGTCGGAGAGGAACGCCTCGTAGGCCACGATGGACTCGCTGTCCCGGACCCCGAGGGTGGGCAGCAGCACCCAGTTGGTCAGCAGCGCGGCGGTGGCGGCCAGCACCCCGGCGAGCAGGATCCGGAGCGCGGCACCGCGCAGCAGCCACGCGACCAGTGCGGTGACGACCGCCGCCACGATGAAGCCGTTCTGCCGGAAGAGGCAGATCAGGGTCAGTTCGAGCAGGATGGCGCCGAACAGGAGCCGGGGCAGTGGCCGCGAGGAGACGGCGCGGCGCGTCCGTCCGGTCAGAACGGGGGGCGGGGCGGTCGGGACGGGGGACGGGTGTCGGGTGAGCAGCCGGGCCACCGTGCCGAGAAGGAAGACGTGGCAGAGCACGAACGGCACGTCCTTCCAGACGCAGACGACGAACGTGCCGACCGGTGGCAGCGCGGCGATCGCGACCGCCGCCGTGGTCCAGCCCCAGGCCGGGCCGCCGAGCCGGCGCAGTCCGGTGACCGCGTACGCCAGGCCGGCGGCCAGGGTGAAGGTCTGGGCCAGGGTGAGTACGCCGACCCCGTCGGTGAGCCGCATCGACAGCCAGACCAGCCCGGTGTAGGTGACCGGGTGATGGGTGTTCCAGTTGCCGCTGCCGGCCTGCCAGACGTGGTCGAGCGAGTCCGGGCTGAACAGGCCGGGATAGCGGGCGGCCCACCAGAACAGCAGCACGGCCTGGGCGAGGGCGTAGGTGGTCAGGCCGAACCGAATCCGTCGACCCCGTAGCCGGTTCAGCCACCGGGCCGGTCCGGCATCCGATACCCTCGATCCACTTGCCGGCCATGCCGGCCCGGCAACCACCCCGTGTGCCATGCGATCCGTCCTTCGCCCCGGGCGCGGCGCGCCGACCAGCGGTGCGAGGGGTGGTGGCACCGATCCGGGCCATGGTACGACCGCCGTGGCCCGCCGGTCCCGGGAACAGCCGACTGCCGCCGCCGGAAGGGTCGTCCAGCCGTCCACCGGGGCTCGTCAGCCGGCTGTCAGCGCCGAACGGCCGGTGTCAGCGCCGGCTCAGCCGCGTTGGAGATGGTGGTGGCACCAGTAAACCGACGGGAGAGAGTTCATGAGCTACGCCATCCGGGCCGAGGGGTTGGTCAGACGCTTCGGCACGACCACCGCGTTGGCCGGAGTGGATCTGGAAGTCCGGGCCGGCACCGTGTTCGGCCTGCTCGGCCCCAACGGAGCGGGTAAGACCACGGCGGTACGGGTGCTCGCCACCCTGCTCCGGCCGGACGCCGGTACCGCGTCGGTCGGCGGATACGACGTCCTCCGGGACGCACACCAGGTTCGCCAGGTGATCGGTCTGACCGGCCAGTACGCGTCGGTCGACGAGACCCTGACCGGCGCCGAGAACCTGCTGCTGATCGGTCGCCTGCTCGGGATGTCCCGGGCCGACGCCCGGGCCCGGGCCCGGGAACTGCTGGCCGGGTTCCATCTCTCCGACGCGGGAGACCGGGCGGCCAAGACGTACTCGGGAGGGATGCGGCGCCGGCTGGACCTGGCGGCGAGCCTGGTCGGCCGACCGCGGGTGCTCTTCCTCGACGAGCCGACCACCGGGCTCGACCCGCGCAGCCGCACCGAGCTGTGGGGGATCGTGCGGGATCTGGTCGGCTCGGGGGTGACCGTGCTGCTCACCACCCAGTACCTGGAGGAGGCGGACCAGCTCGCCGACGAGATCGCCGTGATCGACCACGGCCGGGTGATCGCCCAGGGGACGCCGGAGGAGCTGAAGACCAAGACCGGTGGCCAGGCCCTGGTGGTACGCCCGAAGGACCCCGGCGACCTTCCGGTGGTGGTCAGCGTGCTGCGCGAGGTGACCGGGGCCGAACCGGAGCTGGTCCAGCACACCGCCACCGTGCCGGTGAACACCGACGACGTCCTGCCCACGGTGGTACGCCGGCTCGATGCCGCCGAGGTCACCATCGCCGAGCTGTCGTTGCGCGGTGCCAGCCTGGACGAGGTCTTCCTGTCGCTCACCGGGCACCGTGCCGAGGACGAGAACTCCGCGCCCGGCGAGTTGGAAGGAGCGTCGGCATGACCGCGATCACCACGCCGGTTCCGGTGTCGAGCCGTCGGGTCAGCCCGCTGCTCGGGGTGCGCCACACCATGACGCTGGCCTGGCGGAGCCTGGTGCAGATCAAGCACAACCCGATGGAGCTGCTCGACCTGAGTATCCAGCCGGTGATGTTCGTACTACTTTTCACGTACGTGTTCGGCGGCGCGATCGCGAACAGCCCGACCGACTACCTGCGGTTCATGCTGCCCGGCATCATGGTGCAGAACGCGCTCTTCGCCACGATGACCACCGGCTTCGGGTTGAACACCGACCTGACGAAGGGGGTCTTCGACCGGCTCCGGTCGCTGCCGATCGCCCGTTGGGCACCGCTGGCCGGTCGGATTCTCGCCGACACGGTCAAGCAGGCCTGGTCGATCGCGCTGCTGCTGGGCGTCGGCATGGTGCTCGGCTTCCGGGTCGGTACCGGTCCGTTCGGCGTGCTCGGCGCGTTCGCGCTGCTGCTCGCCTTCTCGCTGGCGGCGGCCTGGATCTCGGTGCTGGTCGGGGTGCTGGTCAGCGATCCGGAGAAGGTGCAGATCTTCGGCTTCATGGTGATCTTCCCGCTGACCTTCACCAGCAACATCTTCGTGCCGACCGAGAGCCTGCCGGGGTGGCTCCAGAGCTGGGTGAAGGTGAACCCGGTCTCCACGCTGGCCGACGCGCTGCGCGGGCTGCTGGTCTCCGGTCCGGAGTCGGGGCCGATCATCACGTCGCTGCTCTGGGGACTGGGCATCCTGGTGGTCTTCGCGCCGCTGGCCGTCCGTGCGGTCATGCGCCGGGTCTGACCGGACGACAGCCGCGGGTCCGACCGGACGGCGCGGGCCGGGTACGCCCTCGGCTCAGTCGAGTGCGGCCCGGATCATCTGGGGTAGTCCGGTAGGACTGGCGTCCGCTCGGCCGCGCGCGAGCGCCTCGCGCGCGGCTGACTCGATCCGTGGTCCGTCCAGGATGGACCGGTCGGGCCCGCCCCGGATGTCGTGCGCCGTGCCGAGGAGCGTGGCGGCCTGTTCGGGGCGACCGATCCGGAGCGCCAGGTCGGCGTAGCCGACCAGGACTCCGCTGATCACGGGTGCGTCGTAGAACTCCAGTGCCATCGACAGGGCCTGGTCGTGGTGCTGCCGCGCGGCCGGCAGGTCGCCGAGTGCGGCGGTCACGGCACCCTGCGACGAGGCGAGCATCGCCCGCCACTGCGGGGCGACCTTGTGGTCGGCGACCAGCGCGACGGCCTGGTCCAACCGCCGCTGCGCGCCGGGAAGATCACCCGCGATCTGGAGTATCTGCGCGCACTCGTGCGCGACGGCCGCCCGGCACTCGTCCGAACCGATCCGCTCGGCCTCCCGGTCGGCCTCGGCCAGCAGGGCGACCGCCCGGTCCCGCTCGCCGGTCTGCCACAGCTCGTGGGCCAGCCGGATCTGCATCACCGGCAGGTCCTCGGCGGCGCCGACCTCCCGCATCAGGGCCACCGCCTCGGCGTGGAACCTGGCGGCCCGCTCGTGCTCACCGCGCCGGCCGGCCAGGTCGGCCAGGGCCGAGAGGGTGTACGCGGTGCCCCACCGTTCGCCCATCGACCGGAACCTGTCGAGCGCGAGGAGCATGTCGGCCTCCGGACGCTCGTCCGGGCGCCCCATGTTGAGTTCGGCGTGGGCGTGGAACATCCGGCTGACCGCCTGGATCCACGGGTCCGGATCGTCGAAGCGGGCGGCCAGCAGGCCGAGCGCCGGCTGACCCAGATACGAATCGAAGATCACCGTCATCGGCTCGATCAGGCGCAGCAGCGGATGGGCGTGCTCGTGCCCCTCCGCGGTCCGGCCCGCGCGAGCCAGCCACCTGCCACCTTCGGCGAGTTCGCCGCTGCTGGCGAGCAGGTTCATCGCGGTCATCATCTCCGCGACGGCGACCTGGTCCCGGGGCAGCCGGTCGGCGCCGGGCAGTGCCAGCGCGGGCACCGCCATCTCGACACCCTCGACCCGCATGCCGCGCATCCACCAGTACCAGCCGAGCGCCGCGACCAGCCCGACCGCGATCGGCGCGTTCCCGGTGGCGATCGCCCAGCGCAGGGCGGAGTGCAGGTTGTCGTGTTCGGTGGTCAGCCAGCCGAGCCAGCGCAGTTGGTCCGACCGGCGCAGTTCGGCGTCGGCGGTCCGGGCGAGGGCGAGGAAGTCGTCGGCGTGTGCCTGGCGCACCCACTCCGTCTCGCCGGCCTCGGCCAACCGGCGCAGTCCGTACTCCCGGATGGTTTCCAGCATCCGGTAGCGCGGCTCGCCGTTCCCGCTCACTGCCACCAACGACTTGTCCACCAGTGCCGAGAGGTGATCGAGCACGTCAACCCGGCTCAGTACGTCGCCGGGCAGGTCGGGTTCGCCGGGTGCGCAGATCCGCTCGATGGCGTCCAGGGTCGCCCCGCCGGTGAACACGGCCAGCCGGCGCCAGAGGGCCTGTTCGGCCTCGTCCAGCGGCTCCCAGCTCCAGTCGAAGACCGCGCGCAGCGTCTGGTGCCGGGGTAGCGCGGTACGGCTGCCGCCGGTGAGCAGCCGGAACCGGTCGTTCAGCCGGGCGGCGACCTGGACCGAGGTCATCGTCCGCAGCCGGGCGGCGGCCAGTTCGATGGCCAGCGGCATCCCGTCCAGGGACCGGCAGATCTGGATCACCGAGGCGACGGTGTCGGTGTCCACCGCGAAGTCCGGACGGGCCGCGCCGGCCCGGTCGGCCAGCAGCCGCACCGCGGGGTACGACATCGCGGTCACCGGGTCGGCCGACGGCGGCGGCAGCGGAAGCGAGTCGACCGGGCAGAGCGTCTCGCCGGTGATGCCGAGCGGTTCCCGACTGGTGGCCAGCACCCGCAGCTCCGGGCAGGCGCCGAGCAGGCGCTCGGCGAGCGAGGCGGTGGCGTCGAGGACGTGCTCGCAGTTGTCGAGCAGCAGCACCACCCGGCGGGACCCGATGGCGCCGACCAGCCGGCCGATCGGGTCGGCCGGCTCGGGCAGCGGAACGCGGGTCCGGGCGCCTGCCAGCATGCCCTGTTCGCGCAGGCCGAGCAGTTGCAGGATGCTCTGCGGGACCTCGGCACCGTCGGTCACCGGGGCCAGTTCGACCAGCCACAGCCCGTCGAGCATCTGGTCGAGCAGGGCACGCCCCGCCTCCGTGGCCAGGCGGGTCTTGCCGGCGCCGCCCGGGCCGATGAGCGTGACGAGGCGGGATCCGGACAGCAGGTCGGTGACCCGGCCGATCTCTTTTTCCCGGCCGACGAAGCTGGTCAGCGGAATCGGCAGGTTCGTCGCCCGGAGCGGGCCGGTGGTCGGGCGGCCGTTGGTCAGCGCCGGCCCGGCCGTCGGGGGCGGGGCGACAGGTGTGGGC
>NZ_JADPUN010000373.1 GCF_015690345.1 Plantactinospora alkalitolerans | reverse complement strand
GGGCGGGGCGGTGGACGGTTCCGGCGGTTTCGGCAGCTCAGGCGGTTCCGGCAGCTCAGGCGGCTGGGCCCGGCTGGCCCGCAGCGTGATGCGCCGCCCGGTGCTGTACCTGGTGGGGGTGTTCGCGGTGCTGGCGCTGCTCGCCGCGCCGTTCTTCCGGATGGAGGCCGGCGGATTCGACGAGCGGGTACTGCCGGACGACGCACCGCCCCGGCTGGTCGCCGAGCGGATCGCGTCGGAGTTTCCCGGCGGGAGCATCGCCCCGATCGAGGTCCTCGTCTCCGGATCCGCCGCTGCCGACGTCCAGCGGTTCGCCGACGAGGTCGCCCGGGTGGCAGGCGTCACCGGGGTGCAGCCGACCGCCGATCACGGCGACTCGACCCTGCTGTCCGTGACCTATCCGGGCGAACCGACCGGGCCCGTCGCCGAGAGCGTGGTCCGGCTGATCCGGGACATCCCGGCTCCGGCCGGTGCCGAGGTACTGGTCGGCGGGCGACCGGCGGCCGACCTGGACATGCTCGACAGCCTCACCTCGCGGCTGCCGTGGATGGCCCTGATCATGGCTTCGGCAACGCTGGTGCTGCTCTTCCTCGCCTTCGGCTCGGTGCTGCTGCCGATCAAGGCGGTGCTGATGAACCTGGTCTCGATCGGCGCATCGTTCGGCGTGGTCGTCTGGATCTTCCAGGACGGGCACTTCGCCGAGTGGCTGGGATTCACCTCGACCGGCTTCATCGAGCCGAGCAATCCGATCCTGATGCTGGCGGTCCTGTTCGGCCTCGCTACCGACTACGAGGTGTTCCTGCTGTCCCGGATCCGCGAGGAATGGGACGCCACCGGCGACAACACCGCGTCGGTGAGCGCCGGACTGCAACACACCGGACGGATCATCACCGCCGCCGCGCTGCTGCTGATCGTCGTCGTGGCCGGCTTCGCCACCGGCGGCGTGGTCTTCGTCAAGCTGATCGGCATCGGAATGATCGTGGCGATCGTGGTCGACGCGACCCTGGTGCGGGCGCTGCTCGTACCGGCCACGATGCGGCTGCTGGGCCGCTGGAACTGGTGGGCACCGGGTCCGCTGGCTAAGGTCTACCAGCGGTACGGCATCCGCGAGTCCGGGCCGGACTCAGACGACCCCGGTGCGGATCCGGCCGGCCGGGAATCGGTCGAAGCGGCCGCGCAGTGACCACCGCGCCGGTTGCCGGCGGCTGGCCCGGAGGAAAGTCGCTGGTGTACCCGTCTGGTGGGAGCTACCGTCCGCCCGCATGACGATCTACGAAACCGAACGACTGGTGATCCGGAACTGGACGCGGGAGCCCGCCGATCTCGCCCGGGTGTTCGACACCTACTCCCGACCCGAGGTCGTCCGGTATCTCGGCGCGCCACAGTTCCCGCTCCGTACGCCCGCCGACGCCGACGAGGCGGTGCGTCGCTGGCACACCCGCAATGCCCGGTTCGGCACCCAGACGTACGGCCTCTGGGCGGTGCAGCGCAGGGAGGATGGGCTGGTGGTCGGCAGCGTGATGCTCAAGCCGTTGCCCGGGATCGAGGAGTCGAGCCTGACCGACGACATCGAGGTCGGCTGGCACCTGCATCCGGACTCGTGGGGCCACGGCTACGCGACCGAGGCGGCACGTGGAGCCGTCGAGCGGGGGTTCGCGGCCGGCGCGGAGGAGATCTACGCCGTCGTGTCACCCGGGAACGAGGCGTCGATGTCGGTCGCCCGCCGGCTCGGCATGGCGTCGATCGGTCGTCGGACCGACTGGTACGGCGGCGAGGAGTTGGAAACCTTCCGGCTGCCCCGTCCCTGACCGCTCGCCTGGTCGGTGCCCGGATTGCCGGCCGGCCGCCCGTTCGCCGGGCCTGCCAGCGGACGTTCAGAGTTGTTCAGGGAGAATGTGCCGGTGAGCTCTCCGCGTGAGATCGTGTTGCTCGGCTCCACCGGGTCGGTCGGCACCCAGGCGATCGAGATGGTTCGTCGAAATCCCGACCGGTTCCGGGTGGTCGCCATCGGTGCCGGCGGCGGCAACGTGAGCCAGCTCGCCGCCCAGGCGCTCGAACTCGGGGTCGAGGTGGTCGGGGTCGCGAAGGCCTCCGCCGCGCAGGACCTGCAACTGGCCTTCTACGCCGAGGCGGCCAAGCGGGACTACCCGGGCGGCGGCTTCCGAATACCCAAGATCGTCGCGGGTCCGTCCGCCATGGCCGAGCTCGCCGAGTGGCCGTGTGACATCGTGCTGAACGCCGTCGTCGGCTCGCTCGGCCTGGCACCCACCCTGGCGGCGCTGGGCGCCGGCCGTACGCTCGCGCTGGCGAACAAGGAGTCGCTGGTGGCCGGTGGTCCGGTGGTCCGGGCCGCGATCCGCCGGCCGGGGCAGATCGTGCCGGTCGACTCCGAGCACTCGGCGTTGGCCCAGTGCCTGCGCGGAGGCAGCCGGGCCGAGGTACGCCGGCTGATCCTCACCGCCAGCGGAGGGCCGTTCCGGGGCCGTCCCCGTGACGAGCTGACCGGTGTCACCCCCGAGCAGGCGCTCGCGCACCCCACCTGGGACATGGGGCCGGTCATCACGATCAACTGCGCCACCCTGGTGAACAAGGCGTTGGAGGTGATCGAGACCCACGAACTGTTCGACATCCCGTACGACGACATCGAGGTGACGGTGCATCCCCAGTCGATGATCCACTCGATGGTGGAGTTCGTCGACGGCTCGACCTTGGCCCAGGCCAGTCCGCCGGACATGCGGCTGCCGATCGCGCTCGCCCTCGGCTGGCCGGACCGGGTGCCGGGCGCCGCGGCCGCCGTCGACTGGACCGCCGCGCAGAGCTGGCAGTTCGGTCCGCTGGACGAGACGGCCTTTCCCGCCGTACGGCTGGCCAAGCAGGCCGGCACGGTCGGGCGGTGCCGGCCGGCGATCTACAACGCCGCCAACGAGGAGTGCGTCGCCGCGTTCCTGGCTGGCCGGCTGCCCTTCCTCGGCATCGTCGACACGCTCGAACGCGTGCTGGAGGCAGCCCCGGATTTTGCCGAACCGGGTAACGTCGAGGAGGTGCTCGCCGCCGAGTCCTGGGCGCGCGCACACGCCCAGGAGATCATCGCGAAAGCGGTCAAGGGAGCTTGATGCTGTATTTACTCGGGGTGGTGGCGTTCGCCCTCGCAATCCTCGTCTCCGTGAGCCTGCACGAGGCCGGGCACATGATCACGGCCAAGCGCTTCGGGATGAAGGTGACCCGGTACTTCGTCGGGTTCGGCCCCACCGTCTGGTCGTTCCGACGGGGCGAGACCGAGTACGGCCTGAAGGCGATCCCGTTGGGCGGCTTCTGCAAGATCGTCGGGATGACCCCGCAGGACGACGACGTCGATCCGGCCGACGAGCCCCGGGCGATGTGGCGGTTCCCGCTCTGGAAGCGGACCGTGGTGATGTCCGCCGGCTCGATCGCGCACTTCCTGCTCGCCATCGTCACGCTCTGGATCGCCGCGATCTTCATGGGCCTGCCGAACCCGGACTACCCGACCAACCAGGCGGAGATCCGCAGCGAGCCGGCGCGGATCGAACTGGCGCCCTGCGTCGTCCGGGAGAACCCGCCGACCCGGGCCTGCCGGTCCGGTGACCCGGCCAGCCCGGCCGCCCAGGCGAGTCTGCGCGACGGCGACGTGATCACCGCGATCGGCTCCACCCCGGTGGCGAACTGGGGGCAGATGCTCGACGCCGTGCGGGCGACCAAGCCGGGCCCGATCCCGGTCTCCTACGTCCGGGACGGTGCGACGCACACCGCCCAGGTCGACCTCGCCGAGGTACAGCGCCCGCCGCAGGACCGGGCCGACGGTCCGGTCGGTCCGGTCTCGGCGCTGGGCGTCGGACTCGGTACGCCACCGACGATCACCTACGGGCCGGTCGCGGCCTTCGGGGCGACCGCCGACTTCACCGGTGACATGGCGGTCAACACCGTCAAGGCACTCCAGCGGATTCCGCAGAAGGTGCCGGCTCTCTGGGCGGCGATCACCGGCGAGGAGCGCGACGTCGACACCCCGATCAGCGTGGTCGGGGCCAGCCGACTCGGCGGCGAGGCCGTCCAGCACGGCCTCTGGGAGGTCTTCGTCCTCCTCTTCATCTCGCTGAACTTCTTCATCGGCGTCTTCAACCTGCTGCCGCTGCTGCCGATGGACGGTGGGCACATCGCCATCGCCTGGTTCGAACGGGCCCGGTCCTGGCTCTTCGCCCGGCTCGGCAGGCCCGATCCCGGCCGGGTCGACTACTTCAAACTGATGCCCTTAACGTACGCGTTGATCTTGATCGGCGGCGCGTTCACGCTGCTGACGATCACCGCCGACGTGGTCAACCCGATAACGCTGATCCAGAGGTGAATGCAGAGTGACCGCCGTCAGCCTTGGCATGCCCGCCGTACCACCGCCACCGCTCGCGCCCCGGCGGACGAGCCGGCAGATCATGGTCGGCTCGGTACCGGTGGGTGGTGGCGCGCCGGTGTCGGTGCAGTCGATGACGACGACGCTGACCGCCGACATCAACGCGACCCTCCAGCAGATCGCCGAGTTGACCGCCTCCGGATGTCAGATCGTCCGGGTGGCGGTGCCGTCCCAGGACGACGTGGAGGCACTGCCGGCGATCGCCAAGAAGTCCCAGATCCCGGTCATCGCCGACATCCACTTCCAGCCGAAGTACGTCTTCGCGGCGATCGACGCGGGCTGTGCCGCGGTCCGGGTCAACCCCGGCAACATCCGGCAGTTCGACGACAAGGTCAAGGAGATCGCGGCAGCGGCCTCGGCGGCCCGGGTGCCGATCCGGATCGGCGTGAACGCCGGTTCGCTGGACAAGCGCCTGATGGCCAAGTACGGCAAGGCCAGCGCGGAGGCCCTGGTGGAGTCGGCGCTCTGGGAGTGCTCGCTGTTCGAGGAGCACGGCTTCCGGGATATCAAGATCTCGGTCAAGCACAACGATCCGGTGGTCATGATCAGGGCGTACCGGCAGTTGGCCGAGCAGTGCGACTATCCGTTGCACCTCGGGGTGACCGAGGCCGGGCCGGCCTTCCAGGGCACCATCAAGTCGTCGGTGGCCTTCGGCGCGCTGCTGGCGGAGGGCATCGGGGACACCATCCGGGTCTCGCTCTCCGCCCCGCCGGTCGAGGAGATCAAGGTCGGCGCCGCGATCCTGGAATCCCTCGGGCTGCGGGAGCGGGGCCTGGAGATCGTGTCGTGCCCGTCCTGCGGTCGGGCCCAGGTCGACGTCTACAAGCTGGCCGAGGAGGTCACCGCCGGTCTGGAGGGACTGCCGGTCCCGCTGCGGGTGGCGGTGATGGGCTGCGTGGTCAACGGTCCCGGTGAGGCCCGCGAGGCCGACCTCGGGGTGGCCTCCGGCAACGGCAAGGGTCAGATCTTCGTCCGGGGAAAGGTGATCAAGACTGTTCCCGAGGCGCAGATCGTCGAGACCCTGATCGAGGAGGCCGTCCGGCTCGCCGACGAGATGGGCGCGGACCTGCCGGAGGAACTCCGCGAGCTGGTCACCGGTCCCACCGTCACGGTGCACTGACCGGCCAGCCGGTCCACGGAAAGCAGAGTCGGCCGACCGGTCAGCCGGCCCATGGAAGGCAGAGCCGGCCCCGGCGGCCGGTGGTGGGTGTTCCACCACGGGCGCCGGGGCCGGTTGATCTTGTCGGGTCGCTGGTCGCGGTTCACTCCGATTCGGCGAGAATCGCGTACAGCTTCTGTCGGGTTTCGTTGAGCACCTGGGCGGCCCGCTCTCGCTGGTCGTCGGTGCCGGTCGTCATCACCTGGCGCAGCGCGCTCATCGCCTGGATTCCGGCTTCCCGCATGTCGTGCCAACTGTTGATGGTGTCCTGGGCGAACTCGTTCCATGGCGGCTCCTGGGCCGCCTGGCTCGCCTCGGCCTGTCCGGCCTCGGTGAGCGCGAAGCGCCGCCGTCCGCCGCCCGACCCTTCGGTGGTGGCCGCGATCAGGCCCTCGTCCTCGAGAAGTTGCAGGGTCGGATAGATCGACCCCGGGCTCGGTCGCCAGGCGCCGCCGGTACGCGAGTCCAGCTCCTGGATCATCTCGTAGCCGTGCATCGGCCTGTCTCCTACACACATCT
>NZ_JADPUN010000372.1 GCF_015690345.1 Plantactinospora alkalitolerans | reverse complement strand
CCCCCACGGCCAGCAACCCCGGTAACCCGGGCGGCGGCAACTGCAGCGCGACAATCTCCGCTGGCCAGCAGTGGGGCGACCGGTTCAACCTCAACGTCTCGGTCAGCAACGCCAGCAACTGGGTCGTCACGCTCAACCTGAACGGCGGCCAGAGCCTGCAGAACAGCTGGAACGCCTCCGTCAGCGGGACGAGCGGAACAGTCACCGCCAGACCGAACGGCAGTGGCAACAACTTCGGGGTAACGATCATGGCCAACGGCAACTGGACCTGGCCGACGATCACCTGCCAGACAGGTTAACCGCGACAACTCCTGACACCGCACTGTGGCGCGGCGGCCTCGGCCGCCGCGCCACAGGCGCGTCGCCGGTGATCGCGGGGAGGATTACTCCTACCACGACGAGAGGCCGTTCAGTCCCGGGCCAACTCGGCCTCGTACGCCGCGCGTAGCCGGGCGGAGACGGACTCGCGGCCCGCCGCTCGGGGTGTCCCGAGGTGCTGCTCGCGGAGTTCGTCCATCAACTCCCCCCACAGTTCGGGGCCGCCGCGCTCCAGCAGTTCGGCGCGGACCGACAGTTCACGGGTGACGGGCAGGTGGCGTCGCCCCCACGCGCCGAGGTGCGCCATCACCGGTACGAGTTGGATGGCGGGCTCGGTGAGGCTGTAGATCACCTTCTGCTTGTGGCTGGGGTCGGGGGCACGGGTGACGAGACCGTTCCCGGTGAGTCGGTGGAGCCGGTCGGCGAGGATGTTCGACGCGATTCCCTCCTCCGAGCGGTTCAGCAGCTCGCGGAAGTGTCGGCGATCGCCGAACATCATGTCCCGGATGATCACGAGCGACCACTTGTCGCCGAGCACCTCGAGGGAGAGGTTGATCGGGCAACCCGAACGCCCCTGCTCCAGCACCGCGCACCTCCGGTCGTCAACCGATTGCAGCCTACAACCGGATGTGCGCCCGTCCAGATCCCGGACGGGGCCAGGGCCGGGCGGGCGAGCGCTGGAGTCCGTGGGACGAGCAGGCGGTCGTCGCCGCGCTACCAGCGCCAGCGCCAGAACCGGCGCTCGTAGCGCACCACCAGCGTGCCGGCGGCGGTACTGCCGGTGATGACGATGTGTGGAGTGGTCGATCCCGGCTCGGGCATCGCAGGAACCCTGATCGTCGTCGTGCCAGCGCTCGTGCTGACCCCGTCGATGTTGGCGGTTGCTCCCGGCGGCAGCACGATGGTCGTCGAGCCGGCCTGGGTGGCCAGCACGATCTCGACCATCCGGTGGCTGACGACGGCGTGCCGCAGGTCGAGTTTGACCGAGCCGGCCATGCTGTGCACCACGAGCCGACGGGGTACGGCCCACCGGCCGGTGCGCTTGATGTTTCCGGCGTGACTGCGTAGCTCGACGACGTCACTGGGCGCGCCCGTCACGACCGTGGCGGGTAGGTCGGCGACGAAGGGCTCCACGTCGCCGTAGGTTTGGGCGCGGAAAACGCCGTCGAGGCGCTCCTCGAACTCTGGGAGAGTCAGCCGGCCCTCGCCGACCGCGACGTTCAACCGGGCGACAACGCTCTCCCGGTCGGCGTCGGATATGCGTACCTTCGGCTTCGACGGAACCGCATCGCCACTCACCCGACCACCCTACGTCCCGCCCGACGGGTGTAGAAGGCCGGGCGCTTCGGGGTAACCGGTAATACCCATCCGGTGGAAACCTCGGCGGCGACCCACCTGGCAGCCGGGTGGCCAACCTCGCGGGGGAGTGGAACTAGACTCCGCTGATGCGACCTGGGGAGCCCGGCGTACTGCTGAGCATCGACTACGGTACCTCGAATACCGTGGCGGTCCTGCGGTGGCCGGATGGACGGGTCCGTCCACTGTTGTTCGATGGTTCACCGCTGCTGCCGTCGGCCGTGTACCGGACTCCCGACGGTCGGCTGCTGGTAGGGCGGGACGCGCTGCACAGCGCCCGGCTGGACCCGGCGAGCTACGAGCCGAACCCGAAACTTCGCATCGACGACGACACCGTGTTGCTGGGCCAGGCCGAAGTGCCGGTCGTGGATCTGGTGGCCGCGACGCTGCGGCTGGTCGCCGGAGAGGCGCAGCGTACTGCCGGCGCACCAGCGGCAGCGGTGACGATGACGTACCCGGCGACCTGGGCCGCGTCGCGGCGGGGGATGCTGCGCGAAGCGGCGGCGGTGGCCGGGCTCGGCGCACTGCGGCTGGTGCCGGAGCCGGTGGCGGCCGCGGCCTACTTCACCACCGTGCTGGGGCACCGGCTGGCGCCGGGCCAGCATCTGGTGGTGTACGACCTGGGGGCGGGCACGTTCGACGTTTCCGCGGTACAGCGCAGCGCGGACGGCTATCAGGTGGTGAATGTGGACGGCCTTCCCTCGTTCGGTGGGCTGGACCTGGATGCGGTGGTGGTGCAGAGGGTCGGCGCAGCGGTGGCTACGGCGCATCCTGAAGCGTGGCGACGGCTGACGAACCCGGGTGAGGCCGCTGAACGGCGAGCGTTCCGAACCTTGTGGGACGACGCACGGACGGCGAAGGAAATGCTGTCGCGGCACAGTGCGGCGGGACTCTTCGTTCCACTGCTGGAGCGGGACGTGCAGGTGAGCCGGGAGGAGTTCGAGGCCGAGGCGGGCCCTCGCCTGGAGGAGGCCGCGCGGCTGACCGCAGCGCTGGTCGAGCGGTCCGGGATCGGCCCGGACCAGCTTGCCGGGATCTTCCTGGTGGGTGGCGCGTCGCGGGTGCCGCTGGTGGCAACGACCGTACATCGGGCGACCAAGGTCGCGCCGGACGTCCTTGAGCAGCCGGAGACCGTGGTCGCCGAAGGCGCACTGCACGCCACCCCCGGCACACTCGCGGCACAGTTCGCCGGCAACGGCACAGGTGGCGACCGCGCCGGGTCCCCCGGCGCGCCGGATCGGCTGGTCGCCGGGCACCGGCAACCGATACCGGATCAGCCAGTCACGCCGAGCCAGCCGCACGAGCCGAGCCAGCCGCACGAGGCAAGTCCACCAGCCGGGCCGACGCCGACCGGGCCCCGCTCCGCGTCGTGGCCCGGATGGGCACTGCTGGCATCCGCGCCCGTTGCCGCCCTCGTGATGTGGCTGACAATCCTGACCAAGCGGGCCTTTGCGATCGGTATCCCGGTCGGCTTCGCCGTCACGCTGGTCATGGTGGCCACCGCGTCCGTCATGCTGACCCGGTCCTGGTCCGGTCGGCGATCCGCGACGGGGGCCGGGCTTCCCACTCGCCGTGACATCGTGGTCACCGGGACTGCCATGCTGGTGCTGTTCGGCACCTTCGCCAGTTTCGCAGCGGGATCGCTGATCGCGACGGTGATGCTCGGCGGCGAGCTGGTCTGGGAGAGCATGTCGCTGGGGACGCGCTTCGCGTTCGTCCTCCTCCTACCTGCCGCGATCGTCGGTGGCGCCGGCATCTGGATGATCCACCTGGGAACAGGACCAGGCTCGCCGCCGGGTCCGGAATCGATCGAGCCGCGCCCGACACGGTGGCCGGCTCTGACGCTGCTGGCCTGCGCTCCCTTTGTCTCCGTCGTGTTCTGGATGGCCAGCCTGGACGGCGAGAGATTCACAAGCTGGAGAGTCCCGGTCGGCTCCGCAATGGTGCTGGCCCTGGTGGCCACCGCGGCCGTGATGCTGGCACGGCGCTCCATCGGTCGGCGGCAGGCCCCCCACGGCCGTGGCCTCGTGGTGACCGGGGCGGGTCTGCTCACCGTGTTCGGCACGGCCGCCAGCTACGAGTTCGGCCCGGTCGTCCTCGCTCCGATACTCGTCGAGCGGGGTGTGATCACCGAGTCTCCGGTGCTGGCCTTCCTCCTGTTCGCCACCATCACCGTCACCGCCATCCTGATGCTCCGCATGGGGGAGGACCGGACCAGGATGGTCGACCATGAGAGTCAGGCGCCGCGGAACGGGCGCTGACCTGCTTTCCGAAGGCGATCGCGGCGATCCTCGACGGGTCGTCTCGGTCAGCTCGCCCGCCGCTCGGATAACTGCTCCGACTCGACCAGCGGCGGACTGTCGACGAACTCTTCTTCGTCGAGATAGGAGTCGATCAGCTCGGTCGGGGCGCCGGCCTCGAGGAGCAGGTCGACTGCGTTGATCGCGTACCAGTTGTCGGCGACCGCGTGCATGGCCGCTGCCTGGGCGAGCAGGTCTGGATCGGCGGCGAGGTCGTTGAGTTCGGCAAGGGCAACGGCCCGGACCAGGCCCTCCCGGTAGCCGCCGGCGTAATCCGTCGCGATCCGGTGCACCCGGGCGAGGATGAGACGGCGGTCGGCGGACTGGTAGGCGGCGATTCGGGCTGGGCCGCTCGTCTGGTCTCGGCTGTCATACACCTCGATATTCTATCGTACGTGTGTTCGAATCGCTGACCGTGCCGCGCGTCGGTGAGCCTTGCCCCGCTCTCTTTTCCGGCTGGTCAGCGTCGACCTTCCGCAGCCGCTGAGCGCCAACGCAACACCTCGATCAACCCGTCGAACCGCTCGACGGCAGCGGTGCCGTCCACCGCCGCCACCTGCGACGCGGCACGTCCCGATACGGAGACCAGCGGCGGACTGTGCAGTCACGGTGCAGAGACGGAGAGTGCGGCGCGTGGGGGCCGCTCCGCCGTGGCTCCGGCGAGCAGAGGCCGGAGCGGTCTGACCGCCAGCATCAGTCCGACGGCGCGGGTGGCCGTCGCGACCCCGGCCGGAGTGGACCGGCCGAGAGCTTCTCCGAATGGCCCGTCCCCGACACTTCGGGCCGGTCGGCCGGGACCGATCAGCGGGTTGAAACTCTATCATCATCGATGTAACAAACCTTGGTGAGCGGGCTCGGTGGCGTGTTCCACCGACTGGACACACGGGAGTTGCGTCCGGTGCCGCCTACCCTGGAGCCCACCACGCGCCGACGCAGTTCCCGGGAGCACATCATGAGATCCCACCGCCGTGACCCCGGACGTCCCACCCTGAGCGAGGTCGCGGCCCGGGCCGGAGTCGGGCGGGGGACCGCCTCCCGGGTGGTCAACAATTCGTCCCAGGTCAGTCCGACGGTCCGGGCCGCGGTCTGGGCGGCGGTCCGGGAACTGGGATACGTGCCGAACCGTGCCGCCCGGACCCTGGTGACCCAGCGGACCGATTCGGTGGCACTGGTCATCTCCGAGTCCGGCGAGCGGGCGTTCGGCGAACCGTTCTTCGCCGGAATCGCCCGTGGGGTCAGCGCCGGCCTGGCCGACACCCCGCTGCAACTCTGGCTGTCCTGGATCCAGTCGCCGGGCGGCCGGGAGAAGATGGAGCACCAGCTAACCGACCAGCATGTCGACGGCGTCATGTTGATCTCGCTGCACGACGCGGACCCGCTGCCGGGACTGCTGATGGATCGCGGCCTACCGACCGTCCTCGGTGGACGGCCAGCGCGGATGCTCGGCCCGGACGCCCAGCCGGCGTACTTCGTCGACGTGGACAACACCGGCGGCGCCCGGCAGGCGGTCGAGTACCTGCTCTCCATCGGACGGCGTCTGGTGGCCACCGTCGCCGGACCGCAGGACATGGGCGCCGGGGTGAGCCGCCTGGTCGGATACCGGCAGGCACTGGCCGGACAGGGGCGGCCGACCGACGAGGGCCTGATCGCGTACGGCGACTTCAGCGCGAGCAGCGGGGTGGAGGCGATGCGTCAACTGCTGGCCCGATGTCCCGGTCTGGACGCGGTCTTCGCGGCTTCGGACCTGATGGCGCTGGGGGCGATCAAGGCGCTGCATGAGGTCGGCCGGCGCATCCCGGAGGATGTCGCGGTGGTCGGATACGAGGACTCGTCCCTCGCGTTGCACGCCAATCCGCCGCTGACCTCCGTACACCAGCCGGTCATCACGATGGGCCGGGAGATGGCCCGACTGCTGGTCGCACAGATCCGTGGCGACGAGATCCCCTCGCCGGCCATCTTCCTGGACACCCACCTGGTCCTCCGGCAGTCCGCCTGACCACCGGCCGGAACGGGAGCGGCGCGGCGACCGCGAGGGCCGCCGCGCCGATGATCCGGTACGGGTGAAGCGGGCTCAGCCGGCGGTGCAGGACCTGATCTGGGGTCGGGCGCCGGAGTTGCCGTTCATCATCGTGGTGAAGCCGAACGTGTTGCCGCTGCCGTTGGAGCGCATCGTCAGCACGGTGCCGTTGCTGCTCAGGCTGGCGCTGCCGTTCCAGGTGGTGGTGATCGACTGCGGCG
>NZ_JADPUN010000258.1 GCF_015690345.1 Plantactinospora alkalitolerans | reverse complement strand
GCGGACGACATCGAGGACGCCGATGACGAGGAACCGGCGGCCGAAACCGAGGCCGAAGCCGAGGCCGACGAGGACGAGGACGAGGAGGCCGGCGACGGGGTGACCCGGCGCCGCCGCCGGCGCCGCCGCAAGGGCGCCGGGGACGCCGACGGTGCCGCCGACGACGGCGTACACACCGTGATCAAGATCCGCGAGCCGCGCAAGACCGTCGACGAGGTGCAGGGCGTCTCCGGCTCGACCCGGCTGGAGGCCAAGCGCCAGCGCCGCCGGGACGGCCGTGAACAGCGGCGTACCCGGCCGCCGATCCTGAGCGAGTCCGAGTTCCTGGCCCGCCGCGAGGCCGTCGACCGGGTGATGGCGGTACGCCAGCGCGGTGACCGGACCCAGATCGCCGTCCTGGAGGACGGGGTGCTCGTCGAGCACTACGTCACCCGCGCGTCGGCCGGCACCATGGCCGGCAACGTCTACCTGGGCAAGGTGCAGAACGTGCTGCCCAGCATGGAGGCGGCCTTCGTCGACGTCGGGCGTGGTCGCAACGCGGTGCTCTACGCCGGTGAGGTCAACTGGGACACCACCGGGCTGGAGGGACGGGCCCGGTCGATCGAGCACGCGCTGCGCTCCGGCGACTCGGTCCTGGTGCAGGTCACCAAGGATCCGATCGGGCACAAGGGCGCCCGGCTGACCAGCCACATCGCCCTCTCCGGCCGGCATCTGGTCTACGTGCCGCACGGCAACGCCTCCGGCATCAGCCGGAAGCTGCCCGACACCGAGCGCAAGCGGCTGCGGGACATCCTCAAGAAGCTGGTGCCGGACGGTGCCGGCGTGATCGTCCGGACCGCCGCCGAGGGCGCGAGCGAGGACGAGCTGGCCCGCGACGTCAAGCGGTTGCAGGCCCAGTGGGAGGACATCCAGGCCAAGTCCGCCGAGGGCGGTGCGCCGGTCCTCCTCTACGAGGAGCCCGACCTGGTCATCCGGGTCGTCCGGGACCTGTTCAACGAGGACTTCCGCGAGCTGGTGGTGCAGGGCGAGGAGTCGTACGACATGGTCGAGTCGTACCTCTCGCACGTCTCGCCGGACCTGGTGCCCCGGCTGCGCCGGCACACGGGCAGCGCGGACGTCTTCGCCGAGCGGCGGATCGACGAGCAGATCCTCAAGGGCCTGGACCGGAAGGTCTTCCTGCCCTCCGGCGGTCACCTGGTGATCGACCGTACCGAGGCGATGACGGTCGTCGACGTCAACACCGGCAAGTACACCGGCGCCGGAGGCAACCTGGAGGAGACGGTCACCCGGAACAACCTGGAGGCGGCCGAGGAGATCGTCCGCCAGCTCCGGTTGCGCGACCTGGGCGGGATCGTCGTGATCGACTTCATCGACATGGTGCTGGAGTCGAACCGTGACCTGGTGCTGCGCCGGCTCACCGAATGCCTGGGCCGGGACCGGACCAAGCACCAGGTGACCGAGATCACCTCGCTCGGCCTGGTCCAGATGACGCGGAAGCGGATCGGCGCCGGGCTCCTGGAGGCGTTCAGCGAGACCTGCGACTGCTGCAAGGGCCGTGGCGTGATCATCCACACCGAGCCGGTGTCGGAGAAGTCCCGGCCGGCCGCCGCGGACAAGGTCAAGGCCGTCGCCTCGGCCACCTCCTCGGTCACCTCCGCCTCCACCTCCACGGCCACCTCTGCCGGGGCCCCGGCCCCGGCGTCGGAGGCGCCGGCCGCCGGTACGCGACGCCGTGGCCGGAAGGCCGCCGCACCGGAGCGGGTCGTCGTCGAGGCCACCGACCTCGACGACACCATGGGGTACGACCTGTCCCGGTACGAGACGGAGATCCCGGGGAACGACGACGCCATCGACACGGAACCGACCGAGCCGATGCGGTTGGCCGGCGCGGGCGATCCCGATGGCATCGAGGACACCGGCGAACCGGACGCGGAGACCGACCCGACGGAGACCGGCGGCGGTCGGCGCCGGGCCCGGCGTGGCGGAACGCGACGGCGTACCCGCCCCTGAGGCGGCGGAGCCGCCCTCGGGGTGGAGCCATTGCGCACGTACGGCTGGCGAACGCGTGCCGAGCGGTCTGCGGCACGGGCTGCGATGATGGCGGGGGATGTGGCTAGGCTGGTCACTCCTTCGCGATCATCGATCGGCCGGCACCCGTGCCGGCCGATCGCGCGCAGGGCCAGCCGTACCTCCGGAGGAGAAGAACATGCGACGCCTGCTGGTGACCGCTGCCGCCATCACCGTGCTGTCCATGGCCGCCGGCTGCTCGGGGGAGCGGGACGGCGCCGCCGGTCCCAGTTCGTCGGGCACCGGACCGTCGGGCGGTGCGCCGTCCTCGGGCGCCGCGTCGCCCGGTGCCACCGCACCGGGCCCGACCGGGTCGCCCGGCACGGACACCCGCCCGGCCGAGGGCAACGCCAAGGAGGTCTGCGAGACCGCCACCAAGGCCAGTACGACCTCCGTGCAGACCTTCGTCGCCGAGCTGGGCAAGTCGTTGCAGGCTGCCGGCGCCAACGACACCGCAGGCGCCCAGGCCGCCCAGCGCAAGGCGGAGGCGGCGTTGCGGACCTGGGGTACGGCGATGCGGGAGCAGTCCGCCAAGGCCACCGACGCGCGGCTCAAGGGCGTACTGGCCGAGATCGCGACCGAGGTGGGCACCATGAAGGCCAGCGTCGACTCCGTCGACGAGAACAAGCTCGACCAGTTGCAGCAGCGGCTCGACCAGCTCTGCGGGACCTGACCGCCGTCGCCGCGGTGCCGACGGAAGGCCGTCCGCCGATCCGGGAACGGGGCCCGGTTTGGGTGCCGGCCCCGACATGGCGTACGCTAACCTGCGGCGCGAATACGTGCCAGGTTCTCCCGTGCCCGCCCCCGCACCTCGTGCGGTCGAGCGGGCCTCGCGAACACCATCAGCCTCAACGACAGGGAGTCCGCGTCCGATGTACGCGATCGTCAAGACCGGCGGCAAGCAGTACAAGGTTGCCGAGGGCGACGTGATCGAGGTCGAGAAGCTGGTCGGTCAGCCCGGCGACGCGGTCAAGCTCACCGCCGTACTTCTCGTCGATGGTGACGACCTGGTGACCGACGCGGCGAAGTTGGCCAACGTCGCGGTGGCCGGCGAGATCGCCGCCCACACGAAGGGTCCGAAGATTCGGATCCACAAGTTCAAGAACAAGACCGGCTACCACAAGCGCCAGGGTCACCGCCAGCCGCTGACCCAGATCAAGGTGACCGGTATCACCAACGGTAAGTAAGCGTCCAGCGGAAAGTAAGGTCGTCCTCAGATGGCTCACAAAAAGGGTGCGTCCAGCTCGCGCAACGGTCGCGACTCCGCGGCGCAGCGGCTCGGCGTCAAGCGGTTCGGTGGGCAGGTGGTCAACGCCGGTGAGATCCTGATCCGGCAACGGGGTACGAAGTTCCACCCCGGTGACCTGGTCGGCCGGGGCAAAGACGACACGCTGTTCGCGCTGGCCGCCGGTGCGGTCCTGTTCGGCAACAAGCGCGGCCGCAAGGTCGTCAGCATCGTTCCGTCCGAGCGGTAACGTCAGCAACGTCAGCTTTCCGGCGGAGCGGGCCGCGGACCAGGTGTCCGGGCCCGCTCCGCCGTTTCATGTGCGGGTGCGGGAATCGTCGCCCTCCGGCCCCGGCCGGTCGGCGTCCGCCGTTCCCGGCTCGGTTTCTGGCACCGGTCTCCGGTGCCGATGAAAGGATTGGCAGCGTGACCACGTTCGTTGACCGGGTCGTACTGCACCTGCAGGCCGGTGACGGCGGGCACGGTTGCGCCTCGATCCACCGGGAGAAGTTCAAGCCCTTCGGCGGACCCGACGGAGGCGACGGCGGACACGGCGGAAGCGTGTCCCTGGTCGTCGACCCGCAGGTGCACACCCTGCTCGACTTCCACTTCCGGCCGCACATCAAGGCCGAGAACGGTCGTGGCGGAGCCGGCTCGAACCGGGACGGCGCCAACGGTGCCAACCTGGTGATCAAGGTCCCGAACGGTACGGTCGTGCACGGCGTCGACGGAACGGTGCTGGCCGACATGATCGGCGCCGGCACCACCTTCGAGGTGGCCCGGGGCGGTCGCGGCGGCCGGGGCAACGCCTCGCTGGCCAACGCCAAACGACGGGCGCCCGGTTTCGCCGAACTGGGCGAGCCCGGAGACCGGCTCGACGTCGTACTCGAACTCAAGAGCGTGGCCGACGTCGGCCTGGTGGGGTTCCCGTCCGCCGGCAAGTCCTCGCTGATCTCGGTACTGTCCGCCGCCAAGCCGAAGATCGCGGACTACCCGTTCACCACGCTGGTGCCGAACCTGGGCGTGGTTCGGATCGACGAGCACACCTTCACCGTCGCCGACGTGCCCGGCCTGATCCCCGGAGCGGCCACCGGCAAGGGGCTCGGCCTGGAGTTCCTGCGCCACATCGAGCGGTGCGAGGTGCTGGTCCACGTGGTGGACGCGGCGACCATGGATCCGGGCCGGGATCCACTCGCCGACATCGACGCCATCGAGGCCGAGCTGGCCGAATACGGCGGTCTGGCCGATCGTCCCCGACTGGTCGTACTCAACAAGATCGACGTACCGGACGGGCGTGACCTCGCCGACATCGTCCGGCCCGACATCGAGGCCCGGGGACTGCGGGTCTACGAGGTGTCGGCGGTGACCCGCGAAGGGCTGCGCGAGCTGACCTACGCGCTGGCCGAGATGGTCGAAGCGTCCCGGGCGGCGGCCCCGATCCTGGAGCCGACCCGGATCGTGATCCGCCCGACCGCGGTCGACGACGCCGGCTTCGTCATCGAGCGGGCCCCGGACGGTGCGTTCGTGGTGCGCGGGCAGCGGCCGGAGCGCTGGGTGCTGCAGACCAACTTCGACAACGACGAAGCGGTCGGCTTCCTCGCCGACCGGTTGGCGCGGCTGGGCGTGGAGGAGAAACTCGCCAAGGCGGGCGCCGAGCCGGGCAGCCTGGTCCGGATCGGCGAGCGCGAGTTCGACTGGCGCCCGACGCTGTACGCCGGAGCCGAGTACGTGCCGAGCGCACGGGGCACCGACAGCCGGCTGGAGGAGAAGTTGACCCGGGCGTCGGCGTCGGAGCGGCTGGCGGCCCGGAAGGCCCGTCGGCAGCGTTCACCGGAGGAGACGGCCCCCGGGGCACCGACCCTGGGGAATCCGGGCCTGGTGCAACTGGACGCGGACGGGTCGGATCCGGCGGATCCGACCCGGTGGGAGTCCGACCCGATCGACCCCGCTTTGGACGGGGCAGCGGACCGAGGGGCCGGCGACGAGGCCCGGCGCGCGGAATAGTCCCTTACGCTCCGTATCGGGTCCACCCGCGCGAAACCTTGTTGAAACGCATCCTGGTTAACGTCCGTAGGGTGCTGATTGAGTCACGTACGTCGTCGGACCCCGAGCTGGCCGCCCTGCTGGTGGCCCAGCAACGCGAGCTCCGGGAGGCCGACGGCGGTCTCGACGGGCAGGTCTTCGTACCGCACGACAACGCCCGCTATCTGGTGGGCGTGCTCGCCGGCCGGGCGGTCGCCTGTGGAGCCATCCAGGCGCTGGACCGGGACACGGCGGAGATCAAACGGATGTACGTCCGTCCGGCCCACCGCGGCCACGGCCTCGCCCGGCAACTGCTCGGCGCCCTGGAGGAACTGGCCCTCCGGGCCGGGCACAGCGTGCTCCGGCTGGAGACCGGCAGCTACCTCCCCGGAGCGATCCAGCTGTACATCTCGTCGGGCTACGCCGAGATCGCGGTCTACGGCGAATACGTCGACAACCCGTACAGCGTCTGCTTCGAGAAGCGGCTGCCGGTCCTGGCCTGACCGGACCTGCGTTCGGAGCACCGGACCTGCGTTCAGAGCAGCAGTCCGATGGCCCGCCTCGCCCGGTGCACCGTGTCGGCGGTGCTCTCCCGGGCCCGGTCGGCGCCGTCGGCGAGCACCCGCCGGACGTAGCCGGGATCCCGGGCGAGTTCGTCGTGGCGGAGCCGGATCGGCCGCAGCATCGCCTCGACGGCCTCGATCACCGCCGCCTTGAGCTGGGCGTACGACCGGTAGTCGGCGGCCAGCGCGGCGGGGGAGGCGCCCAGGCAGGCCGCCAGGACGTCCAGCAGGTTCGCCAACCCGGGGCGCCGCTCGGGGTCGTACTCGACGGTCCGGCCGGGGTCCGTCACCGCCCGCTGCACCTTGCGGCGGATCGCGTCGGGCGGGTCGAGCAGGAAGATCGTGCCGGCGTCGCTGTGGTTGGTCTTGCCCATCTTGGTGGTCGGATCGACCAGGTCCATCACCCGGGCCGACACCGTCGGACGTACCGCCCGGGGGATGGTGAAGGTGTCGCCGTAGCGGGCGTTGAACCGGGTGGCGACGGCCCGGGTGAGTTCGAGGTGTTGGCTCTGGTCGTCACCGACCGGCACCTCCTGGGCGTCGTGCAGCAGGATGTCGGCGGCCATCAGCACCGGATAGCTGAGCAGGCTCAGCCGGACCTGTTGCTGGTTCGCGGATTTCTCCCGGAACTGGATCATCCGCCGCGCCTCCCCGTAACTGGTGCTCGATTCGAGCAGGTAGTGCAGCTCGGTGTGCTGGGGCACGTGGGACTGCACGTAGAGGAGCGCCCGGTCCGGGTCCAGCCCGGCGGCGAGCAGCACGGTGGCCTGTTCCAGGGTGAACGCGCGGACCTGGGCCGGCTGGTGGGACACGGTGAGCGCGTGCAGGTCGGCGAGGAAGACGATCGTCTCGGCCCGGTACTGGGTGGCGACGATCGGCCGGATGGCGCCGAGCAGGTTGCCCAGGTGCAGGTGTCCGGTCGGCTTGAGCCCGGTGATCCGGCGTACCCCGCCGCTCGGGACGGTCGTACGGGTCGGGGTGGTCGTGCCGGCCGGGCTGGTCGTGCCCACCGGGGTGGTCGTGCCGACCGGGGTGTGCGGGGTCATGGGATGTGCTCCTTACCGGGTACGGCGACCGCCTCCGGGTGAGCGCATGCGAAACGGCCGCCCCGGAGGGCGGCCGTTGCTGAATTCGGGTACGCGGATGCGATGGCCGCCCGTCAGGGGGCCCACCAACCGTTCAGGGTGATCCGCATGCCTCCACGGTAGCAGGGACACCGGGCCGTACGGGCGCTTGAACGGCGTTGAGGCTAGTCCGGCTGCCCGCTCGGATGCTCGGCGTCCCAGCGCTGCCGGGCCGCGGCGATCGTGTCCTTGTGCGCGGCGGACCAGTCGGCGAGGCCGAACACGGTGTCCGCCAGGCTCCGCCCCACGGCGGTCAACCGGTAGTCGACCTGCGGTGGGATGGTCGGGTAGGCGGTCCGCTCGACGAGGCCGTCACGGCAGAGCCGGCGGGTCGTCAGGGTCAGCATTCGCTGCGAGATGCCGGGGATCGCCCGCTGCAACTCGCGGAACCGCCGTACTCCCTTGGACAGCTCGACGAGGACCAGCACGGTCCACCGGTCGCCGATCCGGTCCAGGACGTCCCGGATGCCACAGTCACCCTCGCCACAGGGCCCGACCGGCGCGGGCGGACTGACCTGGGAGGTTATGCCGGTGTGCCCGACGGACATGGAAGTGCCTCCTTACGGCCGTGGTCAACGGTAGCGACGCTGGCGGGGTCAGCACACCGCACCACAGCAGGGGGTACCTCCATGATTCTCGTCACCGGTGTCTCGGGCGCGCTCGGCGGCCTGATCCTCGACCGACTCGCCACGGTCCCCGGCCTGCCGGTGGTGGGCGGTACCCGCGTGGCGGCCACCGCCCGCCCCGGCACCGTACCTGTGCGGCGGGTCGACTTCGACGAGCCGGCCACCCTGGTCGACGCCTTCACCGGTGTCGACGTCCTGGTCTTCGTCTCGGCCGGCTACGGCGAGGACGACGAGGTGCTCGCCCGGCACGGCGCGGTGGTCCGGGCCGCGACCGAGACCGGTGTCCGTCACGTGATCTACACCAGCCTGGTCGGCTCGGGTGATCGCCTCACCATCGCGCTGCCGCACCGCTGGACCGAGGCCCGCCTCGCCGAGGCGCCGTTCGAGGTCACCGTCCTGCGCAACGGGTTGTACGCGGAGCTGCTGGCGGGGCTGGCGCTGCCGGCCGTCGACCACGCCGTCGCCGGCGGTGTCTTCGCGGCACCATGGGGGCAGGGTCGGATGTCGGTCGTCGCCCGCGAGGATCTCGCCGATGTCGCGGCCCGGGTCGCCGTCGAGGCCCACGCCGACCTGGCGGCGTCGTCCGGTGACGGCGTCGCGCCGGCCCGGCATGCGGGGCGTACGTACGAACTCGCCGGGGTCACCGCCCTCGGTGGGAACGAGATCGCGGCAACGCTCACGGATGTGCTCCGCACCGGTGCACTCGGTGATCACCGAGCGGGCGGCGGGATCCGGTACGAGAGCACGTCGCTGGCTGCCGCCCGCACCGCCCTGGCCGGCGCCGGACTGCCGGCGTACCAGGTCACACACACGCTCTCGATCTTCTCGAACCTTCACGCGCAACTGCTGGAGCAACCGGAGACCGATCTGCCTGCTCTGCTCGGCGCCGCGCCCCGATCCGCCCCGGACCTGGTCGCCGACGTGCTTCGATCCGGCCGTTCGCACCGGGGCGGGACGGCCGGATCCCGGTGACCAGACCGCGAGGTTCGGCCACGAACCGCGTACTGCCTGGTCACCGGGATGCCGGTCGAGGTCAGCCGGTGGGCACCACCCCGACGTTGAGTTCGGCGACCGAGGTCCAGCGGTTACCGCTGACCTCGCCGAGGGCGCGGAGCCGGATGTACCGGCCACTCGTCGGCGGAATCGTCACCGTCTGCTCGGCGGCGCTGTTCGGGAAGGTGCCGGTCGCCACCGGACTGCCCCAGCTGGTGCGGTTGGCGGAGACGTACACCTCGTATCCGGTGATCCGACCGGCGGTGTTGGAGCCCTGCCGGGGCAGGTAGTACAGCCGGTTGACGGTCCGGGTGGTGGTCAGGTCGATGTCGATCCAGTGCGGGTGGGCTGGGTTGGACAGCAACCGCTGGGTGTGCCAGATCGACGACGAGCTGCCGTCCCGGACGTTGTTGGCCCGGCCGTTGACCAGGAGCGTCTCCTGGCTGTCCGCCCCGGCCACGGACCACTGGGACTGCGCCAGCCGGGTGCTGCCCGACTGCGGGTTGTAGTTGGCGGTGTAGCTGGTGGAGGTGGCCGGGGCGGTGATCACATGGGTCTGGGCCCCGCCGTCGGACCAGGAGCCGTAGACGTACGGGACGCCGCCGAGGCTCTGCGGGGTGACCGCACTGACCGTGTTGCTCGACCCCTGGATGACGGTACGGGTGAACGGCGTGGCCTGGGCGCCCGAGCCGAACGCCAGTTGCAGGCCGGACGGGCTGGAGTTGAAGGTCAGGTTCACGGTCTTCGGGTCGAGTCGGATGCTGGTGCTGTGTGCCAGGCCGCCACTGTCGGTGGCGGTCAGCACCAGCTCCAGATAGGACGGATACTCGTGGTCGGGGCCGAGCATGCTGCCGCTGGTCCCGGTGAAGTCCTGCAGGCTGTGGGTGTGGCAGTTGTCGAGGGTGTAGCAGTGGTGCAGCAGCATCCGCCAGTGCAGCGCGCTGCCCGGCAGGGTGCCCTGGTCGGGGTCGGTCGCGTGCCCGGTGAAGCTGATCGGATCGTTGACCGCCCAGGTGAAGCCCTCCGCCGGGGTGTCGATCACCGCGGTCGGCATGCTGTTGCCGGTCTGGATCGGCACCGTCTTGGTGGCCGAGGCGTTCAGGGTGTCGTAGACGGTCAGCCGGGCGGTGTAGGGGCCGCCGGCCGGATAGGTGTACGAGGCCGTGGCGGTGGTGGCGTCGACGGTGCCGTCGTTGGTGAAGTCCCACTCGTAGCGGAGTCGACCCGCGTCGGCCGGGTCCGCGTCGGAGGAGCCGGTGCCGTCGAAGTTCACGGTCAGCGGCGCCGTACCGGAGGTGGGCGAGGCGGCGATCGACGCGACCGGTGGCTGGTTGCCCGGGAAGTACCGGATCCGGCGTACCGATCCGGCGTGGTCGACGTAGTAGAGGTCTCCGCCCGGACCCATCGCCAGGTCGACCGGGTTCGCGGCGGCGCTGCCGAAGGTACGCCGGCTGGTCGCCACCGGCAGCCCACCCGGTGCGCTGGGCATCATCGCCCAGATGCAGTCCCGGCTGTAGTCGGAGAAGAACAGCGCGCCGGAGTACTCGGCCGGATAACTGCCGCCGGAGGCGGGGTAGAACGCGGCCCCGGAGACGGAGGAACTTCCGGTCGGGCAGGCTTCCCCGTCGACGACCCGGGCGGCGTGGTCGTAGGTGTAGAACGGTGCGGTCTGCCCGGCGCCGGTGTAGAGGGTCTCGCAGAGGTCGAGGTTGGCGCTGTCGTACCCGCTCTGCCGGGCCGTTCCCTCGTAGCAGGGCCAGCCGAAGTTGGCGACACCCGCAGTCGGCTCGACCAGCCGGTTGACCTCCTCCCAGCGGGTCCAGCCCACGTCACCGAGCCACACCTCGTTGGTGCCGGGTCGGATGGTGAACCGGTACGGATTGCGCAGCCCCTGCGCGACGATCCGCCGGGTGTTGAGGTCGGCGCTGGCCGCGCCCGGGTTGCCCGGGGCGGCGGCGCCGGTCGCCGGGTCCAGCCGCAGCACCGTACCGTCCAGGCTGGTCGGGTCGGCGGTGGTCCGCAGGTCCTGTGAACGCAGCGCTCCGCCCTCGGCGGTCGGCGGCGTCATCGTCCCGCCCGGCGGATCGGCACAGGGATTCGCCGGGGTGCCCAGTTGGCCGTAGTCGACCAGGTCGTAACTGGCCCCGTCCCCGGCGGTCGCGTAGAGCATGCCGTCGGCGCCGAACTGCAGGTCGCCGGTGGCGTGGCTGGCCCACTGCTGGCACCAGTCGGAGACGAGCACCTGTTCCGTTCCGGTCATCGTGTCGCCGGAGGCGGTCAGCCGGGAGAGCCGACCGGTGACGATGCACCGGCCGCCGTTGGTGCCGCCGACGGAGGCGCAGTTGTCGTTCCAGTACGGGGCGGTCTGGCCGGGCGGCGCGTCGTACGCGTAGAGCACGTAGACGTACGGCTGGGTGGGAAAGTTCGGATGCAGGGCCAGGCCGAGCAGCCCTCGGTCGTGCTGGTTGTGCACGTTCGTCGACAGGTCGGCGAAGACGGTCGCGGTGGTGTCGGCGAGGTCGTCGTACACCTTGATCCGGCCGCCCTTCTCGGCGACGAAGACGCGGCCGTCCGGGGAGAACTCGATGTTGGTCGGCTGGTTGAGGCCGGTGAACACGACCTGTTCCTGGAATCCGGTGGGTAGCACCACCGCGGCGGCGGGCGCCGCACCGGAGATCGGCGCGGTCAGCGCCGCCAGCAGGCCGACCACGAGACCGGTACGGAGTACGGATGTGATCGATGACGGTTGTGCGGGTGATGGCATGCCGCTTTCCCCCAACTTGGCGCAGCTCCAAGTGCACAAAGGATCTGTCACGCTAGGGGGACCGGCGACGGAGAGCACTCCCGTCACGCCCGGAGTTAGCATCTCGTGACTACGGGCTAACGGCGCGTCGCACATCAATGTGGATGATGTCCCCCGGACCTGACGCACCGCCTAGCCGGATCATCGGAGAGTGGCCGACCGGTCGGGCGAAACGGCCCTGCCCGACCGGTCGGATCTCCGGTCAGCCCTTGACGGTCAGGATCGGCCGGAGTTCGACCACCGGTTCGGCGACGTCGGCCCGGCGCAGGCTGTCGACGACGGCGCCGACCTCCTTGTACGCCCACGGCGCCTCCTGCTTCAGGTCGCGCCGCCACGCGTCGACGATGTCCCGCCGGGCGGCCACCGCCGGATCGCGGTGGTCCAGCGGGGTCACCACCCGGAACTCCCGCAGGAACGCGTCCAGTTCGGCGTCGCCGCCCCGGGCCGCCGCACCCCGGGGGATGCTGCGTCCGGCGCCGTGGCAGGCGCTGGTCAGTGCGCGGGTGTTACCGAGCCCCCGGAGCAGGTGACTGGGCGCGCCCATCGAGCCGGGCACGATGACCGGCTCCCCGTACAGGTCGATCGGGCGTTGACCGGCGCCGCCGGCTCCGGCCGCCGGGGTGGCGCCCTTGCGGTGCAGCACGCTGCCGTCCGGCTCCGGCCACATCAGGTTGTGCGGTGCGTCGTACACCTGCCGGGACCGGAGTTCGCCGACGATGCTGGCCAGACCGGCCCGCAGCATCAGCGCCAGGAAGAACCGGTTGCCGAGGGCGAAGTTCGCGGCGTTGGCGAACGCGGTCAGGTACCGCTGCCGTCCGGGGGCGGACGCCTCGTCGAGCAGCATCGGCAGGATCCGGTTCCGGGGCGTCGGCACCGCGCGTGGCCAGGCCGCCCTCGCCTGGTCCCGGCCGGTGGCGTTGGCCTGGTGGCCGAGCGAGAGCGAACCGCTGTGCACCATCAGCACCACCTGGCCGGGAGCCAGGCCCCAGGCGTACGCCGCCGCGCCGTCGTGCACCGCCGAGACGTACTGCAGCTCGGCGAAGTGGTTGCCGCCGCCGACGCTGCCGATGATGCTGTCGTAGCTGGTGCCACCACCGCTGGTGATCCAGTCGCGGAACCCGTCGGCGGAGGAGACCGGATAACCGCTGGAGTGCAGCCGGCCGTCCAGGTCGGTCAGGTCGTCGGGACCGACCTGGAGCCACGCGCCACCGGCGGCCCCGGCACGGTCCGCGCTCCCGGCACCGGACCCGGCCGGTACGTCGTCGGCGAGCAGGCCGGGGAGTCCTTCGCGGAGCAGCCCTTCGCGCTGCCGGGCGGTGAGGCCGATCCGCCGGCCACCCTCGAAGAAGAGGTGCCGCAGCCGCCGCTCCAGTCGGTCGAGGTGGGGACGGATCTGGTCGACGGTGACCGAGGTGGCCTCCACCCGCATCCCGCAGTTGATGTCGTTCCCGACCGCCTGCGGGATCAGGGCGCCGGTCGTCCGCAGTACGGTGCCGATCGGGATGCCGGCGCCCTTGTGGAAGTCCGGGGTGCAGACGACCCGGTCGATCCGGGGTTCGGCGTCGAGTCCCGGGGTGGCGTGCGCGAGGCTCCGCAGCGTGTCGGCGGTTTCCAGCACGGTGAGAAGTTCGTCGATCGCCACGGACTCGATCGGTACGTCCGGCCCGGCGCAGATGTCGACGGGTATTCCGGACGGGTTGGGCAGGGTGAGCCAGGAGTCGTCGACTCTGACCAGGCGTGGATCGGGCCTTTTGGCCGCTTGTGCGGGCATGGCTGGGGCCTTTCGGAGCTGCTGCGAGGGGAGACGCGTCATCGACACGCGCGTCGGCGCGTGCGGGCGGTGGCGGGACGGGTCCCGCGATATCCGGTTGTGGTGCTCGACGGTTCAGCAGCCGCGAGGTCAAGATCAGGGTAGATGTCCGGCCGCACGGGCGGCAATCGGATAAGCCCGCCGGGACCGGCGGCTGCCCGGCGCGTTCGGCAGCGCTCGTCGCCAGGTCGGCGCTACACCGGGTGACCCCCCGGTCTACCAGGGGTTTCGTCTACCTCGTGATGACGGCCCTCGCTTGGTGCGGGCGATCCACCGGCCTAGGGTCGGCGGGTGAGTGTGAACGAAATTCGCTTCCTCGGGATGGTGGCGGGGCATCCGAGCAGCGGAAACGGTGGCCCGGACCGGCACGCTGACCGGCGGCTACGTGCGGGCGTGCCGCTGATCGTCGGCACCGTACTGGTGGCGCTCCTCGCCGGCCTGAGCGGCTGCCGGGGCGGCGAACCGGCCCACCCGTCCGGTGGCGTCGCGGCCGCCACCCCGGGCGTGCGCAACCCGGATATGCCCATCCCGGACGTGACCACCCCGGGCGCGCCCACCCCGACCGGCCCGACCGGCCCGTACGCGGCCAGAGTGCCGCGCTTCGCGGACGCTCCGATCCCGAAGCCGGTGACCGTGCCGGCCGGAGCGGAGGCGGGCTGGTACAGCCGCATCCCCACCACCCAGCCGGTGGCGTTCCTGACCATCGACGACGGCTGGATCAAGAACCCCGAGTTCCGGCAACTGCTCCTCGACGCGCACGTGCCGGTGACGCTCTTCCTCACCGTCAACGCCATCAAGGACGACCCCGACTACTTCCGGCGGTTTCCGGCCAACGTCGTCATCGAGGCGCACACCATCACCCACCAGGGGTTGCGGGGCAAGTCGTACGCGACGCAGCGACGAGAGATCTGCGGGTCGGCCGACCAGCTCGCGCAGTGGTACGGCCGCCGCCCCGTGCTGTTCCGGCCGCCGGGTGGCAACAAGGACGCCACCACGCTGCGGGCGACCCGGGACTGCGGCATGAAGGCGGCGTTCTTCTGGAAGGAGACCGTGGACAAGGGGAAGGTCCGCTACCAGGAGGGCCGTCGAGTGCGCGCCGGGGACATCATCCTGATGCACTTCCGGGAGCGGTTCGTCGACGACTTCATCGCCGCGTTGACCGCCATCCACGCCGCAGGGCTGACGCCGGCCCTGCTCGGGGACTACGTCCGCTGAGCGACCGGTCAACCGCCCACCCGCCGCCGGTGGCCCGGGGCGGGTCGTTCAGTCGAGGTCGAACTCGCCGTCCTGGGCACCGGCCACGAACGCGTCCCACTCGGCCTGGGTGAAGACCAGCACCGGCCCGTCCGGCTCGGCGGAGTTGCGCATGCCGATCAGGTCGTCGACGAACGCGATCTCCACCGCGCCCTCCGAATCGTCGCCCTCGGCGCGTTGCCACACGGCGCGCGAAAGGTCGAAATCGCCCTTGGGGTGCTGCGCCATCTTCGGTTCCTCCATACACAGGTTCGGCCCGGACTCCAGCCGTCCGCGGACCCATCGTGCAGGATATGCGGATGCCGAGCCTGAGCCGGGTAGCTGCGACGGAACGCGCCGCACTGCTCACCGTCGAGTCGTACGACATCGAGTTGGATCTGACCGGCGGTGAGGCCGGGTTCCGGTCCGTCACCAGCATCCGGTTCCGGTCCGCCACCCCGGACGCCGCCACGTTCGTCGAGGTCAGACCGGCCAGACTCCTCGGCGTACGGCTCAACGGCACCGAACTGGATCCGGCCGCGCTGGACGACAACCAGTTCGCCCTGACCGGGCTGCTCGCCGACAACACGCTGGTCGTCGAGGCGGAGATGGCGTACTCGAACGCCGGGGAGGGGCTGCACCGGTTCGTCGACCCGGCCGACGGAAGCACCTACCTGTACGCGATGTCGGCCATCGACAACGCCCAGCGGATCTTCGCCTGCTTCGACCAGCCCGACCTGAAGGCGCCGGTGACCCTCTCGGTCGTCGCGCCGACGGACTGGACGGTGGCCGGCAACGGCGAACTCGCCGCCTCCCCGGCGCCGGGGAGGTGGGAGTTCGCCGCGACCCCGCCGCTGGCCACCTACGTCGTGTCGCTGATCGCCGGGCCGTACCACGTGCTGCGCGGCGAGCACGACGGCATTCCGCTCGCTGTCTACTGCCGCCGCTCCCTCGCCGGGTACCTGGACCGGGACGCGGACGAGATCTTCACGGTCACCCGGCAGTGCCTCGACCGGCTGCACGAGCTGTTCGAGGTGCGCTACCCGTTCGGCAAGTACGACCAGGCGTTCGTGCCGGAGTTCAACATGGGCGCGATGGAGAACCCCGGTCTGGTCACGTTCCGGGACGACTACCTGCACCGGTCCGTGGTCACCGACGCCGAACGGGAACAGCGGGCGAACACCATCGCGCACGAGATGGCGCACATGTGGTTCGGCGACCTGGTCACCCTGCGCTGGTGGGACGACCTGTGGCTGAACGAGTCGTTCGCCGAGTACTTCGGGACCCGGGTGACGGCCGAGGCGACCAGGTTCGGCTCGGCGTGGACGACGTTCGCGCTCCGCCGCAAGGCCTGGGGGTACGCCGCCGACCAGCGTCCGTCGACCCATCCGGTGGCGCCGTCCGAGGTCTCCGACGTCGCCGAGGCGTTGCCCAACCTCGACGGGATCTCGTACGCCAAGGGTGCCTCGGTGCTCCGCCAGCTCGTGGCGTGGCTCGGCGACGAGGCGTTCCTGGCCGGGTTGCGTGGCTTCTTCGCCACCCACCGGTTCGGCAACGCCACCCTGGCCGACCTGCTGGCGGCGCTCTCGGCGAGCAGCGGCCGGGACCTGACCGGCTGGGCCGAGGTCTGGCTGCGGCAGCCACAGCTGAACACCCTGCGTGCCGAGGTACGGCTGCGCGACGACGGGCACTACGCCGAGGTCGCCGTCGTGCAGACCGCGCCGTCGGGATATCCGCTGCTGCGCCCGCACCGGATCGCCGTCGGCCTCTACGACCTCGCCGACCTCGCCGACACCGCCGGCACTGGTGACACCGCCGGTGCCGGCAACGGTGCCGGCAACGGCGACGGTTCTGCCGGTACCGGGTCGGGGATCCGGTTGCGGCGTCGGATAGAGGTGGACCTCGACCCGCTCGTCGACGGCGGGCGGACCGTGCTCGACCAGTTGACCGGCCAGCCGGCGGCCCGACTGCTGCTGCCGAACGACGGGGACCTGACCTTCGCCAAGGTACGGCTGGACGACGGATCGGCCGCGGCCGTACCGCTGGCCCTGCCCGGCCTGTCCGATCCGCTGGCCCGGGCGCTGCTCTGGAGCGAGACGCTGGACGCGGTGACCGACGGAGAGCGCCCGGTCTCGGACCTGGTGGCGCTGATCGTGGCGGCCCTGCCGGCCGAGCCGGAACTGATCGTCGTGCGGGACGTGTTGAACCGGACCCGTCCGCTGCTCGACCGGTACCTCGATCCGGACGTCCGGGCGGCCGCGCAGGAGCAGTTGGCGGGCGCCTGTGACCGGTTGCTGGCGGCGGCGCCGCCCGGCAGTTCGCGCCAGCTCGCCGCCGTGCGGGGCCTGATCGGGGCCACGGTCGACACCGCCCTGCTGGCGGGATGGCTGGCCGGCGAACACGTTCCGGACGGGCTCGTGGTCGACGCCGAGCTGCGCTGGGCGGTGCTGCGCCGGCTGGCCGTACTCGGTGCCGTCGGCGAACCCGAGATCGCCGCCGAGCAGGCCGCCGACCCGAGCGCCACCGGGGCGGAGCGGGCGGCGACCTGCCGGGCCGCGCTGCCCGACCCGGACGCCAAGGGCCGGGTCTGGCAGGTCGTCACGGGCGACACGACGCTGTCCAATCGACTGCTGGAGGCCAATGCGACCGGGTTCTGGCAACCAGAGCAGACCGAGCTGACCGCCTCCTATGTGGAGCGCTACTTCGCCGAGATGCCGGAGGCGGCGCGTCGACGTACCCCCTGGGTGGCCGACCAGGTGGCCGGGCTGGCCTATCCCCGGTACGCCGTGGCCGGGCGGACCCGGGAACTGGCCGCCGCGTTGCTGGCCCGGGACGACCTGCCGGCCGGTCTGCGCCGGGTGGTCACCGACGCGGACGACGATCTACGCCGGGCCCTGCTCTCCCGGACCCTCTCCCGGGCCGTCGCCCGGTAATCCGGCCGGTTCGGCCCGGGGTGCCTCCGCCCGCCGGGAAATGCGATCTGGCTCATGTCCGGGAGATCGAGGGGCGTGACCAGCCTACGATCAAGGCGTGGAGGACGACATCCGGCGGATCGGGATCATGGGGGGAACCTTCGATCCGATCCACCACGGGCACCTTGTCGCCGCGAGCGAGGTGGCCGACCGGTTCGCGCTGGACGAGGTGGTCTTCGTGCCCACCGGACAGCCGTGGCAGAAGGCGGACGAACCGGTCAGCTCGGCCGAGGACCGCTACCTGATGACCGTCATCGCCACCGCCTCGAACCCACGGTTCCAGGTCAGTCGGGCCGACATCGACCGGGGTGGCCCGACCTACACCGTCGACACCCTCCGGGACCTGCACGCCGAGTACGGCCCGAAGGTCCAACTGTTCTTCATCACCGGCGCCGACGCACTGGAGAAGATCCTCTCTTGGAAGGATCTCGACCAGATGTTCGAATTGGCCCACTTCATCGGGGTGACCCGGCCCGGTTTCGAACTCTCCGCCGCGCACCTGCCGGCCGACACGGTGAGCCTGGTGGAGGTGCCGGCGATGGCCATCTCGTCGACCAACTGCCGCAACCGGGTGGCCGCCGGGGAGCCGGTCTGGTACCTGGTGCCGGACGGTGTGGTGCAGTACATCGCCAAACGTCGGCTGTACCAGGGGTGATTTCGCCCGGTTTGATGCTCGCTGTTCGTTAACCGCCGGGCCGTACCGTGCCGCCGTGTGAGAGGCTAGGAGAGTCTGACGGTTGATCGAAGGAGAATGGTGACAGTTTCCGAACGCGCCCGCGAGCTGGCAACGGTCGCCGCGCAGGCCGCCGCCGACAAGAAGGCGCAGGACATCGTCATCATCGACGTGGGGGAGCAGCTCGCGATCACCGACGTGTTCCTGCTCGCCTCCGCGCCGAACGAGCGCCAGGTGACCGCGATCGTGGACGCGATCGAGGAAGCCCTGCTCGGCCTGCCGGAGAAGGCGAAGCCGGTCCGCCGCGAGGGCGAACGGGCGGGCCGTTGGGTGCTGCTCGACTACGTCGACGTGGTGGTCCACGTCCAACACACCGAGGAGCGCGAGTTCTACTCGCTCGACCGGTTGTGGAAGGACTGCCCGACGATCCCGTTCGTGGACCGGGACCTGGTGGAAGCCGAGGCGGGCATCGCCGAATGACCCGGCTGATCGTCTGGCGGCACGGCAACACCGACTGGAACGCCGCCAACCGGGTGCAGGGACAGCTCGACATATCGCTGAACGACCTCGGCCGGGAACAGGCCGCGAGCGCCGCGCCGTTGCTCGCCGCGCTGCGACCCACGGTGATCGTCGCCAGTGACCTGCGCCGGGCCGCCGACACCGCCGCGGCCCTGGTCGCGCTGACCGGGCTGCCGGTCCGGACGGACCCCCGGCTGCGGGAGCGCTACTACGGGCAGTGGCAGGGACTCACCATGACCGAGGTGGCGCAGCGGTTCCCCGCCGAGCACGCCCGCTGGCGGGCCGGTGAGCAGGATCCCGGCTGCGAGGTGGAGAGCCTCGACGAACTCGGCAAGCGGGTCGGCACGGCACTCCAGGACGCCGCCGACGCCGTACCGGGCGGCACGATCGTGGTGGCGACCCACGGCGGCGGTGCGCGGCAGGGCTGCGGCTATCTGCTCGGCTGGGACTCGACCGTGCTGCGCTCCGTCGGGTCCCTCAACAACTGCCACTGGACCGAACTGCGGCACGACGACGTACGTGGTTGGCAGTTGCGTGGACACAACGTCGGGCTGATCGCCCACGGCGGCCCGGGTGCCGGTCTCGACCACCCGCCACCCGCCGCCATCTGACGCGCTCTCCCTCCGCCCGCGCGATCGGCTACCGTGCCGGCATGCCCGTCGCGGTCGTCACCGACTCCACCGCCTACCTGCCGGCCGACCTGGTCGAGCGGAACCGGCTCACCGTGGTACCGCTCGCCGTCGTCCTCGACGGAGTAGAGGGCCAGGAGGGCGTCGACGTCTTCCCCGAGGACGCCGCCCGGGCGCTGGGTGGTCGGCGGGTGTCGGTGAGCACCTCGCGGCCGGCACCGGAACAGTTCGCCCGCACGTACCGGCAGTTGCTGGCGGGCGGTGCGACCGGAGTGCTCTCGGTACACCTGTCGGCGGAACTGTCCGGCACCGTCGAAGCGGCCCGGCTCGCAGCGGCCGAACTGGGCGAACGGGTCAGCGTCGTCGACGCCCGGTCGACCGGAATGGGACTCGGCTTTCCGGCGCTGGCCGCCACCGCGTCCGCCGCGCTGGGAGCCGGGCTGCCCGAGGTACGCCGAGCGGCGATCGACGCCATCGAGCGGACCAGCACCTTCTTCTACGTCGACACCCTGGAGTTCCTGCGTCGGGGCGGCCGGGTCAACGCCGCTGAGGCGCTGCTCGGCACGGCCCTGTCGGTGAAGCCGATCCTGCACGTCGTGGACGGCGCCATCGTCCTGCGGGACCGGGTCCGTACCTCCGGCCGGGGGCTCGCCCGGCTGGTCGACCTCGCCGTGGAGGCGGCCGGGCAGGACGAGGTCGACATCGCCCTGCACCATCTCGCCGTACCCCAGCGGGCGGCCGGTCTCGCCGAGGCGCTGCGCTCGCGGCTCGGCGCCCGGCTGCGAGCCACGTACGTCACCGAGGCCGGTGCGGTGATCGCCGCACACGCCGGCCCCGGCCTGGCCTGCGTCGTCGTGCACCGGGTGTAAGGAAGGGCCCCCTCTTATCGCTTTTTGTATAGGAAGGGCCCCTTCTTAACACCTCAAGGCGTTGACTGGAGTCGATCTGGATGGTCCTATTGGTTAGGAAAGCTTCCTAAGGGTTCTTTCCGAAGCCTCGTGTGTCCTAGCAGGAGGAGCGCCGTGTCCAGGTCACGTCTCCATGTCCCGATGCCCCGGGCGGTCGCCGTCGGCGTGCTGTTGCTGACCACCGTGGTCGTCCCGCACTCCGGTGCCGGCCCGGCTTCGGCGGCCGCCGCCGCACCCGTGTCGCAGGTGGCGGAGCGGCGGATCGCCGCACCCGCCGCGTTCACCCACCCTGGCGTACTGGTCAGCCGTCCACAGCTCGACTTCGTCCGGTCCCGGGTGAGCGCCGGAGCGCAACCCTGGAAGGGCGCCTACGACCAGATGATGGCGAGCGCCTTCGCCTCGCTGTCCCGTACGCCGAAACCACGCGCCATTGTGGAGTGCGGCTCGTACTCCAACCCCAACAACGGATGTACGGACGAACGGCAGGACGCGCTGGCCGCGTACACCCTCGCGCTGGCCTGGTACGTGGGCGGAGACAGCCGGTACGCGGAGAAGGCGATCCAGATCATGGACGCCTGGTCGGCGACGATCCGGGACCACACCAACAGCAACGCACCGTTGCAGACCGCCTGGGCGGCGTCGAGCTGGCCCCGGGCGGCGGAGATCATCCGCTACACGTACGGCGGTTGGTCCTCGACCGGCGTGAACCGGTTCGGCACCATGCTGCGCGACGTCTACCTGCCCGAGATCATCAACGGCAACGCGACCAGTAACGGCAACTGGGAACTGAGCATGATGGAGGCCGCGCTCGGGATCTCGGTGTTCCTCGAGGACCGGGCCAGTTACGACCGGGCGGTGGCCAAGTTCCGCGACCGGCTGCCGGCCTTCCTCTACCTGACCACCGACGGCGCCTACCCGCGCGGCCCGGTCGGCAGCAGCATCGACACCCGGACGGAGGTGGTGTCGTACTGGCACGGGCAGCAGCAGTTCTCCGACGGACTCTCCCAGGAGACCTGCCGCGACTTCACCCACACCGGGTACGGCATATCGGCGATCTCCCACGTCGCGGAGACGCTCCGGCACCAGGGCCAGGACATCTATCCGGAGATCCAGGACCGGCTGCGTCACGCGTTGGGCTTCCACGCGAAGTACGAACTGGGTGACGCCGTGCCGCCCTCGCTCTGCGGAGGCAGCCTGACCCTGGGGCTCGGCCCGGTCACAGAGGTCGCCTTCAACGCGCTGAACAACCGACGGGGCATCGCGATGACCAGGACTGGGCAACTCACCGAACGGCAGCGACCGGCGGGCACGAACCACCTCTTCGTGGCCTGGGAGACCCTGACCCACGGCAGCAACCCGAACTGAGGCCAGCCATAGCATAGACAGACATGATCAGGGCATTTTCCACAGGAGGGCTGGTTGTCCACAGCCGTGGACGTCCGGCCCTCCTGTCCCGTACGCCGTTGGCTAGCTTCGCCGCGTGTCCGACGAGGAAGCAGTGGTGCGGCAGCGGCTCTTCCGGCTGCTCGGCGGGCGCGCCTCGCAGGCCGTAACTCCGGCCGCCGGCGCGTCCGGAGGTGACAGCTGGGCAACCGAAGGCGACGGCTGGCCGTCTGGTGACGATGTCCGGTCCCCCGGAGGGGGTGTTCGGCTACCCGACGACGACGTGTCGTCGACGTCGGAACGGTCCCCTCGTCGTCCCGGCCGGCCCGAGAACGAGGATCCGGCGGCCGACGTGGCCGCGCCGGCCCGGCTGACGGGGCCAGGCGCCTTCGATCCTGGGCGGCGCGGAGTCAGGGCGATCGCGGTGGTGGCCCTCGTGGTCGTGCTCGGTGCGGCAGGCTGGGCGTGGACGTCCCGCCCGCGCACGGAACCGGTCTCGTCGTCCGTCGGGCCGTCCCCGGGGTCCTCCGCACTCTCGACGCCGTCGGGCTCGGGGCCCGTCGCGGGTGGTGCCGGGCCGGACGCGGGTGGTGCCGGGCCCGTCGCGGCCGGCGCCGAGGTGGTGGTCGCGGTGGCTGGCAAGGTGCGCCGGCCGGGTCTGGTACGACTGCCTGCCGGCGCGCGGGTGGCCGACGCGCTCGAGTCCGCCGGTGGTCCACTGCCGGGGGTCGACGTCTCCCTGCTCAACCTCGCCCGCCGCGTGACGGACGGCGAACTTCTCCTGGTGGGGGTGACGCCACCGCCGGGAGCGGCACCGGCCGGCGCCGGGTCGGCCGAGGCTCCCGCCGGAGCGGTCGGCGGAAAGGTCAACCTCAACACCGCCACCGTGGCGCAACTCGATGCCCTGCCCGGGGTGGGCCCGGTACTCGCCCAGCGCATCGTGACGCACCGGGAGCAGCATGGCGGCTTCCGTTCGGTAGGCGACCTGCGACAGGTCAACGGCATCGGTGACGCCCGGTACGAGGACCTGAAGGATCTGGTGACGGTGTGACTTCTCCCGATCTGCGGCTGGCCGGACTCGCCATCGGAACCTGGCTGTCCGCACTGGCCGCGCTCCTCCTGGACGCCACGGCGGCGTTGCTGATCGCTGCTGTGGCCACGATGGCGCTGCTCGCCCTCTCGTACCGGCTGATCCGTCGTCCTCCGCCCGGGAGGAAGCGGCAGGCTCCGAAGTCGTACAGGCTGGAGCGGGAGAGTCTGGAGCGGTACGGGCCGGAGCGGGAGAGTCTGGAGCGGTACGGGCCGGAGCGGGAGAGTCTGGAGCGGTACGGGCCGGAGCGGTACGGGTGGGTGGTCGTCTCGGTGCTGCTCGGGGTGCTCTGCGGCAGCGTGGTCACGGCCACCCGGCTCGGCGTACGGGACGCCACCCCGATCGGTCGACTGGCCGACGCCCGAGCCCGGGTCACTGCTGCACTGGTGGTACGGGATGATCCGCGACCAGTCGCCGGAGCCGCCGGCCGTCCGGCGATGTATCTGCTCTCGACCCGGCTCGACTGGCTCCAGGGACCCGAACAGGGTCGGATCAGGGCACCGGTACGGATTCTCGTGCTGGCCAGCGATGCCGGCTGGCGGCGGGTGTTGCCGGGCCAGCGGCTGACGGCCACCGGCAGGCTCGCCGCCTCGCGTGGGGGAGACCTCACCGCCGCCGTGCTGACGGTCGGTACCCCGCCGCTGTTACGTGGCGAACCGTCCTGGGCACAGCGGACCGCCGGCTCGTTGCGGACCGGGTTGCAGCGCGCCTGCGCGCCGTTGCCGCGCGAACCGGGCGGGCTGCTGCCGGGCCTGGTGGTCGGAGACACGAGCCGACTGGAGCCGGCCGTCGAGGACGACTTCCGGACCACCGGAATGACCCACCTCACCGCGGTGTCCGGATCGAATGTGGCGATAGTCGTCGGCTTGGTGTTGTTGCTGGCTCGTTGGGCCCGGGCCGGACCGTGGCTCTCCGCCGGCCTGTGTGGGATTGCCCTGGTCGGATTCGTGATACTGGTCCGCCCTTCGCCGAGCGTGGTCCGGGCCGCGACGATGGGCGCGATCGGTCTGGCGGCGTTGGCCGCCGGACGACCCCGGGCCGCGTTGCCGGCCCTGGCTGGCGCGGTGACGGTGCTGGTCGTCGTCGACCCGGAGCTGGCCGGCGATGCCGGGTTCGCGCTGTCCGTACTGGCCACCGGTGGGCTTCTGCTGCTCGCGCCACGTTGGCGGGACGCCCTGCGCCGCCGGGGCGTGCCGGCGGGGGCGGCCGAGGCGCTGGCCATCCCCGCGGCGGCGCAGCTCGCCTGCTCACCTGTGGTGGCGGGCCTGTCCGGGACGATCAGCCTGGTGGCCGTACCGGCGAACCTGCTCGCCGTTCCGGCGGTCGCTCCGGCGACGGTGCTCGGGGTGACCGCGGCAGTGCTGTCCCCGTTCTGGGCGGCGGGCGCCGAGGCCGTCGCCTGGCTCGGCGGGTGGCCGGCATGGTGGCTGGTCCTGGTGGCCCGGCATGGTGCGCGGTTGCCGGCCGGCACGCTGCCCTGGCTGGACGGGGTGGCCGGTGGCCTGCTGCTCGGACTGCTGACGGTCGCACTCCTGGTGGCCGCCCGCCGGCCGCTCGTCCGCCGGCTGGTCGCGGTGGTCACGGTCGCGGTGGTCGTCGGTGCGCTGCCGGTGCGGCTCGTCGCGACCGGCTGGCCGCCGACGGGCTGGGTGATCGTGGCCTGTGCGGTGGGTCAGGGCGACAGCCTGGTGCTGCCGATCGGGGCCGGGCAGGCGGTGGTGGTGGACGCCGGTCCTGATCCGGTCGCCGTCGACCGATGCCTGCGCCGGCTCGACGTGCGGGTCGTGTCGTTGTTGGTGCTCAGTCACTTCCACGCCGATCACGTGGGTGGGCTGGCCGGCGTGTTCCGGGGACGGCGGGTGGACCTCGTGGCCACCCCGGACTGGCTGGAGCCGGGCGAGGGCAGAGCCGCCGTCCACGACGCGGGCGCGGCGAAGGCTGTTCCGGTCCGCGCGATCGGCACGGGTTGGACGTACGCGGCCGGGCCGGTGGTGCTGACCCTGCTCGGCCCGCCGTATCCGCTGCGGGGCACGCGATCGGACCCGAACAACAATTCCGTGGTACTGCGTGCCGAGGTGCGCGGCACGAGCATTCTGCTGACCGGTGACGCGGAGACCGAGGAGCAGCAGGCGTTGCTGGACCGATTCCCCGCCACCGCGTTCCGGGCCGAGGTGATGAAACTCGCCCACCACGGATCCGCCTACCAGGAGCCGGCGTTTCTCGACGCGGTGCGGCCGGCGGTGGCGCTGGTACCGGTGGGGGTCGACAACGGCTACGGGCATCCCAACCCCGCGGTGCTCGCCCGGCTGGCCCGGTCCGGTGTCCGGGTGTTGCGGACCGATACCGACGGGGATGTGGCGGTGGTCAGATTCGACGGTGGCCGGCTCGGGGTTGCGGTCCGAGGGTTGGACCCGGGCGACCCGTCGAGATGATGACGAAGAATGTCAGAGTTAAGATAAATGTCTAGATTTGCGCTAAGTGCAGGGTCAGCCGCAGCGAGCGGGGTGACCAGGCCCGATGGACACTCGCCGCATGCGACGATGACCTAGTGACCCCCGTCAGCCTCGCTTCCGTCCTGCTCGTCCTCGGCGACGAGGAACTGCTTGCCACCCGGGCGATCGCCGGGGCGGTCGATGCGGCCAGGGCCGTCGATCCGGGTGTCGATGTACACGATCACGAAGCGGCGGCGTTGAATCCGGGGGAGATCGCCGAACTGCTCGGCCCGTCCCTGTTCGGCGGTCGGCGGGTGCTGATCGTCCGGGCTGGACAGGACGCCCGCAAGGACCTGGTCGCCGCCCTGCTGTCGTACGCGAAGAATCCCGACCCGGAGGTGCACCTGGTGGTGGCGCATGCCGGCGGGGCGAAGGGCAAGGCGTTCGCCGACGGACTGCGGGCGGCGGGCGCGGAGGTCGTACCGGCGACGAAGCTGAAGGGACACCGCGACCGGGTCTCGTTCGTCCGGGACGAGGTGCGGCGTGGCGGTGGACGGTGCACCGAGGACGCGGCCGAAGCGTTGCTCGCGGCGGTCGGGAACGATCTGCGCGAGCTTGCCTCCGCCTGCTCGCAGCTCCTCGCCGACACCGACGGACGGATTGGCGCCGACACGGTTGCCCGCTACTACCGGGGACGTGCGGAGGTCAGCGGGTTCACGGTCGCCGACGCGGCGATGGCCGGTGATCTGCCCGGAGCCCTGGAGGCGCTGCGCTGGGCGCTGCACGTGGGCGTGGATCCGGTCCCGGTCGCCGACGCGATCGCGGACGGGGTACGGACGGTGGCCCGGGTCAGCTCGGCGGGCCGGGGCAGCGCGTACCAGTTGGCGAGCAGCCTCGGCATGCCCCCATGGAAGATCGAAAAGGCGCAGCGGGTCGGCCGGGGCTGGTCCCCCGAAGGGCTGGCCGACGCGATGTACGCCGCCGCCGAGTGCAACGCCGCCGTCAAGGGCGGCGCCGATGACCGGGGATACGCGCTGGAACGTGCCGTCGTCGCGGTCGTGGCCGCCCGCAGGGCGAGCGTTGCGCGATGACGTCGGCAGCGGCCATGTCGGTCGAGGAGGAACGGTTACGCCCGTTGTACGCCAGGGTGCTCCGGCTCCGACACGTCGATCCGGGCGGAACGCTGTGCTTCGTCTACTTCGAGGGCACGGTGGCGCTCGGTCTGCTGCTCGCCCTGGCCGAGCTGGTGAGCTGGTGGGGGGTACTCGTCCTGCCGGCAACCGTCGCTGTCATGGTCAAGGTCAACGACGTGGTCGCCGCTGCGGTGGTCCGGTCGGCGGCTCGGGTGCCGGCCCAGGAACGCGAGCGCTTTCGCCGGGAGATCCAGCCGGCGGTCGGACGGGCCCGCGTACCGGGGCAGATGATGACCGAGCCGGATCGGGCCGTTCCGCTGACCGCTGTCGCCCCCGACGGGGGCGATGTCGCAGGCCCGGTATCCGGTACACCCGACCCGGACCCTAGGAACCGGCACGATCCGGCGGCTCGCCCGGCGGGCATGAGCGCGGCGGTCTGGGCTCGGCTGGAACGCGGCGGCCAGCGGGGGTACCGGTCGAATCAGGATCTGCTGCCCCGGCCGACCGTCGACATCCTCAACCGCTCCCGCAGCCAGGCCGCGGCTCGAACCCGGACCTCGGACGCGTCCAGGCCGGCCGGTGGTAACTTCGCATCACCCGCCGTGCCGTCCCGGCCCAGCCCGACGCCGGTCCCGGGGCGAGCGGCCGAGCGGTCGAACTCCACTGCCGCCGAACGCTCCACTGCCGCCGAGCGGCCGGGTGGCGTGGAGCGGTCGGGTGGCGTGGAGCGGTCGGGTGGTGCGGTGCGGTCGGGTGGCGTGGAGCGGCCAGGTGGCGCCGAGCGGTCAGGCGGCGTGGAGCGGCCAGGTGGCGCCGAGCGGCCGGGCGGCGCCGAGTGCGCCACCGCCGGCGTGGCCGAGCGGTCCACTGCCGACGAGTGCGCCACTGCCACTGCCGGTGCGGGAGACCGGCCGAACACCGGCGACGGAACGGCCGGTCGAAAGAACGATGCCGGCCGGGCGCAGGCAGCAGCGGGGCAGGGCCAGCACCCACAGGGCCAGCAGCAGATTGATTCCCTACCCGGGGCCGGCAGCGGCAGGCCGCTGAACCGAGGGCTGAGCGAGCGACTGGACCAGCGACCGGTACGGCGATGGCTGGTTCGGCTGGATCCGACCGACGCTGTCCGGCAGCGCGGACGCCAGTCCGCCAAGCGCCGCTACGAGTGACCTGCGGCGCTGCGGTTACGCCGGAGCGAGCAACGGTACGACCTCGCCCGAGCAACAACGGATGGCCCCCGAGCCAGCCGGCTCGGGGGCCACGCGTCAGGTATCTGGTGCTGTGTCAGGCGGAAAGCGACTGCAGCCGCTTGGCGATCGCAGACTTGCGGTTCGCCGCCTGGTTCTGGTGGATCACGCCCTTGCTGACCGCCTTGTCGAGCTTGCGCGAGGCGTCCCGCATGAGCTCGGTCGCCTTGGTGGCGTCTCCGCTCTCGCTGGCCTCGTTGAACTTGCGGATGGCGGTCTTCAGCGACGACTTGACCGACTTGTTGCGCAACCGGCGCTTTTCGTTCTGCCGGTTGCGCTTGATCTGGGACTTGATGTTCGCCACGCGACAGCCTCGTCCTGGTAGCTAGCTCAGCCTGGTAGCTAGGGTTTCCGTTTGCTTTGATGCGCGGCGCGACTATGCACGTCACAACGCAGCCGTGTCGGCACGCGCGAAGAGCCACGTTACCAGGTGGCCGGCTTCGAGGCCAAAACGGCTCATCTCCATCCCTGCCGCCCGGCCAGCCAACCGAGCGACATCTCTGCACTCCACCGCTGATGCGCCCGGATGTGTGGTGAGCCGGTGCTCGGCCCGGCGGCGGCGCGTACCAGCCAGTATCCGGAGAGCGCGGCGAGCGCGGCGTCCAGGCCGTCGGGCGGTGCGTCGTACGCCGCCGGATGGCTTCCGAACAGCTCGTCGGCGTCGAGCCCGCTGGCGTACGCGGTGACCAGGAGACCGGCCAGGTCGAACCAGGCGGGCCCGAAGCAGAGCCACGTCCAGTCGCAGAACCAGGCGGCACCGGAGGCGCTGAGCAGGACGTTGTCGACCCGGAGATCGCCGTGGATCATGGACGTGCTCCGGGTGTACCCGGGCAACCGGGCCTCCAGAGCGGCCAGTTCGGGTAACCGGTGCCGGGCGACGTCGGGCAGGTTCGGCAGTGTCTCGCGGCCGGCGACCAGCTCGCCCCACCAGGCGAGATCGGCGCGGACCAGTTCGTCGAGCCGGGGCGCACCGAGCCCGACCAGGCCGGGTGGGGGTTTCCGCAACGCGTCGGCGACGGTCGCGTACGCCGCCAGGGTCGCGTCCAGTTCCGCCGGCACCCAGGGGAGGCCGGGCATCCGCCCGTCGATGGCGTCCAGACAGATCACGAAGTAACCGGCAGCGGTGAGCGTCCAGCGCGGCCGGGCGACCGCGAGCTCGGCCGGAAGTACGGCGGTAATCGCGGCTTCCCGTGCGTACCAGTCGCTCAGGTGTCGCTGGTCGATCAGCGACGCTGCCTTGACGAAGACCCGATCCCCGGCCACGGTCTGTAGTACTGCCGCAAACCCGCGCGTGAAGCCGCCACCGGCGGTGCTCGCCCAGTTGACCCTGTCGCCCAGCCGGGCGGCGATCGCGGTCCGCAGTTCGGTCGGGAGGTCGGCCCAGCCGGGCCGTACGGCGGTCGCGTCGTACGGTCGGGGCGGTACCGAGATGGCGGCCATGTCGACAAGTCTGCCCTGGCCCGGATGGCGTACCCGGACAACGGCTCGCCGAGATGACCGCTTCATCCTCCGTCAGCCGCCGCGGGCTCGGCGGCTGGCGCGACACGTGGGCGGGGGCGCCCCCGTGCTCGCTGAGCACGGTGCCGGCCGGTTGGGAGCCGGGTGCCGAGTCGGGTGGTGACCGGTTCGGTGCCGGGCCGTGACCGAACTCGCGGTGGTGATCCGCCGGCCACGGCCGGGCGCCGCCGGGCGGCATGGGAACATAGAAGGCCCATCGTCGTCAGCCAAGCAGAACGGACCGCCGTGCCACCGACGCCCGACCCCGGCGCGAACCTTCCTGGTGCCACCGACCCCGGCCGCATCCGGAACTTCTGCATCATCGCCCACATCGACCACGGCAAGTCGACGCTGGCCGACCGGATGTTGCAGCTCACCGGCGTGGTCGACCCACGGCAGATGCGCGCCCAGTATCTCGACCGGATGGACATCGAGCGGGAACGCGGCATCACGATCAAGAGCCAGGCGGTCCGCATGCCGTGGACCATCCGCGAGGGTGACCGGCAGGGCGAGCAGGCCGTGCTCAACATGATCGACACCCCGGGGCACGTGGACTTCACCTACGAGGTGTCCCGGTCGCTGGCCGCCTGCGAGGGCGCCATCCTGCTGGTCGACGCCGCGCAGGGGATCGAGGCCCAGACCCTGGCCAACCTCTACCTGGCGATGGAGAACGACCTCCACATCATCCCGGTGCTCAACAAGATCGATCTGCCGGCCGCGCAGCCGGACAAGTACGCCGAGGAGTTGGCGCACCTGATCGGAGGTGACCCGGGCGACTGCATCCGGGTCTCCGGCAAGACGGGTGAGGGCGTCGAGTATCTGCTCGACGAGATCGTCCGGCAGTTCAAGCCGCCGGTGGGCGACGCGGATGCGCCGGCCCGCGCCATGATCTTCGACTCGGTATACGACGTCTACCGTGGCGTGGTGACCTACGTCCGGGTGATCGACGGCCGGATCGAGGCTCGCGACAAGATCAAGATGATGTCCCTCGGTACGGTGCACGAGCTGCTGGAACTCGGCGTGGTCTCTCCGGAGATGGAGAAGGCCAGGGCGCTCGGCGTCGGCGAGGTGGGCTACCTGATCACCGGGGTCAAGGACGTCCGGCAGTCGCGGGTCGGTGACACGGTCACCATCAACAACCGGCCGGCGAGCGAGGCCCTCGGTGGGTACAAGGACCCGAAGCCGATGGTCTACTCGGGCCTGTACCCGATCGACGGCTCCGACTACCCGGCCCTGCGGGACGCGCTCGACAAGCTGAAGCTCAACGACGCGGCGCTCAACTACGAGCCCGAGACGTCGGCGGCGCTCGGCTTCGGCTTCCGCTGCGGCTTCCTCGGCCTGCTGCACCTGGAGATCATCGGTGAGCGGCTGGAACGCGAGTTCGGCCTCGACCTGATCTCGACCGCGCCGAACGTGGTCTATCGGGTGGCCCTGGAGGACGGCACCGAGGTGACGGTCACCAACCCGAGCGAGTACCCGACCGGCAAGGTGGCCGAGGTCTACGAGCCGGTGGTCCGGGCCACCGTACTGACCCCGAACGACTACGTCGGCGCGGTGATGGAGCTGTGCCAGGGGCGGCGCGGTTCGCTCCAGGGGATGGACTACCTCTCCGCGGACCGGGTCGAGCTTCGCTACACCCTGCCGCTCGGCGAGATCATTTTCGACTTCTTCGACCAGCTCAAGAGTCGTACCAAGGGCTATGCCTCGCTGGACTACGAGCCCTCCGGGGAGCAGCAGTCCGACCTGGTGAAGGTCGACATCCTGCTCAACAGCGAACCGGTCGACGCGTTCAGCGCCATCGTGCACAAGGACAAGGCGTACAACTACGGCGTCTCGATCGCGGCGAAACTGCAGAAGCTGATTCCCCGACAGCAGTTCGAGGTGCCGATCCAGGCGGCGATCGGCAACCGGGTGATCGCCCGGGAGACCATCCGGGCGATTCGCAAGGACGTGCTGGCCAAGTGCTACGGCGGTGACATCAGCCGGAAGCGGAAGCTGCTGGAGAAGCAGAAGGAGGGGAAGAAGCGGATGAAGATGGTGGGCCGGGTCGAGGTTCCCCAGGAGGCCTTCATCGCGGCGCTCTCCACCGGTGACTCCGGCGACGGCAAGGCGGGCGGCAAGAAGTGACCCCTCGGGGGTACGGCCCCAGCGCCTCCTTCTGCCCCCGGTGCGCGACGCCGTTGTCCGCACCCGCCCCGACGACCTGCACCGGTTGCGGGTACCAGCTTTTCGTCAACGCCCGCCCCACGGTGGGGCTGATCGTGCTCGACCGGGACCCGGCCGCCCCGCCGGCCCAGCCCTCCGAGCCGGCCCAGGCGCCCGACCCGGCCCCGGCGCCCGCCCCGGCCGGGCCACGTTTTCTGGCGGTCCGGCGGGCGGCGGAGCCCATGATCGGCCGGTGGGAGATGCCGGGGGGATTCTGTGACGGCTGGGAGCACCCGGCCGAGGCCGCCGTACGGGAGGCTCGCGAGGAACTGGGCGTGGAGATCACCCTCGGTGACTTCATCGGCATGTACGTCGGAAGCTACGAGTTCCAGGACGAGTTTCTGCCGGTCCTCGACAACTTTTTTCTGGCCACCCTGGAAGCCCGGGAGATCGTGCTCGACCCGGCCGAGTCCACCGAGCTGACCTGGTTCTCTCTGGCGGATCCACCCCCTCTGGCCTTCGCCACGATGGATGCGGCGATCCGGGATGCGGCGCGTCGTCTGGGTCACTAGGTCGGTTTGAGCTTTTCCCCCTTCGGGAATCTAACTGTCACCACGACAACGTGACTGATCTGAAGGAGGACGGCCGTGGAACTCACCGTCTGGGGTATCATCACCGCGCTCATCGTCGGCCTCGTCATTGGCGCACTCGGTCGTCTCGTCGTACCGGGCCGCCAGGACATGCCGATCTGGTTGACCATGCTCATCGGCGTCGGTGCCGCACTGCTCGGTACGGTCATCGCCCGCGCCGCCGGCATCGCGACCGCGACTCCCGGCATTGACTGGACGGAGTTGCTGATCCAGGTTGTCCTGGCTGCCGTGGCGGTGGCTCTGGTTGCCGGGGTCGGTCGCCGTCGGCGAGTGAGTCGCTACTGAGCACTCCACTCTCCCAGCATCGGGGGGCGCCGGCCGACTCGGTCCGGCGCCCCCGTGCTTGTCCGGACCTTCCGCGTCCGGCTTCGACGATGCTTCGGCACGGTACGTGTCCGGTTTCGGGTCTGGCGTACGTTGCGCCGAGCCGCTAAATTCACCACGGTCATACGATCGGATGATCGGCCGATCAGGTGGTCGGTGTCACCTAGAGTGGTGATTATGATTTTCACATTTGCACCAAATGATCTTAGATGTTACGCTCCGTAAGTGTCCACGGAATCTTTCCCGGGAAGCACTACGTTGTCACATCAGCAGCTTTCCTATCGGCACCCCAAGGCGGCGCTGTACCTCGAGGTGTACACGCCGCTGGTGGAAGCGTGGTTTGAGGCACTGCGCGCTTCCACCGCGCTGACGGAATTGCGAGGCGCCGCCCCGGATCGCGATCTTGTCGATAACCTGCAAAGGCTCGACCTGCTATTCCGCGATCTGGTCGACGGTCTCTTCGACCGGCCGGGCGCAGTTCTGGATCATTCGATGGCGGTCGTGGCCGAACATCGGGATGCGGTCGTCTGGGAAGATCAGATGGTGCCGTCGACCGGCGCCGGCGCTGCGGAACTGGCGGCGTCACTGCGGCACAAGTTCAAGCGCAACATCAGCCTGGCCATGCTGGAGGCGTTGATCTGTCTGGAGTCGGCACTGGCGTACGGGCGGGACGCCGTGGGTCTGTCCGGCCAGGCGCTGGAGACGACCCTCCGGGCCAGTACGCCCCTGCTGGCGAGCCTGTCCGTCCTGCACGACGAGCAGGAGATGGTCCGGATGCGACATCTCACGGGGGATCCGAGGGAGATCCAACATCCGCGGTTCACCGTTGCGGACATCGCCGGAGGCGCCTTCCGGATCGCGCCCGACAAGTTCCGGATCGTCGGCCCGGAGGATCAGCGGAAGATTCGGTTCGCCAGTGTTCCGCCCAGCCGGCTCGTGCCGTCGACTCCGACGATGAAGTGCCCGGCGCACCAGTTGACGAACGAAAATGGCCAGCGCTTGAACGACGAGTTGTGGGATCTTCTCGTGGATATCTACCGGCTGTCCGGGCGGTTGACCTAGTCAGTTGGACGCCGGCGCCTGGCACCCGCCGGGAACGTGAACCAGATTGGCTTCCAATCACGTTCACGGTTGGCGTGGCCCGCTGGGAGCCGACCCGCCGGATCTGTCGTCGCAGCTCACGGGACGACAGATCCGATCACCAAAGAATGTCCCGATCGGTATCGTCGCCGGGGTTCCTCCGGAATTAGCGGCGATGCGGCGATAATTACCGAGGGTTATAGGTTTCGCCCGGCGTACGTACCGGCCCTGTCCAATGACGTGGGACAGGGCCGGTACGCCGGGCCGGTTCAGTGGTCCCGGGAGCCGCTTCCGCGGCTCAGCGCAGCCAGGGGATGCTGCGGTCGAGCAGGCCCCGCTCCTTGAGTTCCTTGCGCAGCGGGATCTCGTCGTCCACGTAGCCGTTCCAGTTGATGCCCCAGTAGTTGGCCGTGTGCGTGCCCTCACCCAGCAGCTGGCGCTGGACGGGCGTGCGGTTGGCGTACCACTGGCCGTCCTTGTCCGGGTGCAGCTCGTCCAGCGGGCGGATCCACCGGTAGGTGTAGCCGACGAAGAGCATCTTGCGGGTGATGCTGGACAGGTTCGTGGACCGCGAGTGCCACTGGCGCCGGTCGAAGATGAACGCGTCGCCGGGGTTGGCGGTGATCTCGACGGTGCCCTCGGGATCGGGGTTCTGCACCGACAGGTCGGCCGGGCGCGGCAGCGAGTTCCACAGGTGGCTGCCCGGGATCACCTTGGTCGCACCCCGGCCCTTCTCCGACAGGTCGGAGAGCACGTAGGCGATCTTGAGCGAGAACATCGGCCGGGGCAGGTTCGGGTCCATCGTCTCGGGATCCGAGTTCTGCCGGTAGCCGTCCTGGTGCCAGCCCCAGTACGGCTTCTCCGGCTCCAGCGCCGGAGGCGTCACGTCCAGGTGGTTGTGGTGGGTGTAGATGTTCCACCCCGCCAGGCCCCACATGTAGGGAAAGGCGATCGGGTGGGTGAGCAGTTCGCCGAAGAGCTCGTCCCGCTCCAGGAAGCCCAGCAGGTGCAGGGTGCCGTCCTTGGTGGTGTTGCCGGCGGCCTTCTCCTCGGCGTAGACCCGGTCGACCGCCTCCTCCAGGGCCGCGCGGTGATCCTCGGTCAGGACGTTGCGGAGCAACATGAAACCCTGCTCGTGGAACTCCTTGCGATCCGTGTCACTGATCGGCTCGTATCCGGTCCGGCCGCCGTAATCGAACACCGTGTCCATCCCCTCCCCATAAGGGTGAAACTCTTTCTGAGCACACAGGCTGCCGATCCTAACCCTCTCGGCAAGAGCCCGAGCCCGGCGCTGTGCCGGCGGATCAGCGAGGGTCAACCGGTGGTACGGAGGGCAGCGAGAGCTTGACTCTAAGCAACGAAATCTTAGGAGAATCGGGGTGGTGATACCGATATGCACGTTTGTGCAATCACTGCGGGTTAGCGAAAGTCGCCAGTTCCGACTCAGTCGGCGAAGACCTCGGCGATCACTCGATCCGGGGTGGCCGAGTCATCCCGCACCTTCGCCCATGTGCCGCCGTCCGCGGTCCATTCCAGGTTGGCGAACCGGACCGTCTTCACCCCGTGGTCGTCGGCGTGCGACACGAGCCAGTGCGCGTAGCGCCAGCCCACCCGTGCGTCCGCGATCGGTACGGCCAGACCGGTCAACTCCGCCGGGACCGACGTCTCCAGGCGCCCCCAGTCGAGCTTCAGACCGGCGGTGAGGGCGGCGGCCGCCGCGTCACCGCGCATCGCGGGCTCCCGGCCCACGGTGCAGGCCACCGCGCCGGTGGCGTTGCCGAGCAGCGCCCGGGTCAGCACGGTCGACTCGTCCGCCCACTGCTGGTACGCCCGGGGAAAGGCCGAGCGCTGCACCTTCTGCGCCGCGTCGGTGATCTCCATCCGCTCCCAGCCACGGACCTTGCGGAGCGCGTTGTAGAACTTGGTGGCGGCGTAGCGGGGGTCCTGGATCTGCTCCGGCGTCCCCCAGCCCTGGCTCGGCCGTTGCTGGAATAGCCCGAGCGAGTCCCGGTCGCCACCGCTCAGGTTGCGTAACCGGGATTCCTGGAAGGCGGTCGCGAGCGCCACCACCACGGCCCGCTCGGGCATCTTGCGCCGGATGCCGACGGCGGCGATCGTCGCCGCGTTTGCCATCTGTTCGGCGTTGAGGGCGACCCGACCGTCCGCCTCGACCACGCAGCCGCGGGCGACCGTCGGCAGGGGCAGCTTGTGCCCGAACTCGCGGGCGCTCAGATAGACGCCGAAACCGGCGACCGCTGCCAGCGCGACTCCCGCCGCCACCATCGCCCGAGTCCGCACCGCCACCCCTTTTCGATAGTGCGACACAGCCTACTTCGCCCAGTCGTAATCTTCGGCACACCAGGTGCGGAACGCCGTATCCGGCCCGGTATGTGTCTTCCGACCGCCCGGGAACTCAGCTGCTGGGTACCCATCGGGGAGGCCGTTTCTCGCCGAACGCGGCAACGCCCTCCCGACCCTCCGCCGAGTGGAAGTACCGGGTCGACAGCTCGGTCAGCTCGGCCAGCCCGGTCCGGAAGCCCTGTGCCGGCGGACGCCGCAGCAACTCCTTGGCGCCGGCCAGGGCGCCCGGTGCGCCCCGGACCAGTGCGAGGCAGTACGAGGCCACCGTCTCGTCGAGGGCCTCTGCCGTCGTGACCGTGGTGACCAGTCCGATTTCGGCCGCCCGGCGCCCATCGAAGACGTCCCCGGTCAGGTAGAGCTCCGCCGCGGCCCGGGGTTGCAGCCGGGGCAGCACGGTCGACGAGATGACCGCCGGAACGACCCCGAGCCGTACCTCGGTGAAGGCGAACGTCGCCTCCTGGGCACAGATCGCGATGTCGGCCGCCGCGACCAGACCCACCCCACCGGCCCGGGCCGGGCCGCCGATCCGGGCCACCACCGGCTTCGGACACTCCCAGATCGCCGCCAGCACGTCACCCAGCATCGCCACCGGCACGGTGCCGTCCCGGTACGCCGCCGCCGTCTCCTTCAGATCCGCGCCCGAGCTGAAGACCGGCCCGGCGTGCGAGAGCACCACCACCCGGACGGTGTCGTCCGCCACCGCGGTGGCCAGCTCGGCGAGCAACTGGGTCATCAGCGGAGTGGAGAGCGCGTTCCGGTTGTGCGGGCTGTCCAGGGTGAGAGTCGTCACTCCGTGCGAGGTCGACACCCGGACGAGCGCGTCGGGGACTGAGGTCATGCCGGCACACTAGTCGTATGCCAGGAGTGCTCCCAGAGGGTGAACCCGTACCCGTCGACGGCTCGCTGCCCGACGCCGCGCGCGCGACCGTGGGAGCCCGGGGGTTCGGCGTCTACGTCCACGTGCCGTTCTGCGCGAGCCGCTGCGGCTACTGCGACTTCAACACGTACACCCCGGCTGAACTCGGCGGGAACGCGGACCGGGACGGCTACGTCGACCAGGTCCTCGCCGAGCTGGCGATGGCCGGTCGGGTACTGGGGGACCGGCCGCCGGCCCGGGTCGACACGGTCTTCGTCGGCGGCGGCACGCCCACCCTGCTCCCAGCCGACGATCTCGCCCGGATCCTGGACGGCATCGACCGGCTGTGGGGCCTGGCCGGCGACGTCGAGGTCACCACGGAGGCGAACCCGGAGTCGGTGACCCGGGAGTCGCTGAAGGAGCTGCGGGCCGCCGGCTACAACCGGATATCCCTCGGCATGCAGTCGGCGTCGCCCGGAGTGCTCGCGATCCTCGACCGGCGGCACACCGCCGGCCGCGCGATCCAGGCCGTCGGGGAAGCTCGGGAGGTCGGGTTCGACCACGTCAACCTGGACCTGATCTACGGAACGCCGGGGGAGAGCGCGGACGACTTCGCGACGTCGCTGGCGACGGTGATCGACGCCGGGGTCGACCACGTCAGCGCGTACGCCCTGATCGTGGAGGACGGCACCCGGTTGGCGGCCCGGATGCGGCGGGGCGAGCTGCCGTACCCGGACGACGACATCGCGGCAGACCGCTACCTGGCCGCGGAGGAGGCGCTGTCCGGTGCGGGTTTCTCCTGGTACGAGGTGTCCAACTGGGCTCGGACGCCGGCCGCGCGGTGCCGGCACAACCTGCTCTACTGGGCCGGCGGGGACTGGTGGGGTCTCGGGCCGGGCGCGCACAGCCACGTCGGCGGGGTCCGCTGGTGGAACGTGAAGCATCCGGCGACGTACGCGGCCCGGCTCGCGGCGGGAACCTCCCCCGGCCAGGCCAGGGAGCTGCTGTCGGCCGCGGACCAGCAGGTCGAGGACGTGATGCTGCGGCTGCGGTTGGCCTCCGGCCTGCCGCTGGCGACCCTGGACGACGCGGGTCGGGCGGGTGCTCACCGGGCCTACGACGCCGGTCTGCTGGACCGGTCGGAGTACGACGCGGGACGCGCCGTCCTCACCCTGCGCGGGCGGCTGCTCGCCGACGCCGTCGTCCGCGACCTGCTGCCCTGACCACTTCGCCCCGCTCCGCCCTGCTCTGGCCGGCTCCACTTCGGCCCCGCTCCCGTTGCGTCCGCCGTCCTCCGCTCCGTTCCGCTTCGTCGGGTGGAGTCGGCGGTGGCCCGTGCCGGAGCCGGCACGGGCCACTTCGAGGTTCGAACGGGTACGAGGGTTACTTGACCATGCGGATCGTCATCGGATAGTGGTACAGCACGCCCTCGTTGGCCTTCATGCCGGCCATGATCGAGAAGATGAGCACCACGAGCCAGGTGACCAGCGGCAGGAAGAACAGGATCCCGAGCGAGCACATCGCGATGATGACCGCGACGATCGAGGCGATGCCCCAGGTGATCTGGAAGTTGAGCGCCTCGACGGCGTGCGCCCGGACGGTCGGCGACTCGTTCCCCTTCGCCAGCATCGCGACCAACGGGGCGATGAAACCCGCGATGATCCCGCCGAAGTGGGCGATCAGGGCCCAGGTCTTCTCGTCGTTGGTGGCGTAGCCGGCCGGGGCGCCGTACTGGCCGCCCGGTGGCGGGTAACCGCCCTGCGGATAACCACCCTGCGGGGGGTAACCGCCCTGCGGGGGATAACCGCCCTGCGGGGGATAACCGCCCTGCGGGGGATAACCACCCTGCGGGGGGTAGCCGCCCTGCGGGGGGTACGCGCCTCCGCCGGAGGTCGGCGGGGGATATGCGCCACCGCCGGAGGTCGGCGGGGGATATGCGCCGCCGCCGGAGGTCGGCGGGGGTGCGCCCGGCGAGTACGGATCGTGTGGCGGACCACCCGGGCCGTAGTCTCCGGGAGGGCGAGGTGGTTCAGTCATGGGGGTCACGGTAGGTGCCCGGATCAAGTGACGCCAGCCACGCTCCCGATCGGATCTGGACAATAGCCGACCGTACCTGTTAGGTCAGCCGGGGTAGGGTGTCCGGGCAAGCCTGTTGTCCGGGCTCAGGCAGCCCTTCCAAACGATCATCGCGTCCGGTACGCCTTGGTCGTAGACTGGCACTCGCTAGAGTCGAGTGCCAGGGAAACCATGGCCCGACCGTCGTGGCCGCCCCGGCCGTACCGGTGCCGGGGTCGGGACGTCGCAGGGAGGTGAGGATGGGTCTCGACGACCGCAAGCTCGACGTGCTGCGCGCGATCGTGGAGGACTACGTCGCCACCCAGGAGCCGGTCGGCAGCAAGGCGCTGGTCGAGCGCCACCAGCTCGGGGTGTCCCCGGCCACCGTCCGGAACGACATGGCGGTGCTGGAGGAGGAGGGCTACATCCGGCAGCCGCACACCAGCGCGGGCCGGGTGCCCACCGACCGTGGTTACCGGCTCTTCGTGGACCGGCTCTCCCGGGTCAAGCCGCTCACCCCGGCCGAGCGCCGCGCGATCGAGCGCTTCCTGGTCGGCGCGGTCGACCTCGACGACGTGGTGCACCGTACGGTCCGGTTGCTCGCCCAGCTGACCCGGCAGGTGGCCGTCGTGCAGTACCCGAGCCTGGCCCGGTCCTCGGTGCGGCACCTCGAACTCGTGCCGATCTCCACGACCCGGCTGATGCTCGTCATGATCGCCGACACCGGTCGGGTGGAGCAGCGCCTGGTCGAACTTCCCGGACCGGTCAGTGCCGACGACGTGACGGACCTGCGCCGGCTGGTGAACGAGCGGCTCGGCGGCCAGAAACTGGCCGAGACCCCGCCGCTGGTCCAGGCGCTGATCGACGAGGTGGCCCCGGGCCTGTCCCCGGCGATGACCACCCTCGCCACCGTGCTGATGGAGACGTTGGTCGAACGCCACGAGGAGCGGATCGCCCTGGCCGGCACCGCGAACCTGGCCCGCGGCGGGCTGCTCGACTTCCAAGGGTCGCTGCGACCGATCCTCGAAGCGCTGGAGGAGGAGGTCATCCTGCTCAAGCTGATCGGCGAGGTCGAACCGAACACACTCCAGGTCCGGATCGGCGACGAGAACGAGATAGACAATCTCCGGGCCACCTCGGTGGTCAGCACCGGATACGGTCCGGGGGCCACCATCGTCGGCGGTCTCGGCGTGTTGGGCCCGACCCGGATGGACTATCCAGGCACCATCGCCACGGTGCGGGCCGTGGCACGCTACGTCGGCGACGTGCTGGCGCAGAACTGACCACCAAGCTCACCCTGAGACGACCGGCGGACGGTAACGCGAGACAGACATGAGGACACGGAACGCAGTGGCCAAGGACTACTACGGGATTCTCGGCGTCAGCCGGGAAGCCTCCGACGACGAGATCAAGCGTGCCTACCGGAAGTTGGCGCGGCAGTACCACCCGGACGTGAATCCGGATCCGGAGGCACACGAGAAGTTCAAGGACATCAACGCCGCGTACGAGGTCCTCTCCGACGACCAGAAGCGGCAGATCGTCGATCTTGGCGGGGACCCGCTCGCTCCGGGCGGCGGCCCCGGCGCGGGACCGGGTGGGGCCGGTGGGCCGTTCGTCGGCTTCCAGGACATCATGGACGCGTTCTTCGGCGCCGCGGGTGGCTCCCGGGGACCACGGCCACGTACCCGGCCCGGTGCCGACGCCATCCTGCGGCTCGAACTTGACCTGCAGGAGACGGCGTTCGGGGTCGAGGCGCCGATCGCGGTGGACACCGCCGTGCTCTGCACCACCTGCTCCGGAGCCGGTACGGCGTCGGGCACCCACCTCGCCACCTGTGAGGCGTGCGGCGGGCGGGGCGAGGTGCAGTCGGTGCAGCGCACCTTCCTCGGCCAGGTCGTCTCGTCCCGGCCGTGCACCGTCTGCCAGGGCTACGGCACGGTCATTCCGCACCCCTGCCCGACCTGTGCCGGCGACGGCCGGGTGCGTACCCGGCGCTCGCTCACCGTCAAGATCCCGGCCGGGGTCGAGGACGGCATGCGGATCCGGCTGGCCCAGCAGGGCGAGGTCGGCCCCGGTGGCGGTACGGCCGGAGACCTGTACGTGGAGATCCACGAGCGACCGCACGACGTCTACTCCCGCAAGGGCGACGACCTGCACTGCCGGGTGACCGTTCCGATGACCGCGGCGGCGTTGGGCACCCGGCTGACCATCAAGACCCTGGACAGCGAGGAGCCGGTCGACGTCAAGCCGGGAACGCAACCGGGCTCGACGCTGCGGCTGCGGGCCCGGGGCGTTCCGCACCTGCGCGGTACCGGCCGGGGTGACCTCTACGTCCACCTCGACGTCCGGACGCCCACGAAGCTCGACCCCGACCAGGAGCGGATGCTGCGGGAGTTCGCGAAGACCCGCGGCGAGGAGGTCGCCGAGCTGAGCAAGCAGGGCGGCTTCTTCTCCCGGATGCGCGACGCCTTCAACGGCCACGCCTGAGGCGCGACCGGCGGACCGGCCCGCTGACCGTCACCGGACAACCGGTGCGGCCAGCGGGCCGTTCCGGTGTCGGAGCGGCTTTCCGGGTACGGAAACGTCCGGTGAGCTAACCTGCTCGCCGTGAGTGCGCCGTTGTTCCTGGTCGAGTCGCTACCGTCCGATGACGTCGTCACCCTCGACGGACCGGAAGGGCACCACGCCGCGACCGTACAACGACTGCGTGCCGGCGAGGAGCTGCTGCTCGCCGACGGGCAGGGCGGCACGGCCAGCGCCGTCGTCACGGCCGTCGGCCGGGGCACCCTGACGGCCACCGTCACCGCTCGGCGGTACGTCGAGCCGCCCGACCCGAGGCTCGTCGTCGTGCAGGGCATCGCCAAGGGCGATCGGGCCGAGTTGGCCGTGCAGGCGATGACCGAGGTCGGCGCGGACGAGATCGTGCCCTGGGCGGCGGAGCGCTCGGTCGCGCAGTGGCGGGGGGAGCGGGGTGTCCGGGCCCGTGAGCGCTGGGTGGCGACCGCCCGGGAGGCGGCCAAGCAGGCTCGTCGGCCCTGGTTGCCGGTCGTGTCCGGAACTCCGGCGGCGCCGGACGAGTCGACCCGGCTGATCGCCCGGCGGATCAGCGAGGCGGCGGCCGGTTTCGTCCTGCACGAGGAGGCGGAACTCCGGCTCGCCACAGTGGACCTGCCGACGACCGGCGGGATCGTCCTGGTGGTCGGCCCCGAGGGCGGCGTCTCGCCGACCGAACTCGACACGCTGACCTCGGTCGGGGCGGTCCCGGTACGGCTCGGCACCGAGGTGTTGCGGACCTCGACCGCCGGGGTCGCCGCGCTGTCCGTACTCTCGGCCCGGCTCGGCCGCTGGTGAGTACGTGGGTCAGCGGGGACCGCTGGAACCGGCGACTGCCGAGGAAAGGGTCAGCCGCATCGTGGGGGAGGACCTGGGCACGAAGCCCAGGGCCCGGTAGAGCGGCTCCCCGTCCTTGCTGGCCCCCAGGTCGACCCTGGTGACTCCGCGCTGCCGGTACCAGCCCAGCAACGCCTTCATTCCGGCCCGGGAGTATCCGCGCCTGCGGTAGCCGGGGTCGGTGGCCACGTTGAAGACATATCCGATGTCACCGCTGGGATTGTCCGGACCGCCCAGCCGGCACTCGATGACGCCGATCACGCACGCCGCCAGCTCGCCGGGCCCGTCCGGCTTGTCGACGACAAAGGCCGCCAACGAGCCGTCGGCGTCCGCCAACCGCCGTCGCAACGTCTCCACCGCGGTCTCCTGCCACGGGCCGGGCGCCGGCTGCCGCCCGTGCATGGCCGCCAGCATCACGCCACGCAGCCTCACCAGTTCCCGGGCATCGTCGACGACCGCACGTCGTACCCTGATCACACTGCGGACCGTACCGGCGGGGCCCCGATCCGGCCACCGACTATCCGTGCGTCCGGGGGGTACGTCCCGAACGCGTCGAGCGGCCTCCGGAGCCATGCCGGACCGGCTGGCCTGGGCGATCAGATGTCGACGCCGACGGCCAGGCGTACGTCCGCGACACTGCGCGCGGCCTCGATCCGATAGCTGCCGAACCGGGTGGCCCAGCCGTCCGGCCCCCAGACCTGGAACGTGCGCGTCGGCAGGGGCACCCGGACGGTCACCGACTCGCCGGGAGCCGCCTCGACCCCGGCGAAGCCGGCGAGCCAGCGGACCGGCCGGTCGGGCTCGGCGGCATCCGGACCGACGTACACCTGCACCACCTCGCGGCCGACCCGCCGGCCGGTGTTCTGCACCGTGGCCACCGCGACCGGCCCGTCCGGTCCGGTCTCGACGGTCAGCGACCGGTAGCCCCAGTCGGTGTAGCCCAGTCCGTGTCCGAACGGGAACAGCGGTTCGGCCCGCCAGCCCCGGTAGCCGACGAAAATCCCCTCGGAGTAGTCGAGTACCCCGTCCGTCGGAGTGGTGTCCAGCGCCGGGCAGTCCTCCGGGCGGAGTGGCCAGGTGGTCGGCAGCCGGCCGCCGGGCTCGGCCCGACCCAGCAGTACGTCGGCGAGCGCCCTGCCGGCCTCCTGACCGGGGAACCAGGTGAGCAGGATCGCCGACACCTCGCCGGCCCAGGGCATCAGGACCGGGGAGCCGGCGTTCACCACCACGACCGTCCGGGGATTGGCCGCCGCGACCCGGAACACCAGATCGTCCTGCCGGCCGGGCAGGGTCAGTGAGGTCCGGTCGAACCCCTCCGACTCCACCTCCTCGGTGGTGCCGACCACGACCACCGCCACATCGGCGTCGGCCGCCACCCGGGCCGCCTCGTCGAGCAGCATCTCGTCGAGCGCCGTTTCGTCGAGCGCCGTTTCGTCGAGCAGCATCTCGTCGAGCGCCGCCGCGTCGAGCGCCGTCTGGGCGAGCACCGCCGCGTCGATCACCGCATCGGCCGCGTCGCCTCGTCCCGGAACCGGGCCACGATGACCGAGGGTGAACAGGACGTATCCGGCGTGACCGTCGACCACCCGCCGGGTGAGCCGCACGTCGACCGGCTCGCCGGCGCGTACCGGCACGTCGAAGCGACGCTCGACCGGGGCGCGGAAGACCGCGTCGGGCTCCTCCGCCTCGTCGAACAGCGGGCCGTCGAAGAGTTCGGCGTCGTCCAGGGCGAGGGTGAACAGCCCGAAGCCGTCGATCGCGAGTCGGTGCGTGCCGCTGGTCATCGGGGTGTACCGGGCGGAGAGTTCGATGCTCGCCAACTCGGCCGGCCGGATCCCGTCCGGCAGGTCACCCATCCAGCGCACCGTCGCCCGGTCCAGTTCCGTCCGGTAGAGCACCCGGCCGTCGGCGGCCCGCAGGGTCGCGGTGATCGGAGTCCACTGCACACCGCCGGCGGCCGGCAGCCGGTGCCGGGGATCGGCGCCGACCGCGTACCCGATTTCGACGTCGGGGAGCGCGGCGGTCAGGCCGGCGAGCGGCGAGATCGCGTGCGGCGGCGCGACGAGCGCGCTGCCGCCGCCCTGGATCCGGGCATCGTCGGCGAGCGCGCCGAACACCGCGACCCGGCTGAGCCGGCCGGCGTCCAGCGGCAGCAGGTCGCCGCCGTTGCGGGCCAGCACGAACGACCGGGTCGCCACCTCGTGGGCCACGGTGGCGCCGTTCCCGGCGGTGGGCCGGTCGGCCGGATCCACCGCCGGGGGTACGCCGTCGAGCAGCCCCAGCCGGCCCGCGAGCCGCAGTACCCGCCGCACCTTGTCGTCGACGACCGCCTCGGCAACGGTGCCGTCGCGTACGGCGGCGACCAGTGCCGCACCCCACGGATCACCGGCGGCCGGCATCACCACGTCGAGTCCGCCGTTGGCCGACGCCGCGGTGCTCCGGGCGGCCGTCCAGTCGGAGACCACGACCCCGTCGAAGCCCCACTCGTCCTTGAGCAGGTCCCGGAGCAGGCCGCCGTGCTCGGTCATCGTGCCGCCGTTGACCCCGTTGTACGCCGCCATCACCGCCCAGACTCCGGCGGCGACGATCCGCTCGAACGGAACGAGGTAGATCTCCCGGAGTGCCCGCTCGGAAACCCGTACGTCGGCAGTGAACCGTTCGGTCTCCGAGTCGTTGGCGACGAAGTGCTTGACGGTCGCCCCCACGCCCAGGTCCTGGACGCCGGTCAGGTAGCCGACGCCGATCTCGGCGGTGAGCAGCGGGTCCTCGGAGTAGCACTCGAAGTGGCGCCCGCCCAGCGGGCTGCGGTGCAGGTTGACGGTGGGGGCGAGGAGCAGGTGGATGCCCTTGCGCCGGCACTGCGCACCGAGCAGCCGACCGGCGCGGCGGGCCAGCCCGGGATCCCAGGTGGCGGCGAGCGCGGTGGGGCTGGGCAGCGCGATCGACGGGTCGTCCGGGGTCCACCGCACCCCGCGTATCCCGATCGGTCCGTCCGACATCACCAGCGAGTCGAGGCCGATCTCCGCGATGGCGGGCAGGGTCCAGAAGTCCTGGCCGGACAGCAGTCGTACCTTGGCCTCCAGGTCCAGCGCGGCCAGTGCCCGTTCGCGTACCGCCTCGTCCCGGCCGACGGCCGTTCCGTCCCCGTCGCGCGCCGTCTCGTTCCGCCGACCGACCGCCATTCCGCACCTCCGCTGGCCCAGATATCGATCATCCTGCCAGCCGTGCTCGGCCGGCGTGCGCCGTCGGATCCGGACCAGGCCCCGCGTGGGCTCAGGTACGCAGGTAGGACGCGCCGTTCAGGTCGACGATGGTGCCCGAGGCCCACTCCGCCTCGGGCGAGGCCAACCAGTGCACGGCGGCGGCGATCTCCTCGGGCCGGGCGACCCGGTTGAACGGGCTCTGCGCCCGGATCGCGTCGCCACGTACCGCCTTGAGGTGTTCGTTGGTCATGTCGGTCTCCACGAAGCCGGGTGCGACAGTGGCCACCGCGATGCCGTACGGGGCGAGGGCGACCGCGAGCGACTGGCCGAGGGCGTTCAGCCCGGCCTTGCTGGCGCCGTAGGCCGGCTGGGTCGGCTCGCCCCGGAAGGCGCCCCGGGACGAGACGTTCACGATCCGTCCGCCCCTGTCCCGCAGGTGGCGTGCGGCGCACCAGATCGTGTTGGCCGCGCCGATCAGGTTGACGTCGATCGTCCGACGCCACTGCTGCTGCCACTGCTCGTAGGACGCGTCGAAGATCGGGTGTACGTCGTCCGCCGCACCGAACACCCCGGCGTTGTTCACCAGCACGTCGAGCCCGCCGAGCCCGGCGACGGCGTCGTCGACCATGGCCTGCACGGCGGCCGGGTCGGCCAGGTCGGCCCGGACCACGATGTGCCCGTCGCCGGGCAGTGCCGAGACGAGCTGCTCGGCCAGTGGTGCGGAGTCGCGGTGGTGCACCGCGACCCGGTCGCCTCCCTCGGCGAACGCCATTGCCACCGCACGCCCGATCCCTCGGGACGCCCCCGTCACCAGCACCGCTCGTCCAGTCATCCGATCATGATGCCGGGGCTGGCCACCGATCCGGCACCCGACCCGGCCGGCCGAGGCCGCCGAAGCGGCTGAAGATCGCGAACCGGCCCGCCGGCTGAAGATCGCGAACCGGCCCGCCGGCTGAAGATCGCGAACCGGCCCCGCCGGCTGAAGATCGCGAACCGGCCGCGCCGGCCAACGGTCCGGCCCGGCGCACCCTACGATTCCGGGGATGGAAATCAACTGCCTCTTCTGCCGGATCGTGGCGGGCCAGATTCCCGCCACCGTCGTCCGGGAAACCGACACCACGCTCGCCTTCCGCGACATCAGCCCGCAGGCGGCGGTGCACGTGCTGGTGATCCCGAAGGAGCACTACGCGGACGTGGCGACCCTGACCCAGGCCGACCCCGCACTGGCCGGCGACGTCCTCGGCACCGCCGCCGTGGTCGCCGAGACCGAGGGGCTGCTCGCCGACGGCTTCCGGTTGATCTTCAACACCGGCCAGTTCGGCGGCCAGGAGGTCTTCCACGCGCATGCGCACGTGCTCGGCGGCGAGCCGTTGGGCCCGATGCGTTCCCGCTGAGCCCACCGCCCACCACCAGCTCTCCGACCAGGCGATATCATCGGTGATCTTGGTGAGGGGGCAGATGTGACCGAGGTGGGCCGACAGCTCGAGCGGATGGTCCGACAGGCGCAGGCGGAGTCGCGGATACCCGCGCTCTCCGTCGCGTTGCACCGGGCCGACCGCACGCCGTGGACCTGCGAGGTCGGGTCCACCGGCGGCGCGCCGCTGAACGGGCGGACGACGTTCCGGATCGGTTCGGTCACCAAGACCTTCACCGCCGTACTCGTGCTCCAGTGCCGCGACGAGGGCCTGCTCGACCTGGACGACCCGATCGGCGCCCACCTCGACGTGCCCGAGCACGGCGGGCTGAGCGTACGCCGGCTGCTGTCGCACACCTCCGGAGTGCAGCGCGAGCCGTACGGCGACGTGTGGGACACCCTGCACACCCCGCGCCTCGACGAGTTCCTCGCCGACCTGGCCCGAGCCGAGCGGGTACTGCCACCGGCCCGGCGGTTCCACTACTCCAACCTGGGTGCGGCGCTGCTCGGCCAGGCCGTCGCGCGGATTCGTGGCGGCACCTGGGCGGAGGTGCTCGCCGACCGGGTCCTCGGACCTCTCGGGCTTTCCGACACCAGCCTCGCCCCCGGGCCGGAGTCGGCGACCGGGTTCCTGGTGGACGCGTATTCCGACCACGCCCGGCCGGAGCCGAACACCGACCTCGGTGCGCTCGGGCCGGCGGCACAACTCTGGAGCACCGCCTCCGACATGGCGCGCTGGGCGGCGTTCCTGGCCGACCCGGCGGCGCTGGACCCGGCCGGTGCGGTGCTCCGGCCGACCACCCTCGACGAGATGCGCTGGCCGGTGACGACGACCGACGAGGCGCTCTGGACCGCCGGCTTCGGGCTCGGCCTGATCCTGGTCCCGCAGGGCGAGCGGTCCGGCGGGGGACGGTCGGCCGGCGGTGGGCGGGTGCTGCACGTCGGCCACGACGGCGCCATGCCCGGCTTCCTGGCCAGCGTCTACGGCCGGCGCGGCGGCACCGGTACGCCGGGCGCGATGGGATGTGCCGTGCTCGGCTCCTCCGGAACCGGGGTCGCGGTGAACGAACTGTCGCACCAGATCCTCGCCGCCTCGGCCCGGGACGACCC
>NZ_JADPUN010000370.1 GCF_015690345.1 Plantactinospora alkalitolerans | reverse complement strand
GCCCTGGGCGTCCGCCCCCGCGCGCGCCGGCGGAGCCCGTACGCCCGCCGCCGGAAGCGGCCGGGCCGGTCTGCCGGCGGGACTGGTCCTCGGTCACCGCGTCGACCCCTCGTCCTCCCCCATCCGCCCATCATCGGCGTTGGCCCGGTCGGCGTGGCGCAGGCGCCCGGCCGGCGTGTCGGATCGGGCCGCCGCCATCGGTCCGGCGCCGGACCCCTCGGGCCGGCGGCCTGACGGCGGTGGCGGGTCAGGTGGTCGCGGCCAGGAACTCGCTGTAGAAGAGGCCCAGCGCGATCGCCACACCGATCCCGGCGATGATCCAGAACCGGACGACGATGTTGACCTCGCTCCAGCCGGCCAACTCGAAGTGGTGCTGCAACGGCGACATTCGGAACACCCGTTTACCGGTGGTCCGGAACGAGATGATCTGGATGACCACCGACATCGTGATGATGACGAAGAGCCCGCCGAGGATCAGCAGCAGTATGACCGTCCGGGTGGCCATGGCCATTCCGGCGATCAGCCCGCCCAGGCCGAGCGCTCCGGTGTCGCCCATGAAGATCCGGGCCGGCGAGGTGTTCCACCAGAGGAAGCCGACACAGGCGCCGGCCGCCGCCCCGGCTATCAACGCGATCTCCAACGGGTCCCGCACCGTGTAGCAGTAGGCACCGCCCCGGGCGTAGTCGGTGTCCGCGCACCAGTGCCGGTACTGCCAGAACGCGATCAGGGCGTACGAGGCGAGCACCATCACCGAGGCGCCGGTGGCCAGCCCGTCCAGCCCGTCCGTCAGGTTCACCCCGTTGGTCGTCGACATCACCACGAAGATGAAGATGACGACCGAGGCGACCTTGCCCACCTCCAGGGCGTTGATGTCCCGGATGAAGGAGAGCGCGGTACTGCCGACGGTCGCGCCCGCGGTGCTCGGGAAGTAGAGCGCGACCACCCCGAACACCGCGCCGACCAGGATCTGTCCGAGCAGCTTGCCGCGCTTGTTCAGCCCGGCGCTGTTCCGCTTGCGGACCTTGAGGAAGTCGTCGATGAAGCCGACGGCGCCGGAGAAGACCATCAGGCCCAGCAGCACCAGTGCGGTGATGGTCGGGGTGACCTGGGCGATCTGCGCCTCGGGCAGGGTGGTCAGGGCGAGGTGTCCGGCGACGTACGCGATCACCGTCGCGACGATGAAGACGACCCCGCCCATCGTCGGAGTGCCCTTCTTGCCCTGGTGCATGATCGGGCCGTCGGCGCGGATCGGCTGACCGGCCTTCAACCGGGTGAACACCTTGATCGCGATTGGTGTGGCGAAGAGCGAGATCAGGAACGCCACGAAGATGGCGACGATGACCGCCCTCACGCCGGCACGCCTTCCGCCGGAACCGCCCCGACCAGCCCGCTCATCGGGACCCGCCCTCGGACCGGGCGGCCTCGGCGCGCAGCGCGTCGGCCACCTCCCAGGTGCGGTAGCGCGAGCCCTTCACCAGGACGACATCGCCCGACCGCAACTCACGCCGCAGCTCAGCGATTGCCGCCTGCTGATCGGAAACCAGCACCGACTCTCCTCCCCAATCCGCCACTGACACCGCCCCGTCGTGGATCGGCGTGGCGTTTTCACCGACCACCAACAACCGGTCGACGCCCAGTTCGGCCGCGAGCCGGCCGACCTCGGCGTGTCCGTCCCGCTCGTACTCGCCCAGTTCGGCCATGTAGCCGAGCACCGCGATGGTCCGCCGCCGCGCACCCATGCCGGCCAGCGCGCGCAGCGCGGCAGCCGTCGAGGCGGGGTTGGCGTTGTACGAGTCGTCGATCACCGTCACCCCGTCGGTGCGGTCGAAGACGTCCATCCGGCGGGTCGAGGGCAGGCCCAGCGCGCCGAGCGCCTCGGCCAGTTCGGCCAGCGGCATGCCGAGTTCCCGTGCCACCGCCGCCGCGGCGAGGGAGTTGCCGACCTGATGCCGCCCGCTGATGCCGAGCCGGACCGGTGCCCGACCGTCCGGGGTGACCAGGGTGTACGACGCCCGTCCCCGGTCGTCCAGGGTCACGTCCACGGCCCGGATCTCGGCGTCGGCGGCCTCGCCCACCAGTACGGTCCGGGCGGCGGTACGGGCCGTCATGGCGCGTACCCGGGGGTCGTCGGCGTTGAGCACCGCGAGCCCGTCGGCCGGCAGTCCCTCGACCAGTTCGCCCTTTGCCTCGGCGATCGCCTCGACCGACCCGAACTCGCCGATGTGCGACACCCCGACGTTGAGCACCACGGCGATCCGGGGTGGCGCCACCTCGCACAGGTAGCGGACGTGTCCCAGCCCCCGGGCGCCCTTCTCCAGCACCAGGAACCGGGTGTCGGCGTCGGCCTGCAACGCCGTGTACGGGTGCCCCAGCTCGTTGTTGAACGATCCGGGCGGCGCGACCGTGGCACCGAGCCGGACGGTGAGCTGGGCGATCAGGTCCTTGGTGGTGGTCTTGCCGGACGAGCCGGTCAGCCCGATCACCGTCAGTGCGGGCAGCCGGTCCAGCACCGCCCGGGCCAGCCTGCCCAGGGCGGCGCGGGGGTCGTCGACCAGCACCATCGGCACGCCGTCGACCTGCCGGGAGCCGAGCACCGCGACCGCACCACCGTCGGCGACCGCCCCGGCCGCGTAGTCGTGGCCGTCCACCTTCTCACCCGGAAACGCCACGAACAGTCCGCCGGGCCGCACCTTGCGGGAGTCGAACTCGATCGGACCGGTGACCAGGGCGTCCGGGTCGGCCCCGACCAGCCGACCGTCGACGGCGGCGGCCAGGTCGGCCACGCTCATCGGAATCATCGCCGCACCTCCGAAGCCTCGAACCGGGCGGCGAGCGCGGCGGCCAGCTCGACCCGGTCGTCGAACGGATACGTCCGGCCGGCGATCTCCTGGACCCGCTCGTGGCCCCGGCCGAGCACCGCGACCACGTCACCGGGCTCGGCGAGCCGGACCGCCTCGTCGATCGCGGCACGGCGACCGGCCACCTCCAGGATCCCGGCCGACGCACCGGTCCGCTCCGCCCCACGCCGTACCTCGGCCCGGATCACCGCCGGGTCCTCGGTCCTCGGGTTGTCGTCGGTGACCACCACCAGGTCGGCCCCGTTCGCCGCGGCGGCACCCATCAACGACCGCTTGCCGTGGTCCCGGTCGCCACCGGACCCGATCACGCAGATCAGCCGGTTGCCGGCGGCGGTCAGGTCCCGCAGCGCGGTGAGGGCGGCGACGACCGCGTCCGGGGTGTGCGCGAAGTCGACCACGCCGCGCACCGGTCCGGGCGCGTCGACCAGTTCCAGCCGGCCGGGCACCCCCGGACAGGCGGCGACGCCGTCGGCCGCGACCGTCGGGGCGACCCCGGCGGCGACCAGGGTGGCGATCGCGAGCAGCGCGTTGGCGACGTTGTGCCGGCCGGGCAGCGCCACGCCGGCCGGGACCGCGGAGCCACCGGGGCCGAACGCGGTGAAGGTCTGGGTGTAGCCGGAGTCGCTGATCTCGCCGGCCCGCCAGGTCGCGTCCGGGTCGCCGGCGGCGGAGTAGGTGGTCGTACCCGGTTTGACCAGTGGCCGCAGCGCCGGATCGTCGTGGTTGAGCACCTCGGCCGCACACCTGCCGTCGAACAGCCGCGCCTTGGCCGCGAAGTAGTCCGCCACGTCGGCGTGGAAGTCCAGGTGGTCGTGCCCGAAGTTGGTGTAGCCGCCGACCGCGAACCGGACCCCGCCGACCCGGCCCATCGCCAGGGCGTGGCTGGAGACCTCCATCGCCACGGCGGTGACCCCGCGTTCCCGGGCCGCCGCGAGCATGGCGTGCAGGTCGGTCGCCTCCGGAGTGGTCCGGACGCTCTCCACGGTCAGGTCGCCGAGGCGGCACTCCACGGTCCCGATCAGCCCGGTGACGTGGCCGGCGGCGCGCAGCCCCGACTCGATCAGGTAGGTGGTGCTGGTCTTGCCGGCGGTGCCGGTGATCCCGATGACGGTCAGCGCGGCGGTCGGATCGCCGTAGACCGCGCTGGCGACCTCGCCGAGGACCGCCCGGGGGTCCGGCACGACCAGTGCGGGAAGCCCGGCCCGGGCCGCCGAGGGAGCGCCGGCGGGATCGGTCAGTACGGCCACCGCGCCGGCCTGCGCCGCCGCCGCGACGAACTCGGCCCCGTGCCGGCGGGCCCCGGGCAGCGCCGCGTACAGGTCACCGGGGCGGACCTCGTTACTGGCATGGGTCACCCCGGTGATCGCCACGTCGGCGGCATCCAGCGGCGACCCGGCGGCGGCTCGCACGACGAGATCGGCGAGCCGGAGCGGCGTCACGGCGCGGGGACGGGGATTGCCGGGCACGGCGTCAGACCCTACCCCTTCGGGGGGGGCCACCCCGCACAGCCGCCCCGGTGGTTTGCCCGCACCTACCGATGATGTCCCGTTTCGGCTGCTCAACGCGGATAGACGACGAACTTGGGCGGCGCGCTGCCGGTCGACGGCACCCGATAGTGGCGCAGTACGTAGTTCATCATCTCCTTGAACGCCGGTGCGGAGACGTCTCCGCCGCCGCCGCCCGGGGTGTACCCGAAGACCGCGATCACGTAGCGCGGCCGGTCCGCCTGGTCCATTCCGATGAACGAGGCGACCTCACCACTGACGTACTTGCCGTTCACCACCCGCAGTCCGGTGCCGGTCTTGCCCGCGATCCGGTAGCCGGGGATCGCCGCCCGGGTCCCGGTACCGCCCTCGATGGTCATCGGCGCCTCCATCAACCGGCGCAGGGCGGCGGCGCTGGTCGGGCTGATCACCTGCCGGGTCTCCGGAGCGGGTACGGAACTCCGCTTGCCGTCCGGGCCGATGATCTCGCGTACCAGGTGGGGCTGCACCCACTTGCCGTCGTTGGCGATCGCGGCGTACGCGGCGGCCATCTGTAGGGGTGTGACGTCGACGCTGTGCCCGATCGGCACCGACCCGTACGTCGATCCGCTGTACTCGGACGGCTTGAGCACCCGGCCGGACGCCTCGCCGAGCACTCCCTCACCGGTGGGTTGGCCCAGCCCGAACTTGAGCTGGTACTCGTAGAGCTTCTGCGCGCCGAGCTTCTCCGCGACGGTGATCGTGCCGACGTTGGAGGAGTACCCCAGCATGCCCGCCACGCTCAGTTTCCGGCCCCCGACGGGGTGGGTGTCCGGAAAGCGCACGCCGCCCCTGTAGATGGCGCTCTGGGTCGGCCACGCGGTGTCCGGGGTGATCACCCCCTCCTCCAGCCCGGCGCCGAAGACCAGGGCCTTGTGCACCGATCCGGGGTCGACGACGAAGCTGGTGGCGGCGTCGTCCCGGTCGCTGGCGCGGTACTTGCGCCAGTCGGCCGCGTCGTACGTCGGATAGCTGGCCTGGGCGAGGACCTCGCCGCTGCGTACGTCGAGCACCACCGCGGCGCCGATGGTGCCGTTGCACTCCAGCATTCTGTTGGTGAGGATCCGCTGCACGGTGAACTGCAGGTCCCGGTCGATGGTGAGTTGCAGCGAACTGCCCGGCTGGGCCTTGGTGACCCGGCTGTAGCCGCCTGGGATCTCCGCTGCCAGTTCGCCGTTGCCGACCTCGTACTCCCGCTTGCCGTTCACTCCGCGCAGCAGGTCGTCGTAGCGGGCCTCGATGCCCTCCAGGCCGTTGAGGTCCTGGCTGGTGAACCCGATCAGGTTGGCGGCCAGGTCGCCGCCGGGCACCTCGCGCCGCTCGTCCCGGCCGGTGGCGATGCCGCCCAGGTTGAGTTCCATGATCTTCTCGGCGGTGCCGATCTCGACCCCACGGGCGAGGTACTCGAACTCCGACGGGCGCCCGTCCGGCCGCTTCTGCTTCTTCATCCGCTCGGTCAGGTCGGAGGCCGGAATGCCGAGCAGTGGCGACAGGGTCGCGGCGGTGGCGGCGGGGTCCTCGATCAACTGTGGGTCGGCGTAGACGTACCGGGCCTCCACGCTCCGGACCAGCGGTGCTCCGGACCGGTCGTAGATGGCGCCCCGGGGGGCCGGCAGGACGACCTGCCGGACGCGGTCGTTGAGGCCGCCGCCGTCGTACTCCGGAGCCTCCACGACCTGGAGCGCGACGAGCCGGATGCCGATGGTGGTGAACATGGCGAGCACGAGCAGGGTGCCGAGGCGCAGCCGCCGGTGCGGGTCGGCCAGCCGGGGTGGCCGGCGGGGGCGGGTCGGGAGCCGGGCCGGCACGAGGCGGTGGGATCGGCGGCGGTGCGCGGCCCGGTGGCCGGCGAGGGCGCGGAGAGGTTACCGGAGACGTCCCGGGCGACCAGGTGGAACCGGTAGGCCAGGTCGGGGATGAGCCGGGTCAGCCGGGTCGAGGTCTCGGGTAGCCCGCCGACCATCGGAGTGCTGCCGGTGCCCTCGA
>NZ_JADPUN010000180.1 GCF_015690345.1 Plantactinospora alkalitolerans | reverse complement strand
GCGAGTGGGTGATCCTGACCGCTCTCGCCGGCACCGGACTCGCCGCGTTCAACGCCTGCATCCTGATCGCCCTGCCGCACGCCGATCCGGCGGTCGTCGGCACCTTCATCGGGGCGGCGCCACTCGGGCTCGCCCTGCTCGGCCCGCTGCTGGGCGGCCGCCGTCCGACCATCCGACTGGTGGCCGCGGCCGGGATCGTCGTCGCCGGTACCGCGCTGGTGCAGGGCAGCGGACGGACCGACGCGATCGGCGTACTGGCCTCGGTCGGGGCGCTCGGTGGCGAGATCGCCTTCTCGCTACTGGCCGCCGCCGTACTACCGAGGCTCGGGCCGGTACGGGTGGCCGCCTACAGCTGTGCGCTGGCCGTACCACTGTTGTTGCTGGCGGCGCTGCCGGCCGGCGAGGTCGCCCGGTGGCGCCTGCCCAGCGCGGTGGAGGCGACCACCCTCGGCTACCTCGCGGCGTTGATGACCGTGGTCGCGTTCCTCGCCTGGTTCACCGGGCTGCGCCAACTCGGGGTCGAACGGGCCGGCGTGCTCGTCGGCCTGATGCCGGTGGCCACGCTCGTCACCGCGGCGGTCCAGGCTGGCCGGGCGCCCGACCTCGGACAGACCGCCGGAGTGCTGGTGGTGGCGATCGGGCTCGCCGCCGGACTGTACGCGGGGACCGCGCACCCGCGCCGGGCCGGGCAGCGACCCGAACCGACGGATCCCGTCGAGAAAACAGCAGATCAACAGCGTCGATCAGTTGGACAGGCGTCAATGACATCGGCCACCTGATCACAATTGGCCTGTCCACCACAGAGGCCGCCACGAGCGCTCGGCGTCGGGCACCGCCGAGCGGCGTCAGGAGGGCGGTACGGAGTCGCTCTCGGCGGCCCGGACCGCCGCGGCGTACTCCAGGGTCGCCTGGCGCAGCGCCGCCTCGGCGTCCAGCCCCGCCGCCCGAGCCCGGACGACCGCGTCGAGCAGGCTCGCGCCGAGCCGCGCCGAGGGATCCAGTTCCGCCGACGGCTCCGGCGTGGGCAGGTCCAGACCCGATCGCTCCACCCGGTGCAGGATCTTCGCCGCCAGCGCCAGCGCCGGCTGGGAGAGCGCGACGCCGTCCAGCACCGAGCCGCGAGGCTTCTCGGCCCGCTTGATCTGCTCCCAGTTCTCGGTGATCTCCTCGATGCTGCCGACCGGGGCACCGGCGAAGACGTGCGGATTGCGCCGGATCATCTTCTCGACCAGGCCACCGGCCACGTCGTCGATCGTCCACCGCTCGTCGTCGGGCAGGTTCTCGGCCAGCCGCGCGTGCAGCACCACCTGCAACAGCACGTCCCCGAGTTCCTCTCGGAGTGCCACGAGATCCCCGGCGGCGATGGCGTCGTACGCCTCGTAGCACTCCTCCAGCAGGAACTGGGCCAGGGTGGTGTGGGTCTGCGACCGCTTCCACGGATCCCCGCCGGGCGAGGCCAGCCGGTCCATCACGGCGACCGCGTCGAGCAGCCGGGCGCCGGGCGGATCCCAGGAGCCGTACATCAGTTCCAGCTCGGCCAGGCCGGGCTCCCGGGCCAGCCGCAGACCCAACTCCCGGGCCAGGAACTCGTCACCGGCCGGGCCGGCCAGCCAGACCGCCGTACCGTGCGCGGCCGCCGCGTCCAGCAGGGCGGCCGTCGGCGTACCGGTGACGGTGACCTCGGCACCCGTGACCCGTACGGCCGTGGTCAGCTCGCTCTCCGCGCCCGCCAGCACCGGAAAGGCGCGTACGACGTCCCAGGCCGCCGCGGTCATCACCCCGGCCGGCAGCCGGGGCGAGGTGACCAGCAGTACGATCCGGCCCATCGCGGGTACGGGCGTCGCTACCCGGGCGTCCACCCCGTCGCTCAGCGCGCGTCGATGACCGTGTCCGGGCCATCCTGACCGACCGTGACACTCACCGCCGGGGTGCCGCTCAGGAAGAGCACCGGGTACTCGAGCGGGCGGTACCGCGGGTTGATCGTGACCTTCTGGTCGGCAACCGCCTGGGTCAGCGTGTTGCGCAGGGCCAGACCGCCACGCAACTGCGGCTGGTCGAGCTGCTTCCCGGCCTCGTCGTCCTTCGCGTCGGGCGGCACCGCACCGGTCTTCCGGCCCAGGGCCACCAGGGACTGCAACTCCTCCTTGGTCGGCTCCGCCTCGCCCTGCGGTACGCCCGCGACGCAGAGCGCCAGATCGAGCGACTCCTCGGCGTACCGGGACCCCGGCGGCAGGCCCTGCTGCTTGGCCCACTCGTCGAGCGGCGGGCGCTCCGGCGAGCTGAAGCTCTTGCCGGCGGAGAACCGCTTGCAGACCTCCCGCATCACCAGCGCGCGGACGACCTCGGACCGGGTCGGCGCCTTCACCTCGGCCTCGCCCGGCGGAGTGTTGGGGTCCGGCGGAGTGCTCGGGTCCGCGCTCGGCACGTGACCGCCCGGCGGAACCTTGCTCCGGGCGTCGTCGAGGACCTTGGTCACCTCGTCCTCGGTGATCTTCCGATCACCGACGTACGCGGCGATCGTGGAGTCGGACCGGCAGGCGGAGAGGACGGTGGTGCCGAGCACGGCAATCACCGCGATCGAAGCCAGACGACGGGCACGCTGCATGCTCGACACTCTCTCACGCACCCGCGGCCACCGACGGCACGGGGTCACCCAGCACGTCCCGGAGGAGCTGGGCGCACCAGTCCAGCAGGGCCTGGTCCCGCAGCGGATCGCCGCCGATCCGGCGGGTCGTCGGGCGGGGCACGCTGACCTGGTCGGTCGCCGCCTTGTAGACCGCGTCCGGGTGGTACCGCTTCAGACGGAGCTGCTTCGAGTCCGGCAGCGGCAGCGGACCGAACCGGACATGCCGGCCCTGGACGGAGACGTCGGTGAGCCCGTACGCCCGGGCGAGCAGCCGGAACCGGGCCACCGCGACCAGGTTCGCGACCTGCTCCGGCGGCTCGCCGTACCGGTCGGTCATCTCGGCGACGACCTCGGTCAGTCGGGCGGCGTCCCGGGCCTCGGCGAGCTTGCGGTACATCTCCAGCCGCAGCCGCTCCACCCCGATGTAGTCGTGCGGCAGGTGCGCGTCGATCGGCAGGTCGACCTTGATGTCGACCTCCTCCTCCGGTGCCTCCCCCTTGAAGGTCTGCACCGCCTCGCCGACCATCCGGACGTAGAGGTCGAAGCCGACCCCCTCGATGTGTCCGGACTGCTCGCCGCCGAGCAGGTTGCCGGCGCCCCGGATCTCCAGGTCCTTCATCGCCACGTACATTCCGGCGCCCAGCTCGGTGTGCTGGGCGATGGTGGCCAGCCGCTCGTGCGCGTGCTCGGTCAGCGGCTTCTCGGGCGGATAGAGGAAGTACGCGTACGCCCGCTCCCGGCCCCGGCCGACCCGGCCCCGGATCTGGTGCAACTGGGCCAACCCGAGCAGGTCGGCCCGCTCCACGATCAGCGTGTTGGCGTTCGGGATGTCGATGCCGGACTCCACGATCGTGGTGCAGACCAGGACGTCGTACTCCTTCTCCCAGAAGCCGACCATGACCTTCTCCAGGGCGTCCTCGCCCATCTGGCCGTGCGCGACGGCGACCCGGGCCTCCGGCACCAGCTCCCGGATCCGACGGGCCGCCCGGTCGATCGACTCGACCCGGTTGTGCAGGTAGAAGACCTGGCCGTCGCGGAGCAGCTCACGGTGGATCGAGGCGGCGACCTGCCGGTCGTCGTACCCGCCGACGAAGGTCAGCACCGGGTGCCGTTCCTCCGGCGGGGTGGCGATCGTCGACATCTCCCGGATGCCGGTGATCGCCATCTCCAGGGTCCGGGGGATCGGCGTCGCCGACATGGTCAACACGTCGACGGCGGTACGCAGGGTCTTGAGGTGCTCCTTGTGCTCGACCCCGAACCGCTGCTCCTCGTCGACCACCACCATGCCGAGCTGCTTGAACCGGGTGGCCGCCTGGAGCAGCCGGTGGGTGCCGATCACGATGTCCGCGCTGCCGTCGGCGGCCGCCTCCAGGGTCAGCTCGGCCTCCTTCGGCGTCTGGAACCGGGAGAGCTGCCGGATCTGCACCGGGAACTGCCCCATCCGCTCGGCGAAGGTGTTGTAGTGCTGCTGGGCCAGCAGGGTGGTCGGCACCAGGATGGCCACCTGCTTGCCGTCCTGCACCGCCTTGAACGCGGCCCGGACCGCGATCTCGGTCTTGCCGTACCCGACGTCGCCGCAGATCAGCCGGTCCATCGGGATCGACTGCTCCATGTCCCGCTTGACCTCCTCGATCGCGGCGAGCTGGTCCGGCGTCTCGGTGTACGGGAAGGCGTCCTCCAGTTCCCGCTGCCACGGGGTGTCCGGGGCGAACGCGTACCCCTTGGACGCCTTTCGGGCGGCGTAGAGCTGGACGAGCTGGGCGGCGATCTCCTTGACTGCCTTCCGGGCCCGCGCCTTGGCCTTCTGCCACTCCGCGCCGCCCATCTTGTGCAGCGTGGGCGCCTCGCCACCGACGTACCGGGAGAGCTGGTCGAGCTGGTCGGTGGGAACGAAGAGCCGGTCGCCGGGCTGCCCGCGCTTGCTCGCGGCGTACTCGATGACCAGGTACTCCCGCTCGGCGCCGTTCACCGTGCGCTGTACCAGCTCGACGTACCGGCCGATGCCGTGCTGCTCGTGCACGACGTAGTCGCCGGCCCGCAGCTCCAGCGGGTCGATGGTGTTGCGCCGCCGGCTCGGCATCTTGCGCATGTCGCGGGTCGACGAGCCCCGGCCGCCGGTGATGTCGTTGCCGGTGACGACCGCGAACCGGGACGCGGCGTCGAGGAAGCCGTGGTTGAGCGACCCGCAGGCGACGACCAGCTCCCCGGGACCCGGCGGCGCCGGAATCGTCTCGGTCAGCGCGGCACCGAGCCCGGCGTCCCGGAGCACCTCGACCGCGCGCTGCGCCGGCCCGTGCCCCTCGAAGACCAGCGCCACCCCCCAGCCCTCGCCGACCCAGCGTCGAAGGTCGTCGACCACCCGGTCGGTCTCGCCGTGGTAGAGCGGGACCGGCTGGGCGGCCAGCGCCACCGATTCGCCCGCGTCCGGCGTGACCGAGACCACCGACTCCGGCTCGACCTCCCACGGCTGCACGTCGGCCGGCCCGGCGGACTCGACCAGACCGAACGGGGACACCGACCACCAGGGCTGGCCGAGGCCGGTGGCGGCCTTGCGTACCTCCGCCAGCGTCTTGAAGGCGGCGGCGCCGACGTCGACCGGGGCCTGGCCACCGACGGCCGCCGCAGCCCAGCTCGCCTCCAGGAACTCCGCCGAGGTACGCACCAGGTCGTGCGCCCGGGTCCGGATCCGCTCCGGGTCGCAGAGCAGTACGTGGGTGCCGGTCGGCATGCAGTCCAGCAGCAGTTCGAGGGAGTCGTCGCCGATCAGCGCCGGAGCGAGCGACTCCATCCCCTCGACCGGGATACCCTCGGCCAGCTTGTCCAGGATCTCGGCCAGTTCCGGGTGCTCCGCCGCCAGTTCGGCGGCCCGCTGGCGTACCGGGTCGGTGAGCAGGAGTTCCCGGCAGGGCGGTGCCCAGAGTGCCGGAACCGCCTCGATGGTCCGCTGGTCGGCGACGGCGAAGGTACGGATCTCCTCCACCTCGTCGCCCCAGAACTCGACCCGGGACGGATGCTCGTCGGTGGGCGGGAAGACGTCGAGAATGCCACCCCGGACGGCGTACTCCCCGCGCTTGGTGACCAGGTCGACCCGGGCGTACGCGAGGTCGGTCAACCGGCGCGAGGTCTCCTCTAGGCCGGCCTCGGCACCGACGGCGAGCCGGACCGGTTCCAGGTCACCCAGCCCCTTGAGCTGCGGCTGCAACACCGACCGGACCGGTGCGACGACCACCCGGACCGGCCCGTCGTGCTCGGCCAACTCCGGATGGGCCAGCCTGCGCAGCACCCCGAGCCGCCGCCCGACGGTGTCCGACCGGGGCGAGAGCCGCTCGTGCGGCAGCGTCTCCCAGGCCGGATAGACCACCACCTGCCCCGGCGGCAGCAGGCTGCCCAACGCCGAGGCAAGGTCGTCGGCCTCCCGCGTGGTGGCGGTCACGGCGAGCACCGGCCGCCCCGCGCCGCCCTGGCCCTCACCGGCCGCCACGGCGGCGACCATGAACGGCCGCAGCGCCGGCGGGGCGGTGAGCTCGAGCCCGTCCGCCTCCGCACCACCGCCACGGGCCAACGTCCGGGCCCGGGCCAGCGCGGGGTCTCGAAGCGCGGCGGTCAGCAGACCGGCGAGCACGGTCATGATCACAACCTCTGGGTGGACACACGGAAACTACCCCGCGCCCAGGCCGGGCGGGGGGTGTACGGGTGAAAGGAAGGGCCCCCGCTTATCGCTTTTTGTATAGAAGGGGTCCCCTCTTAACACCGCTCCCAAAGCCTATCCCCTGAGCGGGAGG
>NZ_JADPUN010000023.1 GCF_015690345.1 Plantactinospora alkalitolerans | reverse complement strand
GCGCAGGTAGGCGTACACCTCATCCGGGTCGAGGCCGCCGCGCCACCGCCGCATTACGAAGGTCGCGGCGCGGACGACATGCGCGCCGAGACGGTCACCGGACCGGTAGATCATCGCCGTACCGCCGATGCCCCGTAGTGCGCGACCATTGCACTGATCTGGGCCTCGGACAGGCCGCGTTCGGCGAGCACCCGCTGACCCCAGCGGTGCAGCCGACACGGATGCGGCGCCTGGTCGTTGCGACACCGCAGCCCGCCCGGCCTCTGCTCGGGGGCGTGGACCGTGATCGCCCGTACCGCGAAGTCCACATCCTCCGCCGTCACGTACGGCGGCAACGGCACCTCACCCAACACCTCGTCAATCCGATCCATGACCCTCCCCTGCCGTCCGCGTGTAGTGAAGCGGCGCTGGGCCGGGGCGGCTGGTAGTAGCGCGCCCGTACCGACCCCTGGCCGCTTCCCACTGCTTGGAAGGGGCGTGGCGGCCGAGCCCGACCTGCGTCGACCGCCACACCCCGGTCTGGAGGGCCGGGATCGGTGCACGGGGGAACGGCACCGATCCCGGCCAGAGCGAACGCGATGCGCGGCCATGACAGGTGCTGACGGAGGTCGTGTCACCGCGTCCGGGTACGGCGGTCACGGCGGAATGAACAGCATGGCTCCACTCAGGAGCATCGCCGATGCGACATCCTCGCCGCGACCGTGCGGTTACCGTAGGTGCGGCACAAGTGGGTGATGGGGTACAGGACGTACCCGGTTACAGGGTGTCCCCCTACGGCGTCACGCCTGCGCGTTGGGCCAGCTCGATTGCCTCAGCCCGGATCGACGCCGGGGCTTCGGTCGCAAGCCGATTGAGGATGTCCCGGGCCGCCGGGTTGTATCGCACCGTCTCCGGCGAGGTCGCGTCCGCCTTGTGCAACAGATGCAGCGTGGCTTCCCGTGCCCCTTCCAGGTCGGCGCTGCGGGCAAGCTCCACGTAGTGCCGACCACGGCGCTCGGTTGAGGGGATCGACGCTGGGTCGAGCGAGTGGGCGCGGCGTTGTGCCTCTTCGGGGTCCCCGAGGTCAACCGCACACATCACCGCGTACACCTCGACCAGTGGGCGGGACACCCGGGTACGCAGGCCGACGAAACCCGGCGGCAACGCTCGGTGCACTACATCCCTGGCGGTGTCCCACTCCGACCAGGCACTCTGGTCGCCTGTGCGTGCCCGGGTCAGGGCGGCACATAGGTGCAGGTCTGCCAGCATCTCCGCATACTCGACCGGACCGTCCGCAACCCGTGGCTCGATCAGCGCCTTCGCCTCGTGGAGACGCTCCAGCGCCTCATCACCACGGCCGACGGACCGGAGTAGGTGGGCGGCATACCAGATCGCCTGGGCGACGGCGATCGGATCGTCCGCATCCAAGGCTGCTGCCATCCCTCGGTCAACGGTCAGCCAACACAGCTCCCGGTCTCCATGCCAGGCCAGGTACGCCTGAGCGAGGTGGTACGACTGCGCGAGCATCGCGAGCGCCTGTCGTCGGTCGGCGCCGGTGTGCAGCCGAGCTGCCCGCTGGGTGGCATCGAGCAGGCCGGGCAGGATCGTCCCCGCTTCCGACCGTTGGTGCCTGGACGTATGCCAGGTCTGCCACGCCGCGTCGATCGCACCGCGCAGGTATTCCGGCGACGCCGGCTCGCCGCCGATGTTGACGTGCCAGGCAGTCAGGGCCCTACGAACGTCCTCAACACTCGGGTGGGCAGGCCTGCTGTCGAGCGACAGTGTGACCGTCGGCCCGAACAGGTCACCGAGGTCGCGGACTCCAAGATGTGGGGCGATCTGCTGGGCGGCCCGTAGGGTCAGGGACCGCTTGCCGTTCTCGATGAACTTCACGGTGGTCGGGGACAGTCCAGCGAGTCCGGCAAGCCGCTCCCGGGACAGTCCTGCCGCGCGGCGAAGTCGCTCGACCCGCTTGCCAGGTGTGGGCTCGGTCTGGTCCGTCATGGCACACCTCACCGCGTTGGGTACATCGTGTACCCCGACGGTACGCCCGTCGACCGTCTACTACCAGTGCCGCAGCGACTGCCATGCATGGCGCGGCGATGGGTCGCCATGCGCCACGCCGGAGCAGCGCGACGACAACCTGAACACAACGCTCCGCTCGATGGCGTACGCGAGACTGTCGATGTGATGGAACGGCAACCCGTCCTATACCTCGTGGTCTGCGCCGCTCCGCCGGCCCTCCAGGTCGACGAACTCGCCACACTGCTGATGGCGGACGGCTGGACCGTCTGCGTGATCACCACCCCGACGGCGGCGACCTGGGTCGACGCAAGCGTCCTGGCCGAGCAGACCGGCTATCCGGTGCGCTCGGACTGGCGAAGGCCAGGTGAGCCCGGCGCGCTTCCAGACGCAAGCGCGGTCCTGGTCGCACCCGCGACGTTCAACACGATCAACAAGTGGGCGCTCGGCATCAGCGACAACTTTGCCCTCGGGGTCCTCAACGAACTACTCGGACTACGGCTGCCCATCCTCGTCTCCCCGTACGCCAAGAAAGCACTCATCACGCATCCCGCGTATGAGCGCCACGTGCAGGTACTCAGAGATGCCGGAGTGGTGTTCACCCCGGCCGAGGCACTGCGGCCGGTAGCGCCAGGCGAGGACTTCCAATGGCGTCGGCTGTCAGCCGAGATGTCACGCCTACAGCGCCGAGCCCACGGCGACGCTTCAACTGCCGCCGCTAACCCTTCGACTGAACGAACGACTGGCATCCAGACTTCATCTTGATCCGGATCTTTGTCTGAGGGGTCTAACCTCGTCGAGGTGACAGAGCTGGCGCGCGGCATCTACGAACACCTCATTACCAACGAGCTCGCGAGCAAGCTCCAGCAGGTGGATCCCACCTTGGTCCAGAGAGACGATCTCGACCCGGCCGACGCCGACAAGGTGCTCGCCCGACACATCGCCGGCCTGGCCCTACGCGCACTGAACGCGGTCGGTGGCAGCCATGACCCCCAGCGGCTGAACCGGCAAATCGAGATAGCCAACAGGATTGCCGAAGGCATTGCTGCTATCGAGCCACGAGCAGCGGGCGATGACGACCAGGTGACGGAGGCCCACCGGCAACTCCTCACCGCCATCGCTCATCCCCCTACGCCACCGGCCAGAACACACTTCCCGGCTCGTCCCAGCACGCCGTTGTCCACTGGCGCCCTACTGGTCAATGGCCGGCACCAACCGCGCATCGGCCACGAAGTCGGTTACGAGATGGCCTCCGCAGATCAAGTCGATCTTCTCTGCGCCTTCATCACCTGGCACGGCGTGCGCATGCTGGAGCGGCCGATCCGAGAGCTAACGGCCCGAGGCGGCCGGATCCGCGTCATCACCACGTCCTACCTCGGGGCAACTGATCAGCGCGCAGTGGACCGGCTAGCCGAGTTGGGCGCCGACATCAAGATCTCGTACGAAACAAAGACCACGCGGCTACACGCCAAAGCCTGGCTCTTCCGACGCGACAACGGCGTGGCGACCGCGTACGTCGGCTCGTCGAACCTCTCCCGTGCTGCCCTGGTTGATGGCCTGGAGTGGAACATCCGGGTATCCAGCCTGGAGCAGCCGCACGTCATCGACACCTTTGACGCGACGTTCACCGACTACTGGAACGACCCCGCGTTTGAGACGTACGTCCCCGCCAAGAACGGAGGTCGGCTCCGGCAAGCGCTGCGCAGCGAGCGCCGGCACCACCAGCCGCGTGGCCAGCGGTTGGTCGACAGCGACAGCCCCGACGTCGAAATCGCTAATATCGACGTTCACCCGTACGGCTATCAGCGGGGTATCCTCGCCGATCTCGCGGCCGAGCGTCTGGTCCATGGTCGGCACCGCAACCTGATCGTCATGGCGACCGGCACCGGCAAGACCGTCGTCGCTGCCCTGGACTACCGCGACCTTCGGCGGGATCGCAGCGTCAACTCGCTGCTCTTCGTTGCGCACCAGGAACAGATCCTTCGGCAAAGCCGCTCGGTCTTCCGGCAGGTCCTTCGCGACGGCAGTTTCGGCGAGGTCCTGGTCAGTGGAGAAAAGCCGCAAGAGTGGCGCCACGTCTTCGCCTCCGTTCAGTCCCTGCACCGGCTTGCCGACGAGGATCTACCGCCGGAGCGGTTCGACATGGTGATCGTGGACGAGTTTCACCACGCCGAAGCGCGGACCTATGCCCGGCTCCTGGAGCGACTACAGCCACGCGAACTCCTCGGGCTAACCGCCACTCCTGACCGAGCCGATGGCGGTGACGTTCGCCGGTGGTTCGGCGGACGTACGGCGGTCGAGCTCCACCTCTGGGAGGCACTGGAACGACAGCTCCTTGCGCCATTTCAGTACTTCGGGCTACATGATGACGTGGATCTGGCGACGCTGCGCTGGCGGCGCGGGCAGGGCTACGACCTGAGTGAGCTGAGCAATCTCTATACCGGCAATGACGCACGCGTTTCGAAGATCCTCCAGGCGATACGCGACAAGGTCGACGTAGCTAATATGCGCGCGCTGGGGTTCTGCGTCAGTGTCGCCCACGCCGAGTTCATGGCCGAGCGCTTTGCTGGATCGGGGGTGCCGTCCGCAGCGGTGACGTCACGAGTCGATCCTGCGGACCGCAGACGCTTACTCGACCAATTTCGGCGCGGCGAACTGCGAGTGCTTTTCACCGTTGACCTGTTCAATGAGGGCGTCGACCTACCGATGGTCGACACGATCCTGCTGCTGCGTCCCACCGAGAGCGCAACGATCTTCCTTCAGCAACTCGGCCGTGGCCTTCGGCTCGACTACGGCAAAGCCTGCCTCACCGTCCTCGACTTCATCGGCGGGCAGCACGCCAACTTCCGCTTTGATCTCCGCTGGCGGGCGCTGACCGGGGTCAGCCGCCGAGCCCTGAGCAACGCCATCGAGTACGACTTTCCCTACCTGCCCAGCGGCTGTCACATCGAGCTTGACCGCGTGGCTAAGGACGTCGTGCTGGCCAACCTAAAGTCGGCGTTGCCCAACTCGACAGCGACCCTCACCGCCGAACTGCGCGAACTCGGGGATGTGACACTCGCCGACTTCCTTCGAGAGACTGGCTTGGAGGTGGAGGATGTCTACCGTCGCAAGTCTATGGGCGGCTGGGCCGGGCTGCGGCGCCGTGCCGGTCTAGGCCGCACGCTTCCCGGTCCGGATGACGTCACGCTCGGGGCCGCCATCGGTCGCATGCTGCACCTGGACGACCCAGACCGACTTGAGCTGCTCCAGGAAGTCGCCGCTGGTGGACGCTCAGGCACCGACCGGCTCGCCGACCTGCTTCACATCGCGCTTTGGGGCAACAAGATTCCCCTCGACCGGACGGACGAAGGACTACGCCGGCTGTGGAAACATCCGGACCGCTGTGAGGAGATCGCCCAACTCGCAGAGGTACTCCGGGGACGGATCCACCGCATCACCCTCGGACCGGTGTCGGCAACCGTACCGCTACGGCCCCACGCCCACTACAGCCGAGACGAGGCCTGCGCCAGCTTCGGTGTGCCCAACCCGACCCAGCTCCGGGAGGGTGTGAAGTGGGTCCCGAGCGAGCGGGCGGACCTGTTCTTCGTCACCCTGATCAAATCCGAGCTCCACTACTCGCCCACCACGATGTACGCCGACCGAGCTATCACCGAGGAACTATTCCAATGGGAGTCCCAGAGCACTACCTCAACCGGGTCACCGACCGGGCAGCGCTACATCCACCATGGCGACCTCGGGTCGACCGTGCACCTCTTCGTCCGAGAAACCAAGGTACGCGACGGCGACCTGGGTGCCCCGCCCTACCTGTACGCCGGCCCCATGACGTACAGGTCACACACCAACGACCGTCCAATGCGGGTCATCTGGCAACTTACCCATCCCCTCCCGCCTGACGTGTACGCCGCCGCACGCGCTACCGCCGCTTGATGTTCCGTTTGGGGCCAGAATCCTCATCAGCGGGGCACGGAATCAAAGCTTTCGAAGCTTGCTCTTTTCTAGACGAGTAGTTCCGAATGGATCAGTGGTCGTAGGCGATCAGTGACCGGGTGACGGGTGCGCCGGTCTTGTTGTTGTGCCAGATCGCGGCGGCCATGGCCAGCAGGCGTTGGGCGACTCGGACCGCGACGCCCTCGAAGGTCCGTCCGCCGTGTTCTTCCAGGTCGAGTTGGCCTTTGAGGGTGTCGTTGACCGACTCGATGAGTTGGCGGACCTTCTTGAGCATCGGTTCGCCGTAGTGGGCCTTCTCCCGCTTGCGGGACGGTCGCAGCAGCTCGATGCCCTGGGCAGCGAGTTGCCGCTCGAACCCGAGTTCGGTCATTTCGTTAGTGCCTGAGGTCCGCTCGGGGTGAGGGCGTCGATGATGGCCTGCCGTTCGGGGTCGATCTGGGGTGGGAACGTCTGCGTGGCGTCGTTGATCGCGAGGGTCGCCG
>NZ_JADPUN010000219.1 GCF_015690345.1 Plantactinospora alkalitolerans | reverse complement strand
GTCCCGGGGTCGGGGCGGTTCCGGAGCACGTCCGGTCCGCCGGGCCGGCTCCGGCGGCGGCACGGAGGCAGAGGCGACCGCCGGATAGGACGCGTCCGGATGCGGAGCCGGACGGATCGGCTGCGCCGGCAGGTCATGTCCTGGCGGCGCGACCCGGGCAGTCCCCCGACTCGACCCGGCGGGTGGCGCGGAATCATGCCCGGCCGGCTCGCCGGTCCGGGTCGGCGGCCGCACGCGCCCGCTGGCCGACCAGCCCTCGTAGTCGGTTTCACGTGAAACATCGGCGTCACCGGAGTGGTATCCCCCGGAGTCCGTCATCTCTGGATCGTCATACCTACCGTTGTCATGCACCGTGTCATCCCTGCCAGCTTCGGATGGTGTCAGCCCCATCACCGCTCATGCCCGCGACTTCGGGCGTAGCGCGCGGTCCGCCAAGAAGCAGCGAAGGCCTGAGACGCCACCCGCTGCCCGGTCTACACTATCGACGCGCGGTCAGCCTACGGCCGCTGGGCGGAATGAGCCACGGCTGTCCGCTGGGTGAATCATCGTGGCGCCGGAAACCACATCCGGCACGGGAAGCCCGGCCGTCCACTCGTCGCTTCCCAGACGCCGTCGAAGCCAGGTCGAACAGCCATATCCCGACCCCCGGCCCACGCCCCGCGCGTTCGCGACCCGCGCGCCAGCCGTTCGATCGGCTGCGCGGACGGGGTGCCAGCGTGCCGACAATCACAACCACCGACGCTCGACCAGTCAGCGGATGAACCGAGTGTCCGGCACGATCCAGCCGAGTCGATCATCCATTGGGGACCGAAGGTCGGAAAGGCTAACGGCGGGGCTTGGCGCGGCGTCCGGCTGCCGAGCGCGGTGTCGACTCTCGTGCCGCCCCGACCACCCGCTCGCGGACAATCTCGACCACGGTGGTCGGCGGCTCGAGGATTCCCGTCCCGCACTGCCGGACGACCGGCTGCGCACCACCCAGCCGGCGTACCGCCGGGGCGGTGTTCGCCACCTCGTCGGCGGCGGTGGCGCCCTTGAGCGCGAGAAGTCGTCCTCCCGGTGCGGTGAGCGGAAGACACCAACCGGCCAGCCGATCAAGTGGCGCGACGGCCCGAGCCGTCACGATCTCCGCCGGCACGCTCAGCTCGGCTGGAAGCTCGGACAACTCGACCGGGAGACTTTCCGGCGCGACCGAGCGGTCCGGACGCGCCGGTGATCCGGGCTCGGCCCGGTACGGAACGGACGACCGACGGTCCGCCGCCGTACGCCGCTCCGAGTTCCGGCCGGTACGGCGCCAGGCTGCGGGGATCTCCTCCGCCCGGGCCCGGAGCACGGTGACCGAATCACCGAGTTCGAGTGCCGTGACCACCTCGGCCAGGAACACGGCGCGTCGGGCCAGCGGTTCGACCAACACGATCGTCAGGTCGGGCCGGGCGATCGCGAGCACGATGCCGGGCAGGCCCGCTCCCGAGCCGACGTCCACCACCGAGGCGCCGGACGGAATCAGCTCCGCCACCACGGCACAGTTGAGCAGGTGACGGTCCCAGATCCTCGGTGTCTCACGGGGACCGATCAGACCACGGACCACACCCGCCCCGGCGAGAAGTTCCGCGTACGCCTCCGCGAGCGGCAGCCGGTCGCCGAACAGCGTACGGGCCGGGACGGTCAGTTCGGCGGGGAGCGGTGCCGCCGGAACGACACCCTCGTCGGCGACCGGGGCGGAACCGTCGCCGCCGTCCGTCGGGGATACCGGAAACGGCCCGGGCGGCAGTTCGCCACCCGGGCCGGACATCGGACGGTCCGTCATTGATTCGCTCAGTCGACCGGGCGTACGACGATCCGGCGATTCGGCTCGACGCCCTCCGACTCGCTCTCCACTCCCGCGATGGCGTTGACCACGTCGTGGACGCACTTGCGCTCGAAGGCGGACATCGGCTCCAGCCGGACGGCCTCGCCGTGCTGCTTGACCTTCTCCACCGCGTTCTTGGCGACCGCCGACAGCTCCTTGCGCCGGGTCGCCCGGTAGCCACCCACATCGAGCAGGAGCCGGCTGGGCGAGCCCGTCTGCCGGAACACGGCGAGCCGGGTCAGTTCCTGCAACGCCTCGAGCGTGGCGCCCCGCTGGCCCACCAGCGCCTGCAACCGGCCGCCCACGACCTCGACGACGGGTCGGCCGGCCGAGACCAGTTCGTCGATGTCGCCGTCGTAGTCGAGGATGTCCAGCAGTCCTTCGACGTAGTCCGCGGCGATCTCGCTCTGCCGGAACAGGTCCACGTCGCTGGTCGCCGCTGCCGGCTTCGCGCCGTTGGTGCTCGCGGCCACGTCACCGGCCGCCCGGTCGCCGCCGGTATCCGCGTCGTCCTCGTCCTCGTCCTCGTCGTCCGCGTCGTCCTCGTCCTCGTCGTCGTCGTCCTCATCGGCTTCGCGATCCGGACCGCCGCGCCCGCCGGCGACCTCGTCGACGTCCGCGCTGTCCCCGGCTACCGAAACGGCCTCGGTGGTCTCGGCCTCTGCGGCCGGTCCTGCCGCCACGACAGGATCGGTGTCGCCGATGGGCTCGTCAGCGCGCGGGATACTGGTGTCGGTCACGGTGTCATCTCCGTACTCTCTCGGCCGGACCGTACGGTCGGCGCTGGTTTCCCGGGTCCGGCGGGAGATCGCCGAATGCCACGGGCACGTCTGTCGCGGGCAGCACTGCCCGTTTGTGCGCGGGGAGCGATGGACCTCGGGCCGGCGCCAGCGCTGGTGGCAGCACGGCCCAGAGTCCTACCGGGCCGCCGGCGCGACTGGCGCTGCCGGCGGCCCGTCGCGTCAACCCTGACGCTTCGCCGGACGCCCCTTCTTGGGGTTGACCGGCTTGGCGCCCGGCTTCGGGGCCAGCGCCTTGGTGTCCACCACCGGCTTGCTCTCGGGCTGCGTGCCGTTGGCCTTGGACCGGCTGAACCGACCGGCCGGCTTGGCGGGCTTGGCCGGCTGCACCGGGTTGCGGGAATCGGTGGTCCGGCGAGGTCCGGTGGTACGCCGAGCCGACTCGCCCGGCTTGGGCAGCCGGGCGGCGGTGGGCGGCGGCGGGTACTTACGGAGCACCCACTGCTGCTGAGCGAGGGTGAAGAGGTTGTTCGTGACCCAGTAGATGACCACACCGATCGGGAAGATCGCACCGGAGACCAGCAGCGAGGCCGGGATGCCGTAGAGCATCAGCCGCTGGATCATCCGCTGCTGCGGGTCCTCGGCCCAACCGGTCTTGAGGATCATCTGGCGGCTGGTCAGGTAGGTCGTGGCGATCATGATCGCCACCAGCACGCCGGCCAGGATCTTGACCGAGGTGCCACTGGCGTTCAGCCGGGCCAGCTCCGCCGCGCTGGATCCGAACTTGCCCGCGATCGGCACGTCGAAGAGCCGGGCGTGGGTGGCGCTCTCGAACTGGTCGACGGTCCAGCCGTACTTGGTCTTGCCCTGGTTGATCGGGTCGAGCCGGCGCAGCACGTGGAACAGGCCGATGAAGACGGGAGCCTGGAGGAAGATCGGAAGGCAGCCCATCAGCGGGTTCGCCTTCTCCTTCCGGTACAGCTCCATCATTTCTTTCTGGAGCGTCTCCCGGTCACCCTTGTGCTTCTCCTGCAATGCCTTCAGCTGGGGCTGGATCGCCTGCATCGCCCGCTGCGACTTGATCTGCTTGACGAAGATCGGGAAGAGGATCACCCGAAGGGTGACCACCAGGAAGATGATCGCCAGGATCCAGGACCAGTTCGTACCCAGGAACGCACCGGTCGACACCCCGATGGCGTCCCAGGCCGAGTGCCACAGCAGCAGGATCCACGAGATCGCCCAGTAGATCCAGTCGAGACTCAATTCGGGGCTCCAGTCACATCGGCATGGCGGCGTCCGCCCGGCTCCGGTACCGGGTCATATCCACCGGGGTGGAAGGGGTGGCAGCGCAACAACCGCCGGACCGCCAGGAAGGCTCCGCGAAGCGCGCCATGTCCCGCGACCGCCTCCAGGGCGTACGCGCTGCACGACGGATGGAACCGACAGCGGGCCGGCAGCGCCGGGCTTATCCAACGACGGTACGCGACGATGGGTCCCGCCAGCACTCGGGCACCGAGTGTCATCCCGGACGACTCGTCGATCGGGTTGGTCACCGGGACCGCCGAGCGGATTTTCTCGGCGCCCGAGCCGCGGCGATGGCGGCGTCGAGATCGGCTCCGAGCCGGGCGTACGAGGCTTCGGCGGCGGCGGGCAGCGCGCGTACCACGAGGGTGGTGCCGGCGGGCAGTCCGGTCAGCCGGTCCCGGACGAGGTGCCGGAGCCGGCGGCGGACCCGGTTGCGGATCACGGCGCCGCCCACGGCCTTGGAAACGACGAAGCCGGCCCGGACCGGCGCGGAGTCCTGCTCCGCGTCGGCACTTCGGGCCGGCTTCGACGCTGTTCTGGTCAATGGTGATCGGGACGGGTCCGGTGTGCCGGTCGAATGGAGGTGGACCACGAGGACGCCACGATTGGCTCGTCGCCCACCCCGGATCGCTGCGGCGAAGTCACTGCTGCGCCGCAGTCGCTGTGCGGCCGCCAGCACGACTACCTACATCCCCGGACCGGCCTTGCCAGCCGTCAGGCCGACAGGCGGGTACGACCCTTGCCACGGCGGGCAGAGAGAATGGCGCGGCCTGCCCGGGTGCGCATGCGCAGCCGGAAGCCGTGGGTCTTCGCGCGGCGGCGGGTGTTCGGCTGGTAGGTGCGCTTGCTCACGTCAGGCTCTCCGTCGTCGTACGCCCCGGCGTGTGGCATCGGGGTCGTGTGATGGTCTGGCGTTGGCCGCCTGGGCGGCCGGGTTCGATTGCCGTCTGGCATCGTTCGCTGCCCAGCACGGGCTGCGGTCGGCAGTCTCTCATCACCCTAGCAGAGGGCGACAGAGCAACCGTTGGAGCCTACGCAGGCCGGCAGTGAGCGTCAAACAGAACGGACGCCCGGCTTCCGACCGAGCCACCGGGCCGAACCGGTCGGGCCGGAATCCGGATCGTGAGCCGGTCGAAGCATCCCACCACGACGCCGCTGCCCGGTTCGTCCGGATGGTCGTGACCACCCGGCCCATCACCGCAGAGCGGGTGAAACCGGGCAGCTAGGCTGGCCCACCGAGCGGGGTTTTTCGCTGATGTTGCCAAGGTGTCGGCGGGGCCGACGGTTGATGGGGTGTGGACAACGCTGTTAGCGTGCGCGTTTGCACGTCAGCGTCAGGTGGTGGGGGTGCCGCTGACGGGCAAAACCGGACAAGCTCGTCGATCGTTCGACAGATGAACCCGCGTCAGCGCCATTTGGAGCCGGGGCGACGGCACGGACGCCCGGCCGGGCGACAACAATCAGTCGATACACAGGTTGTGGATAACTTGTGGACGGCGTCGGCAACTGCCGGGCGCCGCGTCGTGCCTGTTCACGCACGATAGCAAGCCTGAAACGGTCGACTTGGGCGGCAACGGCGGCCGGAGACGCAGAGGCGATGGGGGTGGCGCGACGGTGGCCGACACGATCGACCTTGCCGCGGTGTGGTTGGCGACGACCGAGGAACTGGCTGACGAGATCGTCTCGGCTCAGCAACGCGCCTACCTACGGCTGACCCGACTGCGCGCGATCGTCGAGGACACCGCACTGCTCTCCGTACCGGACGCCTTCACCCGGGACGTGATCGAGTCCCGGCTCCGGCCGGCGATCACCGAGGCGTTGTCGCGCCGGCTGGGCCGGGCGGTCCAGGTGGCGGTCACGGTACGACCTCCGGACGACGCTCAGACCCGCCCGACCGGTACCGGCTATCCCGCCGGTACCGACTCCGCCGGGCGCGCCGCCCCCGCGGGGTACCAGTCGGTCGGCCCCGCAGCGGGCTATCCCGGCAGCAACGACCCGACCGGCGGATACGGCGGTCCGGGGCCCTCCAGCGGCTACGGCCCTGACCCGTCCACCGGCTACGGCGGCCCGGACCAGAGCGGCGGATACGGCGGCCAGGAGCAGAGCGGCGGATACGGCGCCCCCGCCCCGAGCGGCGGGTACGGCCCCGAGCCGCCGCGCTACCCCGGTGGTCCGGGGCATGGGGAACAGGGCCAGCGCAACCCCGATCCCGGGTCCGACCAGGGCGGCCGGGAGCCCGGCCCGTTCGCCGGCTCCGCGCAGCAGCCGATCACCGGTTCGGCGCGACCGCCGGGGCGCCCCGGCGACGGCGGACGGCCCAACCTCATCCCGGCCAGTCGGGACGGCCAGGAGACGCTGTTCGCCGCGCCCTACCCCGAGCCGTACCGGCCGACCGCCCCGCACCAGGACCGACGCGGTTTCGACGAACGGGTCAACAACGCCGGCGACATCGGCCAGTTCGGCACCGACCACCGTTCGCCGGACCGCCGCTACCACGACGGTCGGGACGGCGCCGGACGGCTGGGCCCCGGCCGGGACGGTGGTACGGACAGCGGGCCGGGCCGCTGTC
>NZ_JADPUN010000369.1 GCF_015690345.1 Plantactinospora alkalitolerans | reverse complement strand
GGCCTCGGCCACGACCCCCGCCGCGAAGCGTCGGCCCGCGGCCAAGTCGACCCGTCCGGCCGTCAAGCGCACCCGCCCGGCAGCCGACAAGTAAGCGCCTGGCCACCCCGGGTGGGTGCGGCAAGTGGCACACACCCGGGGTGGCCGACATAAGCTTCACGCCATGGGCACTGCCGCGCCGCTCTTCTTCGACGACGTTGTTTCCATCATCAACCTGGTGCTGATCGTCTTCGCCCTCGTGATCCAGGGCGTCGCCCTCGTGCACTGCATAACCCAGCGCTCGGACGCGTTCCCGGCGATCGGCACGATCCCCAAGGGAGCCTGGATCGCCATCCTCGCCGTGTGCCTGGTGCTGACCCTGCTGCTGCGCGGGCCGATCAGCCTGTTCGCCCTGATCGGAATCGCCGCCGCGCTGATCTATCTGCTCGACGTCCGGGTCGGCCTGCGCGACCTGACCGACGGCAAAGGCTTCTGGTGAGAGATTTCCGCTGGCCACCACCGCCCGACGGCGGGCCACGGACGTACGGTCCCGGACCGACCGCTCCACGGAGCGGTCGGCCGGCGCTGCCAGACCCGGAGACCGACCTGGTCGCCACCCCGCACGGTGTCCGGCTGGAGCGGTTGGTAACCGGCGACGGCGACGCGACCACGGTGTTCGCGCACGGCCTCGGTACGGGTATCTCCACCACCCGACCGCTGGGCAGCGCGGTCGCCGGTCGAAAGATCTTCTTCCAGTTCCGTGGCCATGGCCGCTCCGACGCGCCGGACGGCGAATGGAGCTACGCGGACCTGGCCCGCGACCTGCGTGCCATCGCCGACCTGGGCGGCGCCACCCGGGCGCTCGGAGTGAGCCTCGGCGCGGGGGCACTCTGCCGGGTGCTGTGGGAGAGTCCCGAGCGCTTCGAGCGGGTGGTGTTCGTGCTGCCCGCCGTACTCGACGAGCCCCGGCCGGACGTGGCGCGGCGTCGGCTCACCGAACTCCTCACCGCGATCCGCAGCGGCGACGCCGCCACGGTCGCCGAGGCGGTCGCCGTCGAGGTGCCGCCGGCGGTCCGGAACACCCCGGCGGGGTGGGCGTACCTGCGGCAGCGGGTCGACCAGTTGACCCGGGACGGCCTTGGCGCGGGGCTGGCCAGCCTGGCCACCCAGGTCGCGATCCGGCAGCGGGCGGACCTCGCCGCCGTCACCGCCCCCGCACTGGTGATCGCCTGCGCCGGCGACGACCTGCATCCGGTCGAGGTTGCCGAGCAACTCGCCGCCGCGTTGCCGGCCGCGACCCTGCACGTGTACGACAAACCGGGCCTGCTCTGGTCGAACCGCGCCGACGTGCGCGAGCGGATCTCCACCTTCCTCAACTGATTCCGCCCGGACGCTGATCTCGGCCCGTCCCGCCCGGTCCCGCCACGTCCCGCACCTATCAGGGCCTGCGGCCAGGGGCTCCGGTCCACCGCCGTATGGGCGCGCGCCGGAGTAGCCTGCTGCTCCATGGGTGTTTCTCAGCACGGCCGGACCAGCCGCCTCGACCTCGCCGACCCGACCCTGCGGCAGTGGGAGTGCACGGTACTCGTCGCCGATCCGGAGCAGGGGATCGTGCTGGACCGCTCGGCCTTCTACCCCGGCGGCGGCGGCCAGCCACCGGACCACGGAGTGCTGCTCTGGCAGGGCGTACAGACCAGGATCGTCGGCACCCGCAAGGGCGACGACCTCTACCTGATTCCGGCCGACGGGGATCCGCTGCCACCGGTCGGCACGGCGGTCACCGGCGCGGTCGAGGACGATCGCCGCAGTCTGCTGATGCGTACCCACTCCGGCCTGCACGTGCTGTGCGGCGTGGTGTTCCGGGACTTCGGCGCCCTGGTCACCGGCGGCAACATGGAACCGGGCGAGGCCAGAATGGACTTCAACCTGCCGGAGGTTCCGTCCGACTTCAAGACCCGGCTCGAGGAACTCGTCAACACCGAGGTGACCGCCGACCGGGCGGTCGCGGTCAAGGTGCTGGCCCGGGACGAGGCGCTGGCGCTGCCGGACATCATCCGTACCCAGTCCAACCTGATCCCGGCCGACGAGCAGGAGATCCGGATCGTCGACATCGTGGGGCTCGACGTGCAGGCCGACGGCGGAACCCACGTCGCCTCGACCGCCCAGATCGGCAAGGTCCAGGTGGTCAAGGTGGAGAGCAAGGGCCGGGCGAACCGCCGGGTACGCGTCCGGCTCGTCAACTGACGGCGAACCTCCGGAGCCTGGAGGGTCCGCCCCGGATCGGTGGGTAAATCCGGACGTCGGTTGTCAGAATTCGTTGACAGAGTCGCCGGTATGACGACAGGACCACTGACTGGAAAGATCGCGCTCGTCGCCGGGGCGACCCGGGGCGCCGGCCGACAGATCGCCGTCCAACTCGGCGCTGCCGGCGCGACCGTGTACGCCACCGGACGCAGCACCCGGAAACAACCCTCGGAGATGAAGCGGCCGGAGACGATCGAGGAGACCGCCGAACTGGTCACCGCGGCCGGCGGTACCGGGATCGCGGTGCAGGTCGACCACCTGGTGCCGGAGCAGGTCCGCGCCCTCGTCGAGCGGATCGACCAGGAGCAGGGCCGGCTCGACGTACTGGTCAACGACGTGTGGGGCGCGGACCCGTTCATCGGTTGGAACAAACCGGTGTGGGAGCAGTCGTTGGACGACGGTTTCCGGACCCTGCGGCTGGCCGTCGACACCCACATCATCACCAGCCACTTCGCGATGCCGTTGCTGATCCGCAATCCGGGCGGCCTGGTCGTCGAGGTCGGCGACGGCACCCGGGAGTACAACGAGACCAACTACCGGCTCTCGGCCTTCTACGACCTGGCCAAGACAGCGGTGAACCGGCTCGCGTTCGTCTGGGCACACGAACTGCGCGAGCACGGCGGCACGGCGGTGGTCGTCACTCCCGGCTGGCTGCGCTCCGAGTTCATGCTCGACGAGTTCGGCGTCACCGAGGAGAACTGGCAGGACGCGGTGGAGAAGCAGCCGCACTTCGTCATCTCGGAGAGCCCCGCCTACGTCGGGCGGGCGGTGGCGGCGCTGGCCGCCGACCCGGACCGGGCCCGCTGGTCGGGGCAGTCACTCTCCAGCGGTCAACTCGCCCAGGTGTACGGCTTCACCGACCTCGACGGCAGCCGGCCCGACGCCTGGCGGTACATGATGGAGGTGGAGTCCACCGGCAAGCCCGCCGACGCGACCGACTACCGGTAAGTGTTGATCGAGACGTTGTCGGCTTCGTACGGAACCTCGACGTGATGCGAGGGCGGGGGTGTGGCCCTGGCCGGGGCGCCCCTCGCCGCGCCCCCTTCGTCGCTACGGTGTGCCGATGGAAACCCTGGCGCAGATCCGTTCCGAAGCCACGGTCGAGCGGCTGCTCTGCCATCCCAGGCTGCCGTTGATCGCCGGTTGGGACACCGAACGTCCGGCGATTCGGATCTGGGAGTACACGACCGGGCAGCTGCGGGAGATCGGTGCTGTCGGCGCCGACGCGGCCGCCTATGACACCCCCGCCTACGAGCGGTTCAACCGGACACCCTCCGCCGCCTGGCATCCGGACGAGCCGCAGCTCGCGGTGGCGGACGGCGACAACACGGCCTGCTGGACCCGCGCCGACACCCTCAGGATCGACGGCGTTCCGCCGACCGAATACCACCGCGAGGTGGCGTTCAGTCCGGACGGGCGGACCCTCTGGTTGTCGCCGGCCGGGGGAGAGGAGGACTCGGGGTCCTCCATCACACTCGACCTTGCCTCCGGCGCGACGGCGCTGGGCCCAGAGTGGGACACCGGAATCGCGACGTATCCGGGCGGTGGCCTCCTGGCCACCCTTCAGAGCGATCAGGGTGCCACGCTGATGCTCTTCTCCCGAGACACCGAGCCCGTGCTGCGGCCGTTGCGCCGGGCGTTGGTCCTCAACTGCGACGGCTACCAGACTCCGATCTTCAGCCCGGACGGGCGGCACTTCGCGGTGCGGGGCAACTCCTACGACAACTCGGTCGATGTGTTCGAGTTTCCCTCACTGCGCCGCGTTCTCGGCCTGACACTCGGAGAGCCGAGTCCGGGATACCCGTACCCGCAGGAGTGGCTGGACGGAACGAACGCCTGGTCGGATCACAACGTCGCGTTCGGGCCGCTTCCGGGTGTTCTCTGGATCGGTACGCCGGAGGGCACCGTCATCGAGTTCGAGATCGACGGGGAACAGACGACCGAACACGAGGTGCTGCCCGGGTCGGCGGTGACCGCCCTGACGGCCACCGCCACAGGTGAACTGGTCGTTGCCGGCCGGGACGGCACGCTTGGGATGCTGTCGATCGGACGGGGCGGCCGGGTCGAGGCGTCAACGGAAGCGGTGGCCGAGTTCCTCGCCGGCACCTGCGAGGCTTCGGTCGTCGACATGGACGAGCTCGACCTCACCGACGGAACCCGAACCTGGCTGCCGGGCGATCTGGAAACCGTCACCGAAACCTCTGAGAGTGACCCCGCCTGGCTACAGATCCAGGCTGCCATGAACAGGATCACCTGACCCGGATCTGTCGGCGTCACGGCCTCCGTGGGCCGTACAGCTCGGCGAGGCGGTGGGCCGCCGCCGCGAGGCGGGCTCGCAACTGCGCTGGTTCGAGCACCTCCACCTCGGGGCCGAGACTGAGCAGTTGGCCGTACGCGACGTCGGGCGACTCGACGGGCAGCCGGACGACCACCCAGCCCTGCTCGTCGGGTTCCCCGGCGCCGGCCTCCGCCTCCCGTACGGCTGGCACCTCGGCGACGTACCGCAGGGCGCGCCGGCCGGCAGGGCTGAGCCGTACCGTGATCACGTCGGCGAGGATCTGCCGGACGAACCGCTCGGCCTGGTCGGCCCAGTAGCCGGCCAGGTCGAACGATTCGTCGCGGCTGAACGTGGTGCCCGCTTCCTCGACCCCGACGATCCGGTCGACCCGGTAGGTGCGATGGTTCGTGCCGACCCGGGCTACCAGGTACCACCCGCCACCCTTGAGCACCAGCCCGTACGGCTCGACGGTCCGGCTCACCTCCCGGTCCCGCCGGAGGTAGCGCAGCCCCACGGTCCGGTCCTGCCACACCGCCCGGGCCAGCTCGGTCAACCAGACCGGTGGGTCCGCCTCCCGGAACCAGCCCGGTACGTCGAGATGGAACCGCCGCTCCACCCGGGTCGACGCGTCCCGTAGCCCGCTCGGCAGTGCGGCGAGCACCTTCAGCCGGGCGGTCGCCGCGACCTCGGCCAGTCCCATCTCGCCGGCCGGGCCGGGCAGGCCGGACAGGAACAGCGCGTCGGCCTCGTCCCGGCTCAGCCCGGTCAGCCGGGTCCGGTACCCGCCGAGCAGCCGGTAGCCGCCCGCCCGGCCCCGGTCGGCGTACACGGGGATGCCGGCGGCACCGAGCGCCAACACGTCCCGGTAGATCGTCCGCTCCGACACCTCCAGCTCGCGGGCCAGTTCGGCGCCGGTCATCGACTCCCGGTTCTGCAACAGCAGGACCAGGGAGATCAGCCGGGCGGCGCGCATTCCCCCATCCTGCCCGTCGGATGTCGCGTTGCCGCCATGCCGGGTGCCGTACTCCCCGATAGGCTTCCCGGTCGTGCACACCACCACGGTCAACGCGCCGGCCGGCGGCCGGGCCGGTACGTTCCTGTCCGGGTTCGGTACCGGCGTCGGGCTGCTCTTCCGAGGACTCGGGATCTACGCCCGGAATCCCCGCCTGGTGCTGCTCGGCATCATCCCCGGCCTGCTCTCCGGCGCGCTCTACCTCGCCGCCTTCGGCACCCTGATCTACTTCGTCTCCGACCTAGCGGAACTGGTCACCCCGTTCGCCGACGACTGGGCCGCCTCGACCCGCGACGGCGTACGGCTGGTCGCCGGGCTCGCCTTCCTGGGCCTGGGCGGCCTCCTCGGGGTGCTCACCTTCACCGCGATCACTCTGTTCATCGGTGACCCGTTCTACGAGAAGATCTCCGAGCGGGTGGAGGCGCGGTACGGCGGGGTGCCGGACGAGATCGAGGTGCCCTGGTGGCGCTCGCTGCGGCGCAGCCTCGTCGACTCGGCACGGCTGATCGTCCGGTCGGTGCTGTTCGGCATCCCGCTGTTCGTCGCCGGGTTCATCCCGATCGTCGGTCAGTTCGTCGTACCGGTCGTCGCCGCGCTCGTCGCCGGCTGGTTTCTCGCGGTGGAGCTGGTCGGCGTCCCGTTCTACCGGCGCGGCCTGCGGCTGCCGGACCGTCGCCGGGTGCTGCGGGCGAACCGCCCGCTCGCGCTGGGCTTCGGTGTCGCGGTCTTCCTCTGCTTCCTGATCCCGCTCGGCGCGGTGCTGCTCATGCCGGCCGCGGTCGCCGGGGGCGCCCTACTGGCCCGCCGTACACTCGGCCAGCCGATCGCCGGCCAGCCGATCGCCGGCCAGCCGATCGCCGGCCAGCCGATCGCCGGCCAGCCGATCGCCGGCCAGGCCGGCGTAGCAGCGGCCAGCACGGCACGACCCGGCACCGCAGCCGAATCCACCGGCGGGGAATGATGGAAATCGAGTTGGTCCAGGGCGACATCACCGCGCAGCGGGTGGACGTCATCGTCAACGCCGCCAACTCGTCACTGCTCGGCGGGGGCGGCGTGGACGGCGCGATCCACCGG
>NZ_JADPUN010000368.1 GCF_015690345.1 Plantactinospora alkalitolerans | reverse complement strand
CGAATGATCGAAGTCTGCTCGATGGCCGGGAGCCATCGACTGAACAGAGTCGTGTTCTTCACGATGGTTACCTTCCACTCGGGGATGAACACCCCACAGGGGGACGTGGGATGTCAATGGAACTCGTCGGCCCACACCAGGATCACGTCCCGGGGACCGGACACTGCCCGACCAGTACTGGGGGGTACTCCGCCGAACACAATATGTAACGACCGAGGGCCCTGGATCATTCCCGGCCCGCCACCGACCGGCCCAGGTCACGGGCCGTGGTACTCGGTCGTACACCCAATGTAACGACCGACCCCCCGCCAACATTCCACTGGCCGACCCCGGATCGGGTTGATCATGCATTACATCCGGACTTCGCACGCAGAGCGCCCCAGACTCCCCCAGAGCCCTCAGTCCTGGACGAGATCGGTGAGGACCTCCACCGCGACCAGAGCCCTGGCAGGTGGCCACCAGCGCCGGCGCTTCCACATGCGATCACATCGACACCCGCTTATCCTGGGCCGATGTTTATCCGTATTGTCACCTCAGCACTACTCACCGCATCCGTCGCCGTGTTCGGCGGCGGGGCGACGGCGAGCGCCGCCGAGATCCGGCAGTTCCGTGGTGAGGGCTACAGCAGCATGGGACTGGCCTACGACTGGGCGTACGGCCAGGCCCTGGGCAGGGCCCGGGACGCCGGCTTCACCGACTGCGAGGTGATCGACAGTTACACCTGGCCCGGCGGGTACGAGGCGTGGGTACTGCTGGAGTGCACCCGCTGACCGGCCGCACCGGAAGGGGTCGCCGGCCGACCACATCGGAACGTCAGCGGATTTCCGGCACCTCCGCCGGATGCAGGGCCGCGACGATCGCCTCGGCGGTACGTCGACCGACACCGGGCACCTCGGCGATCTCCTCCACCGTGGCCGCAGTGAGCCGCTTGACCGAGCCGAAGTGCCGCAGCAGCGCCTTGCGGCGTATCTCGCCCAGCCCGGGGACCTGGTCCAGTCCCGACGTCGTCATCCGCTTGGAGCGGCGCTGCCGGTGGAAGGTGATGGCGAACCGGTGTGCCTCGTCCCGGAGCCGTTGCAGCAGGTAGAGCCCCTCCGAGGTGCGGGGCAGGATGACCGGGAACTCGTCGCCGGGCAGCCACACCTCCTCCAGCCGCTTGGCCAGCCCGCAGAGCGCGATGTCGTCGATGCCCAACTCGGCCAGCACCTCCGCTGCCGCCGCGACCTGCGGTTGCCCGCCGTCCACCACCACCAGTTGGGGCGGATAGGCGAACTTGCGGGGTCGACCGGTGGTCGGGTCGATGCCGGGGCGGTCCGGGTCCGAGGCCATCTCCTCGCCCAGCTCACCCGTCTCGCCACGGGTCTGGAGGTAACGGGAGAAGCGCCGACGCAGCACCTCGGAGAGCGCCGACAGGTCGTCGGTGGCCCCGCGTACCGCGAACCGCCGGTATTCGCTCTTCCGGGCCAGCCCGTCCTCGAAGACGACCATGCTGGCCACCACGTCGGTGCCCTGGATCTGGGAGACGTCGTAGCACTCGATCCGCAGCGGAGCGGTCCGCAGGCCGAGCGCCTCGGTGATCTCGTCGAGCGCCTCGCTGCGCGTGGTCAGGTCGCCGGCCCGGCGCAACTTGTGCCGGGTCAGCGACTCGCCGGCATTCCGGGCCACCGTCTCCAGCAACGCCTTCTTGTCCCCGCGCTGCGGCACCCGCAGGGTCACCCGGCTGCCCCGACGCGCCGACAGCCACTCGGCCAGCGCGTCCGCGTCCGCCGGCAGCGCCGGCACCAGCATCTCCCGGGGTACGTCGCCCTCCCCCTCGGCTCCGCCGTAGACCTGGGAGCAGAAGTGGTGCACCAGATCTCCGGTGGTCAGGTCCTCGACCTTCTCCACCACCCAGCCCCGCTGGCCGCGTACCCGCCCGTCGCGGACGTGGAAGACCTGGACCGCGGCCTCCAGCGGGTCCTCGGCGAACGCGACCACGTCCGCGTCGGTGCCGTCGCCGAAGACCACGGTCTGCTTCTCCATCGCCCGGCGCAGCGCCCCGACGTCGTCACGCAGCCGGGCGGCCTTCTCGAACTCCAACTGCTCGCTGGCCTCGCCCATCTCGCGTTCCAGCCGGCGGACCAACTGGTCGGTGCGGCCACCCATGAAGTCGCAGAACTCGTCGACGATCTGTCGGTGCTCCTGCGCCGAGGCCCGGCCGACGCACGGGGCCGAACACTTGCCGATGTCGCCGAGCAGGCACGGGCGGCCGATCTGCCCCTGCCGCTTGAACACCCCGGAGGAGCAGGTCCGGGCCGGAAAGACCCGGAGCAGAAGGTCCAGCGTCTCGCGGATCGCCCAGGCGTGCGAGTACGGCCCGAAGTAGCGCACCCCCTTGCGCTTGGCGCCCCGCATCACCTGTAGCCGGGGGTACTCCTCGTCGAGGGTGACCGCGAGGTAGGGGTAGGACTTGTCGTCGCGGTAGCGGACGTTGAACCGGGGGTCGTACTGCTTGATCCACAGGTACTCGAGCTGTAGCGCCTCGACCTCGGTGCCGACCGTGACCCAGTCCACGCTCGCCGCGGTGGTGACCATCTGCTGGGTGCGCTGGTGCAGGTTCCAGACGTCGCCGAAGTAGGAGTTGAGCCGACTGCGCAGGCTCTTCGCCTTGCCGACGTAGATCACCCGGCCGGTCGGGTCACGGAACCGGTACACCCCGGGTACGTCGGGAATCGTGCCCGGTGCCGGGCGGTAGGTAGCGGGGTCGGGCACGTCGACAAGCGTAGTCCGTACCCCTGTCAAGATCGGTCGCCACCGCCTGGCGCGGCGGCAGACGGCCGCCGGCGCCAGACGGTTCCCGGCTCAGGCCAGGACGATGTTGTCGCCGTCGACCTTGACCTTCTTCTCTTCCAGCTTCTTGCTCGCCGGACCGGTCTTGACCGAGCCGTCCGCGACCGCGAACTTGCTGCCGTGGCAACTGCAGTTGATCGTGCCCCCGTCGACGCTGGTCACCGGGCACTTCTGGTGGGTGCAGATCGAGCTGAAGGCCTTGAACTCGCCCTCGGTGGGTTGGGTCACGACGATCTGCTGGTCCTGGATGATCTTGCCGCCGCCGACCGGGATCTCACTCTTCTTGGCCAGCGCGTTGCCTCCACCGTTCGCGGCCGGCGCGCTCGCCGAGCCGCCGGTCGCCGGGGCACCGCCCGCCGAGGGGGTGCCGGCCGCGCCTCCGTCGAGAGCGTCGTCGTCGCCCGTGCCGCAGGCGGCGAGCACCACGGAGGCGCCCACCGCGCCCGCGCCAGCCAGCAGCGTGCGTCGGGTCTGCGTGCCCGGACCGGTTACGGCCTGATCGTCACTCATACCTAGCCTTTCTTTCGGCGCCGCATCCCTGGTCGTTCGCGGCCACGACCGAAGACACGGAGATATCCACCAACCGGTTCAATTGGAGCACCCTCAGGACGATCCGGTACGCCGGACCCGGGCCGCACTCTTCGGCTGCGTCGCCTTGGTGGCCACGGTCTTTCCGCTCTTCGCAGCACCCGTCGCCTTCGCAGCACCCGTCGCCTTCGCAGCACCCGTCGCCTTCGCAGCACCCGTCGCCTTCGCAGCGCCCGTCGCCTTCGCAGCACCCGTCGCCTTCGCAGCGCCGGTCGCCTTCGCGGCCCCGCCACCTGCCCTCGCGACCCCGCCGTTGGCCTTGGTCGCCCGCCCGATGGCCTCGGTGCCGCCCTGGGCCGGGCCGGGAAGTCCCAGCACCGGGCGCAGGAACTGCCCCGTGTGGCTGTCCGGTACGTCGGCCAGTTCCTCGGGAGTGCCGGCGGCCAGGACGCTGCCGCCCCGGTGTCCGCCCTCGGGGCCCATGTCGATCAGCCAGTCGGCGGTCTTGATCACGTCGAGGTTGTGCTCGATGACGACCACCGTGTTGCCCTTGTCCACCAGGCTGTCCAACACCCCTAGCAGCTTGCGGATGTCCTCGAAGTGCAGGCCGGTGGTCGGCTCATCGAGCACGTACACCGTGCGTCCGGTGGACCGCTTCTGCAACTCGGAGGCGAGCTTGACCCGCTGTGCCTCACCGCCGGAGAGCGTGGGCGCCGGCTGGCCGAGCCGGACGTAGCCCAGGCCGACGTCGACCAGCGTCTTCAGGTGCCGGTGGATGGCCGGGATCGCCGAGAAGAACTCCGACGCCTCCTCGATCGGCATCTCGAGGATGTCGGAGACCGTCCGGCCCTTGTAGTGCACCTCGAGCGTCTCCCGGTTGTAGCGGGCACCCTTGCAGACCTCGCACGGCACGTAGACGTCCGGCAGGAAGTTCATCTCGATCTTGATCGTGCCGTCGCCGCTGCACGCCTCGCACCGGCCGCCCTTGACGTTGAACGAGAACCGGCCCGGCCCGTAGCCGCGTACCTTCGCCTCGGTCGTCTCGGCGAAGAGTTTGCGCACGTGGTCCCAGACCCCGGTGTAGGTGGCCGGGTTGGATCGCGGGGTACGTCCGATCGGCGACTGGTCGACCCCGACCACCTTGTCGACGTGCTCGATGCCGCTGATCCGGGTGTGCCGGCCGGGCACCAGCCGGGCACCGTTGATCTGGTTGGCCAGCACCGCGTAGAGGATGTCGTTGACCAGCGTCGACTTGCCCGAACCGCTGACCCCGGTGACCGCGATGAACTGGCCGAGCGGGAACGACACGGTGAGGTTGCGTAGGTTGTGCTCCCGCGCCCCCTGCACCACCAGCTCCCGACCCGGCGTCTGCGGCCGGCGTCCCTGCGGCGTGGGGATCGAGCGGCGACCCGAAAGGTACGCCCCGGTCACCGACTCCGGGTTGGTCAGCAGGTCGGGTACCGAGCCGCTGTGCACGATCGCCCCGCCGTGCTCGCCCGCCCCCGGCCCGATGTCGACGATCCAGTCCGCGGTCCGGATGGTGTCCTCGTCGTGCTCCACCACGATCAGCGTGTTGCCCAGCCCCTTGAGCCGGACCAGCGTCTCGATCAGCCGGTGGTTGTCCCGCTGGTGCAGCCCGATCGACGGCTCGTCCAGCACGTACAGCACCCCGACCAGGCCGGAACCGATCTGGGTGGCGAGCCGGATCCGCTGCGCCTCGCCACCGGAGAGCGTGCCCGCGGGCCGGTCCAGCGACAGGTAGTCCAGGCCGACGTCGACCAGGAACCGCAACCGGGCGTTGATCTCCTTGAGCACCCGCTCCGCGATCATCTTCTGCCGGTCGGTCAGGGTCATCGCGCCGAGCAGTTCGGCGCACTCACCGACCGACAGCGCGCAGACCTCGGCGATGTTCCGCCCGCCCAGGGTGACCGCCAGCACCTCCGGCTTGAGCCTGCTGCCCCGGCAGACCGGGCAGGGGACGTCCCGCATGTAACCCTCGTACTTGTCCCGGGACCAGTCCGACTCGGTGTCGGTGTGCCGGCGCTCGATCCACTGCACCACGCCCTCGAAGCCGGTGTAGTAGGAGCGCTCGCGACCGTACTTGTTGCGGTAACGCACGTGGACCTGGTCGCCGGAGCCGTGCAGGATGGTCTTCTGCGCCCGGGACGGCAGCGCCCGCCACGGGGTGTCGACGTCGAAGTGCTCGGCCTCGCCCAGCGCCTCCAACAGTCGCATGAAGTACTCCTGCGTCTGCCCACCGGACCACGGCTGGATCGCGCCCTCCCGGATGGTGCGCTCCGGATCCGGCACGAGCAGGTCGGCGTCGACCTCCTTCTTGGTGCCCAGCCCCGTGCACTCCGGGCAGGCACCGTACGGGGCGTTGAAGGAGAAGACCCGGGGTTCGAGGTCCTCGATCGCCAGCGGGTGGTCGTTGGGGCAGGCGAGATGTTCGGAGTAGCGCCGTTCCCGCTGCGGGTCGTCCTCCGGCAGGTCGACGAAGTCGAGCAGGACCAGCCCGCCGGAGAGCCCGAGCGTGGCCTCGACCGAGTCGGTGAGCCGCTGCTTGGCGCTCGCCTTGACGGTGAGCCGGTCGACCACCACCTCGATGGTGTGCTTCTCCTGCTTCTTCAGCTTCGGCGGCTCGGTCAGCGGGTACACCACGCCGTCGACCCGGGCCCGCGCGTAGCCCTTGGACTGCAGTTCGGCGAAGAGGTCGACGTACTCCCCCTTGCGGCCGCGGATCACCGGGGCGAGCACCATGAACCGGGTGCCGTCCTCCATCGCCAGCACCCGGTCGACGATCTGCTGTGGGCTCTGCTTGGAGATCCGCTCACCGCAGATCGGGCAGTGCGGCTCGCCCACCCGGGCGAAGAGCAGCCGGAGGTAGTCGTAGACCTCGGTGATCGTGCCGACCGTGGACCGCGGGTTGCGGGAGGTCGACTTCTGGTCGATCGACACCGCCGGACTGAGTCCCTCGATGAAGTCGACGTCCGGCTTGTCCATCTGGCCGAGGAACTGCCGGGCGTACGACGACAACGACTCGACGTACCGGCGCTGGCCCTCGGCGAAGATCGTGTCGAAGGCCAGGCTGGATTTACCGGATCCGGAGAGCCCGGTGAAGACGATCATTGCGTCGCGTGGCAGGTCAAGGTTGACGTCGCGCAGGTTGTGCTCACGCGCGCCACGGATGATCAGTCGGTCGGCCACTGTCCGCGCACTCCCGGGGAGAAAAGATATGTTCTGTCCGATTTAACGGCGCAAAAAAGCGCCTCGGCAACTCTAGCCCCGGCGTACGACAGTTTCCCGCCCCCCGAC
>NZ_JADPUN010000400.1 GCF_015690345.1 Plantactinospora alkalitolerans | reverse complement strand
GGGGTGGCGGGTCCGGGCGCGGGCCACGGGCTGACCGGGATGCGGGAACGGGTCGGCGCCCTCGGCGGCGCCCTGGAGGTCGGACCGCGTCCCGGTGGCGGGTTCCGGGTCTTCGTCCGACTGCCCGCGGAGCCCCGAGGATGACCGGGGACGGCGCCGGGGCGGGGCCGGCGGGGCGGGGCCCGACGACCGGAGACGGGACCGGGCCGTCGCCGACCATCAGGGTGCTGATCGCGGACGACCAGGACCTGGTCCGGCTCGGCCTGCGGGCCCTGCTGGAGAGCGAGCCGGACCTGCGGGTGGTCGGGGAGGCGGCGGACGGGCTGGGCACGGTCGAGCTGGCCCGGCGCGAGCGTCCCGACGTGGTGCTGATGGACGTCCGGATGCCGGGGATCGACGGTATCGAGGCGACCCGACGGATCGTCGCCGATCCGGAGCTGACCGGTACCCGGGTCGTCGTGCTGACCACGTTCGAGTTGGACGAGTACGTCTTCGACGCGCTGCGGCACGGTGCCAGCGGTTTTCTGACCAAGGACACCCGGCCGGTCGAGCTGCTCCGGGCGGTCCGGTTGGTGGCCGGGGGTGAGGCGCTGTTGTCTCCGTCGGTGACCCGACGGGTGGTCCGGGAGTTCGCCACCCGGCCGTCCCGGGTGCTCCGGCCGCATCCACAACTGGACACCCTGACCGAGCGGGAGCGGCAGATCGTCGGTCTGGTCGGCGAGGGACTCAGCAATGCCGAGATCGCCGCCCAGTTGCTGGTCAGCCCGGCCACCGCCCGTACCCATGTCAGCCGAGCCATGATCAAGTTGGCTGCCCGGGACCGCGCCCAGTTGGTGGTCTTCGCCTACCAGTCCGGCCTGGTCGAGCTGTGAGCCGACCGGTGTGCCGGCGGTGCGCGGAGCGGTACGGCCGTCTCGACTTGGTCCCGGGCTCGGCGGCGCGGAGGCGCCGGATGGAGCGGGCGGCTACCCTTGCCATGGCCGGGCACCCGTGGTTCGGCCACGTCATGCTCGGGTGAATACGACAAACGGGATGCTGCGCCGTGTTTGATACTTTGAGTGACCGCCTGTCCGGGATCTTCACGAAGCTGCGTGGCAAGGGCCGGCTCACCGACGCCGACATCGACGCCACCGCCCGGGAGATCCGGCTGGCGCTGCTGGAGGCCGATGTCGCCCTGCCCGTGGTCAAGGGTTTCATCGGCAGTATCAAGGAGCGGGCGCGCGGCGCCGAGGTGTCGCAGGCGCTGAACCCGGCCCAGCAGGTCATCAAGATCGTTCACGAGGAACTCGTCGGTGTGCTCGGCGGCGAGGGCCGCCGGTTGCAGTTCGCCAAGCAGCCGCCCACCGTGATCATGCTCGCCGGCCTCCAGGGCTCCGGTAAGACGACCCTGGCCGGAAAGCTGGCCGGTTGGCTCAAGGGCCAGGGTCACCAGCCCCTCCTGGTCGCCGCCGACCTCCAGCGTCCGAACGCGGTCGGCCAGTTGCAGGTGCTCGGCGGCCGGGCCGGGGTGGAAGTCTTCGCGCCGGAGCCCGGAAACGGTGTCGGTGACCCGGTCCAGGTCGCCAAGGCGTCGATCGAGCACGCCCGCCGCGCCGCCCGGGACATCGTCATCGTCGACACCGCCGGCCGGCTCGGCATCGACGCCGAGATGATGGCGCAGGCCGCCGCCATCCGGGACGCGGTCGACCCCGACGAGGTCATCTTCGTCATCGACGCGATGGTCGGACAGGACGCGGTACGGACCGCCGAGGCGTTCCGGGACGGCGTCGGCATCACCGGCGTGGTGCTGTCCAAGCTCGACGGCGACGCCCGGGGTGGTGCCGCGCTCTCGGTACGCCAGGTCACCGGCCAGCCGATCCTCTTCGCGTCCACCGGTGAGAAGCTGACGGACTTCGACGTCTTCCACCCGGACCGGATGGCCAGCCGGATCCTGGGCATGGGCGACGTGTTGACCCTGATCGAGCAGGCGGAGCAGGCCTTCGACGCCGATCAGAAAGAAAAGATGACCGCCAAGCTCATGGGCGGCGAGCAGTTCACCCTGGAGGACTTCCTCGACCAGTTGATCGCGGTCCGCCGGATGGGTCCGATCGCCAACGTGCTGGCGATGATGCCCGGGATGGGGCAGATGAAGGACCAGTTGGCCGAGGTCGACGACAGTCACTTCGACAAGGTCACCGCGATCATCCGCTCGATGACGCCGGGCGAGCGGACCAACCCGAAGATCATCAACGGATCCCGGCGCGCCCGGATCGCCACCGGCTCCGGGGTGACCGTGATGGACGTCAACCAGCTGCTCAACCGCTTCACCGAGGCGCAGAAGATGATGAAGCAGATGGGCGGCATGATGGGCCTGCCGGGCGGCCGGCGGAAGGCGACCAAGTCGCCGAAGAACAAGCGCAAGGGGACCAAGGGCGGCGGTCGGCCCCGGGCCGGCGGCGGCCCGGCCGGCGGTTTTCCGGCCGGCATGCCGCAGCTTCCGCCGGGGATGGACCCGTCGGCGCTGCCGGGTGGCCAGGGCCTGCCACCGGGGTTCAAGCTGCCGAAGCTGGACTTCAACAAGCTCACCAAGCGCCCAAACGAGAAGTGACGGCGACGACGGACACGGTGTCCGTCTCCGGGTGCGTGGGACGGACAGCGATAACCTGACTGCGTAGGGTGACGGCAATCCGGGGAAGGAGTGGTCATGACCGCGGCGCCGATGCTGCCGGAGCGGCAGGAGTGGACGGTCGACGACCTCGGCGAGTTGCCGAGGGACCTTCCGTACGAACTGATCAACGGAAGGTTGATCGTGCCGTCCCCCACACACCTGCACCAGGACCTCTGTGTTCGTGTCCTCCTCGCGTTGGAGGCCAACTGCCCACCCGAGTATGTGGTGAGCATCGACCTCTCGATGAGGGTGAACCGGCGCAACGAGCCCCGGCCCGACGTGGTGGCGCTGCGGCCCGACCACGTCGCGCGCAGCCCCGTCCCGGTCGAGGACGCCATCCTCGCCGTCGAGGTCATCTCGCCCGACTCCACCTTCCGCGACATGTACGACAAGGCCCGTGTCTACGCTCATGCGGGCGTGCCGACCTACTGGGTCATCGACCCGCTGCACGAGCGCATGACGCTCACCGAGATGGTGCTCGGGCCTGCCGGCGAGTACGAACCGGCCGTCCACACCGATGACGTCTTCACCACCGAGCGGCCCTGGAAGGTGACCGTCGACCTGCCGGCGCTCACCGCCCGCTGGGCCGGCCTGCGCGGGCGCGGCGAGGCCTGAACCGCCGACGGCGTGAGGTGTGAGCGGTCGACGGCGTGAGGCCTGAACCGCCGACGGCCTGAGGTGTGAGCGGCCGACGGCGTGAGGCCTGAACCGCCGACGGCGTGAGGTGTGAGCGGCCGACGGCGTGAGGCCTGAACCGCCGACGGCGCGAGGCGTGAGTAGCCGACCGCGTGAGGCGTGACCGCCGGAACCCGGCGAGGCGTAGCGCGCGGAACGAGCCCGGTGCCGTGCTTCGGGAGCCATGATCCGGTAGGAATGTGCGCATGGCGCTGCACGTGCGAGGAGTCCTGCTGCCGGACGACGAGGTCCGCGACCTGTGGTTGGTCGGCGACCGGGTCACCTACGAACCGGTCGCCGGGGCGGTCACGGTCGCCGACGGAGGCTTCGTGCTGCCCGGCCTGGTGGACGCACACTGCCACATCGGGATCGCCCGGGGGGCGGTGCCGATCGAGTCGCTCGACCAGGCCCGCGAGCTGGCCACCATCGACCGGGACGCCGGAGTACTGGCGATCCGGGACGCCGGCTCGCCGTACCCGTATCCCGAACTGGCGGACGAGCCCGAACTGCCCCGGCTGGTCCGCGCCGGGCGGCACATCGCGCCGCCCCGGCGGTATCTGCGGGACATCGGGGTCGAGGTGGAGGCGGACGCCGTACCGGCGATGGTGGCCGAGCAGGCCCGGGCGGGCAACGGCTGGGTCAAGCTGGTCGGTGACTGGATCGACCGGGGGGTCGGCGACCTCGCACCGGCCTGGGACCCGGTCACCATGGCCGCCGCGGTGGACGCCGCGCACGCGGCCGGGGTCCGGGCCGCCGTGCACACCTTCTCCGAGTCGGCGGTCGAGATCATGGTCCGGGCCGGGGTGGACTCGGTGGAGCACGGCACCGGGCTGAGCGTCGACCTCGTTGACGAGATGGCGAGGCGCGGCACGGCACTGGTGCCCACAATGATCAACATTGACACCTTCGGCGAGATCGCCGACCGGGCCCGGGACAGGTTCCCCGGGTACGCCGAGCACATGCTCGCGCTGCGCGACGGCTTTCCGGCGGTGGTCCGGGCCGCGTACGAGGCCGGGGTGCCGATCTACGTCGGTACCGACGCGGGCGGCGGTATCGACCACGGCCTGGCCGCCCGGGAGATGCTGCTGCTGCACGAGCGGGCCGGGATGTCCCGGCTGGACGTCCTGGCGGCGGCCTCCTGGCGGGCCCGGGACTGGCTCGGCCTTCCCGGACTGGTCGAGGGCGGCCTCGCCGACCTCGTCGTGTACGCCGCCGACCCCCGGACCGACCTGCGGGTGGTCCAGGCACCGGACCGGATCGTGCTGCGCGGCCGGGTGGTCCGCTGACCCCGGCCGCCCCGCACGGTCCCGCGCCAGCATCGGCGCCTAGGATGTGCCCTCATGGCACGCGTGCTCACTCCCCGTGCGGAGGATTTCCCCCGCTGGTACCAGGACCTGATCGCCAAGGCGCAGCTCGCCGACAACGGGCCGGTCCGGGGGACCATGGTCATCCGACCGACCGGCTACGCCATCTGGGAACGGATGCAGGCCGAGATGGACGGCCGGATCAAGGTGGCCGGCGCGGAGAACGCGTACTTCCCGCTGTTCATCCCGGAGAGCTACCTGCGCCGGGAGGCGCAGCACGTGGAGGGGTTCTCTCCCGAACTGGCGGTGGTCACCCACGGTGGCGGCAAGCAGCTCGCCGAACCGATCGTGGTCCGGCCGACCAGTGAGACGGTGATCGGCGAGTTCATGGCCAAGTGGGTCGACTCCTACCGGGACCTGCCGCTGCTGCTCAACCAGTGGGCCAACGTGGTGCGCTGGGAACTGCGGCCCCGGGTCTTCCTCCGGACCACCGAGTTCCTGTGGCAGGAGGGGCACACCGCGCACGCCGACGAGGCCGACGCGCGGGCGTACGCCCGGAAGATCCTGCACGAGGTGTACGAGGACTTCATGGTCAACGTGCTCGGCATCCCGGTGCTGGTCGGCCTGAAGACCGCCCGGGAGCGGTTCGCCGGTGCCACCCACACGTACACCCTCGAGGGGATGATGGGCGACGGCAAGGCGCTGCAGATGGGCACCTCGCACGAGTTGGGGCAGAACTTCGCCCGCGCCTTCGACATCACGTACACCTCGGCCGAGCGCGCCGTCGAGCACGCCTGGACCACCTCCTGGGGCAGTTCCACCCGGATGCTCGGCGGCCTGATCATGGCGCACGGTGACGACAACGGACTGCGGGTGCCGCCCCGGCTCGCGCCGATCCAGGCGTACGTGATGGTGGTCAAGTCCGGCGACGGGGTGACCGAGGCCGCCACCAAGCTCCGCGACGCGCTGCGTGACGCCGGGATCCGGGTCGGCTTCGACGACCGGGTCGACACCCCGTTCGGCCGCCGGGCCGTCGACGCCGAGCTGAAGGGCTATCCGGTACGCGTCGAGGTCGGTCCCCGCGACCTTGCCGCCGGTAACGCGGTGCTGGTGCGCCGGACCGGCGGTTCGAAGACCCCGGTGCCGGTGGCGGACGTGGTGTCGGCGGTGCTCGCCGCGCTGGAGGCCGACCAGCGGACGCTGCACGACGAGGCGCTGGCGCTGCGCGAGTCGCGTACCGCATCGGTGGACACCCTGGACGAGGCGATCGAGGCGGCCGGCGCGGGCTGGGCGCTGGTGCCGTGGTCGGCGGTCGGGGTCGAGGGCGAGGCGAAGGCGAACGCCCAGGCCGTCACGGTGCGCTGCCTGCGCCGGGCCGACGGCTCGGTCCCGGACTCGGAGGACGAGCCGGAGCTGACCGCCGTCCTGGCCCGCTCCTACTGACCGCCCGGATGCGCTTTCCACGGGGTCGCGTCGTCCTGCACCGCAACGTCCGGCGCGGGCGGATCGGCTGGGTCCGCCCGGCCCGGGTGGTCAGCGACGACGACCGTGGCCTGCTGCTCTGGATCGCCCGGCGGACACCGGTGGCCAGTGAGGTCACCGAGGATGGCCGCGGCATGCGGGCCATGCCGTTCACCGAGTGGGTGACCTCGGCGTACCGGCTGCACGTCGCGACCTGGGACGGTCCGCCGCTGCTGAAGTTCCTGCCGACCGGGGCGAACCACTCGGTCTGGTTCTTCCGCGACGCGGACGACCGGTTCGCCAGCTGGTACGTCAACCTGGAGGAGCACGGTGTCCGCTGGGACGACGGCGAGCTGGCCGGCGTCGACGTGGTGGACCAGGACCTCGACGTCGTGGTCCGGCCCGACCACAGCTGGGAGTGGAAGGACGAGGGCGAGTTCGCCGAGCGGCTCGCCGTTCCGGAGCACTACTGGGTGCCGGATCCCTCGGCGGTGCGGGCCGAGGGGGAGCGGGTGATCAAGCTGGCCGAGGCCGGCGAGTTCCCGTTCGACGGCACCTGGTGTGACCTCGTACCCGACCCGGACTGGACCGTGCCGACGCTGCCGCCCGGCTGGGACCGCCCGCCGGTGCGCTGAACCGCCGCCCGCTGCCCGCCGCCCGCTGCC
>NZ_JADPUN010000365.1 GCF_015690345.1 Plantactinospora alkalitolerans | reverse complement strand
GCGCCGACGGCGTTCCCCCGGGCGTCGGCCCTGCGCTGTCGGTCGGCTCGGCCGGTGCGGCGGACGGATCGGTCGGCGGAACGGTCGGGCGCACCTGGAACGGAGCACCCTGCGGGCAGTACGGGTACGGCTGCCGCATCGGGTCGACATAGTCCGGACCGGGCTGCAACTGCTGCTGCGCCTCTTCGCACCACGGGGCGCCGAGCCGGATCGGTTGACCGTTCTGGTCGAACAGCCGTACGTCCGTCAGCAGTCGGCCCTCGCTGTCGTAGACGTAGACGTCCTGCACCCCGGAGTACTGGTCGGTGTAGACCGGCGAGTAGGTGTTCTCGTACCCGTCGACGGCCCGGCTGTCGGCCTCCAGGAAGCCGACCAGGCCGAAGAAGACCAGCAGCACCGCGCCGAGGTGCACGATCCACCTGGGGCGCCGACCCAACCGGTCGGTACGCCGGCCGAGCCAGATCGACGCGGTGACGGTCACGGCCAGCAGCAGGATCGCGGCCAGGCCGCTGCCGCCGAGCCGGGGCAGCAGGCCGAACGAGTTACCCGTCAGCATCACGGTGATCAGCATGGCGGCCAGGTAGCCCCGGAGCACCCACCAGGCGGGGCGCAGCAGGAGGAGAAACTCGCTGAGCCGCACGTACCCGATCGGCGGGCCGAGCCGGGAGTCCAGTCCGCGCAGCCGGTCGCGGCCCTTGCGGACGGCACTGGCGATCCGCTGGTCGAGGTTGACGACGGTGACCGGCGGGGCCACCCCGGCGGCGGTACGCAGTTCGACCGCGTACATCTCGGGCGGGCCGAGCCGCTGGACCAGCGAGCCCTCCCCCTCGGCGGCCACCTCGGCGAGGTGTTCCGGAAGGTCCTCGAGGAGTTCGTCGCGGACCGTCGGCGCGAGGTCGCCCAACGCCGCGCGGACCTGGTCCACGTACCGGGCGATCTCCTGCTCGGTCACGACACTGCCCTCGCTCCGCTCGGTCATGGCGTCTCCTCGCTGCGCTCGTCGTCACCATGACCCCGTCGACTGGGCTGGCTGGTGCCCTCGCTCCGCTCGGTCATGCCGCCATCCCCCGGTCATCGAGCAGCGTCTCCATCGTGTTGGCGAACGAGCGCCACACCTTGCCCGACCGGGTGAGCTGGTCCCGTCCGGCCGCGTTCAGCGCGTAGTACTTGCGGTGCGGCCCCGACTCACTGGGCACGACATACGTGGTCAGCAGTCCGCCCTGGAAGAGCCGGCGCAGGGTGCCGTAGACGGAGGCGTCACCGATCTCCTCGAGACCGGCGGCGCGCAGCCGGCGCATGATGTCGTAGCCGTAGCCGTCCTCGTCCTTCAACACGGCGAGGACCGCGAGGTCCAGCACACCTTTGAGCAACTGGGTGGTGTCCACGGCGAGGATGCTACTGTCTAATCCGTAGTACCGTCAACAATGCACTAGCGTGTGGCGCACGGGCGTTACGGTGGCGCGGTGCCTGCCGAGACCGACGTACTGCACTGCCTCACCGCGGCGACCGGGCTGTATCGGGGCCGCGGCGACGGCCCGGAGAGCGGGCCGTTCCTGGCCCGGATGACAGTGAGCACCGGCGTGAACGGACGTGCCGCCATTCTGGACTACGAGGCGACCACCGACCGGGACGGTCTGCGGCACGTCGAGCACAGCGTGCTGGTGCTGGGCGCCGGCGGCCGGCTCGAACTGCACGTCGCCAGCCTCGAACTGCCCGGCATGGTGCGCTTCACCCAGCAGACTCCCGGCCACTTCACCGCGTACGAGGGTCCACTGGTGGCCCGGATCGTGCTGCGTACGCCCCGGCCGGGAGAAATCAACTACGCCTGGTGGTGGTCCCGGGACGAGGGCGAGCCCCGGGAGCAGTCCCGGGCCGACCTGCACCGCAGCGGCTGAGCGGGTCCTCCCCGTCAGCCCAGACGGGGCAGGAAGCGACCCACCCGGGCCCGATAGTCGGCGTACGCGGTGCCGTGCGTGCGGCCGAGGTACGGCTCCTCGACCACCCGTACCTGCAACTGCATCCCGGCGACCAGGCAGCCGAGGGCGAGCAGTTGGACCCAGTTCGGCACCATCGCGGTCAACCCGACCAGCAGAACCGTCATCGAGGTGAAGATGGGGTTCCGGACCAGCCCGAAGACGCCGCCGGTGACCAGTTCGGTGTGCTCGTCCGGGTCGACTCCGATCCGCCAGGAGCGGCTCATCGCCGACTGGGCGGCCAGTACGGCGAGCCAGCCGACCACGGCCAGCACCAGCCCGACGACCGCGAACACGGGCCGGTCCAGGAGGGCGATCGGCCCGAGCAGTCCGGTGCCACCCAGGACCGGGGCGACCACTCCGAGCAGCAGGGCGGCCCCGAACAGCGCCTGGGCCCACCACTCGCCGCCGCCGAACGGTGCCGCACCGCGCCGGAATCCACTGTCGCCGGTCGCGGCGCGGTGCAGCCAGGTGCGCACCCCGAACGCCGTCACCAAGCCGGCCAGGTAGACGGCGAGCGCCAGCCAGGCAACCATCAGCAGCAGTCCCTGGTCGTACTCTCCGGGCAGGCCGCCGGGTCCACCGCCAGCACGACCCCGAGCAGGTCGGTCAGGGCGTGCCCGATCCGGGAGTCGGCGAGTTCGTACCTGGTCCGGCGCCCCTCCGGTACGGCCACCACGAGGCCGCAGCCGCGCAGACAGGCGAGATGGTTGGAGAGATTCTGCCGGGTCGCCCCGAGCAGTTCCGCCAACTCGGCCGGATATCCCGGGCCGTCCCGGAGCGCCAGCAACAGCCGGGCCCGGGTCTGGTCCGAGAGCGCGTGGCCGAACCGCGCGAGGACCTGTCCGTGCGTCAGGGTCTCCATGTCGATCGACGGTACAGCAATTGCTGGATACAGCGCCAGATGTACTTAGGATGGAGTGCTTCTCAGGTCCTCGCGATCCTGCGGGTCAGCACGGCGACCGCCAGCAGCCAGCCGAGATAGGCGACGAGCAGGATCCGTTCACCCAGGCCGAGCAGGGGCCGGGTCACCCCGGTCGCGGTCACGGCCGCGACCGCCACGAAGACGACGAGGCCGCCGACGCTGATCCGCGCGAGTACGTCAGGCGGCCGGCGGAACGGGCGCCAACGAGCAGCGCGGCGCAGTTCTCGCACATTCGCTACTGTCTCGGCCATGGCCCGGAGTGACAGGAAACGGGGAAGTCGGAGCCGACCGAGATGGCGCACGACCGTGACGGCGACCCTGGTCACGATGTCGCTCGCAGTCGCCGGTTGCGGCAGCGGAGACCCGGACGAGCCGGATACGGCCGGAACCACCCCTGCACCCACCGTCACCACCTCCGCTGAGACGGCGCCGCCGAGCACTGTGGCCGCCAGCCCCGCCGCCACCCTCGTCGAGTTGGCGCGGCAGCCCTGCCGCGCCCTCGACCAGCAGGACAGCGGCAAACTCGGCATCATCATCGAAGGGTCGGAGACCGACCTCGACGGCAGGTCCTGCCAGTGGGGAACCGCGACCGGGCTGGTGGCCTTCACCCCGTACCCGTCGGTCGACCAGACAGCGGCGCAGGAGTTCCGGCACCTGAAGCAGACCACCATCGACGGCCGTCGGGCGGTCGCCGGCACCACCACCCGCGGGGGATGCACCACGCTCGTCGCGATCGGCGCCCGGCAGTCGTTCCGGCTCATCGCAAGCCCTCTCGGCGAGGACACGGCCGGGTCGAAATCCTGCCCCCTCAACACCACCTTCGCGACAGCGATCCTCGCCCATTTGGATTGAGCCGACCGGAGGAACCTTTGTCCGACGTCGAGATCAGGTACGCGGCACCCGCGCCCAGGACGCCGGGCCACGATCGAGGGTCGTCCCTCGACGAGGTACGCCGGGCCATCTACACCCTCTACCGACGCCTCTCCCCCGCCACCGTGTACGGATTCTCGTCGAGCATCCCGGCCGAGGACGTCACTGTGCGCTCCGACGAGGATCTGATCTCCGGTACGGAGCGCGTCGCCCACGCCCTTGTGGAACACCTGCGCCTGCCCGACACCCGGATAACCGTCGACTTCACTCCGATGCCGCCCGGACGGGCCGGACGGGTGCAGCTCGGCACCGGTCCGCAGTACTTCGTCGAGATCGATTCGAGCTTCGTCGGGCATCGGAGGGACATCGGCGCGATCCTCGCCCACGAGGTGGCGCACGTGTTCCTGGAGTACCACAACATGCGGTACGAGGACGAGATCCTCACCGACACCACCGCCGCCTATCTCGGGGTGGGCTGGCCACTGCTCGAAGCGCACCGCACCACCGCCCTCTACACTCAGTGGCTCGGCTACCTCGGCTCCTACGCTTTCGGCTACGCCCTCGGCCGGCGGGCGATCACCTTCTCCGAGGACCCGCTGCCGTGGCTGAGCGGTATCCAGGCGCGGGCGGCGTACCAGGGTGGGCATGCCCTCGCGTACCAGGAGTGGAACCAGCCGCCGCTGGCTTCGGCCGACTCCGGCGGCCGGCGCCGATACGAGAAGGACCGGGCCCGGGTACGGCGTCAGCTCGACCGTGGCGCGGTACGCCCGCACGCCGCCGCGAAGAGCGAGCATTACGCCTTCTCCGGCCGGTCACCGCTCAAGGTCACCTTCAACTGCCCGATCTGCAGCGTCCGGATCAGCCTCCCGGTCGAGCGCCGGGTCGAGATCTGCTGCGAGATGTGCACGACCACGCTCGACTGCGACACGTAGCGACACGTAGCGGCACCTAGCGGCACCGAAACGGCGGAGCGGGTCCCCATTGTCGTTGGCTCGGTCGGAAGATGGAGCCATGCCACGTAGCGCACCCGACATCGACGTACCGGATCTTCGCGGCAGGCTCGCGGTCGTCACCGGAGCCAACAGCGGAATCGGGTACGGCCTCAGCAGCCGCTTCGCCCAGGCCGGCGCGGAGGTGATCCTCGCGGTCCGCAACGAGCGGAAGGGCGCCGAGGCGATCGCCGAAATCCGGGGCCGGGTGCCCGACGCGGTCCTGCGCCTGCGGGAACTGGACCTGTCCTCGCTGGCCAGCGTCGCGGCACTCGGCGCCGATCTGAACAGGGCCGGTCGGCCCGTCGACTTCCTGGTCAACAATGCCGGGATCATGGCCCCGCGTCGCCGGGCGGTCACCGAGGACGGACTCGAGCTCCAGTTCGCCACCAACTACCTGGGGCACTTCGCCCTGACCGGCCACCTGCTGCCGCTGCTCCGGTCCGCCGGATCGGCCCGGGTGGTGTCGGTCAGCAGCCTGATGAGCCGCTTCGGACGGTTCGACTTCGACGACCTGCAGAGCGAACGTCGCTACCAGGGCGTTCTCGCCTACGGGCTCTCCAAACTCGCCCAGCTCGTCTTCGCCCGGGAACTCGACCGGCGCAGTGTGGCCGCCGGCTGGGGCCTCCGCAGCAATGCCGCCCATCCGGGTGCGACGATCACGAACCTCCAGGTCACCGGCCCCACCCACGGTGGACGTTCGGTCCGGCTCAACCGGATCCGCAACCGGCTCCTCTACCTCGTACCCGGCGTGTGGCAGGAGATCGACGCCGGCATCCTGCCCGCCCTCTACGCCGCCACCAGCCCGGACGCCGAGGGCGCCGGATTCTACGGTCCGGACGGATTCGGCGAACTGCACGGCGGACCGGCACCGGCGAGGATCCCCGTCCGCGCGCTGAACGACGAGGACGCAGCCCGGCTCTGGGACGTCTCGGAACAGCTCAGTGGCGTGATCTACCCCAAGGCGCACCGGCCCGCCTGAGACGAGAGAGACGAGGAACCGACCTGCCGCTCCACACCGTCGGCGACGACCTGGTGCAGGACCCGTGAGAGCGTGCTGACGGCTGCGCGCCGTCAGGGCCGCCTTTCCCGTCCTCGACCGGGCGACGTAGGGCCAACACATGTGACTCCATCCGTCCGGCTGCGCCCCGTGGCCGAGTGCGACCTCGTGATGTTCCGACGGTTCCTCACCGGGCCCGGCCCGAGGCTGGCCTCCGCCATGCGGCAGTGCTGCGCTCGGTCGAGTTCCGGCAGGTAGCAGGCCCGACGACCGGCTCCACAGCCGGCTGCGCGGCGACCCGTCGCCACTCTGAACCGAGCCGCGGACACGCACGGCCAATCGGCACCTCGGCACCGGCCGCAACCCGACGGGCCGGCCGCCCGTAATCCGATCAGAAGTTCGAAGACGGAAAGGAGGGTGGCAGCCGATGCGGGACACGCATGGCTTTGACGAGTTCTACCGCGCCACGTCGCCGCGGATGCTGAGGTACGCGGTGGCTCTGACGGGCGACCCCACCGAGGCGGAGGACGCGGTGCAGGAGGCGTACGCCAGGGCTTGGCGGCGTTGGCAGTCGGTGTCCTCGCATCCCGCACCGGAGGCCTGGGTCCGGCTGACGGTCAGCCGGCTGACCACCGATCGCTGGCGCCGGATGTTCGGACTGCGGAGCGCCCTGACCCGGCGCGGTCCGGCTGACGAGGCGGTCGGCGCGCCCAGCGAGGACAGCGTGCTGCTGATGCGGGCGCTCCGGCAGTTGCCGGCGAACCAGCGTCAGGCCCTGGCCAGGCACTACCTGTACGACATGTCCATCGAGGCCATCGCGGACGAGTCGTCCGTGGCGACCGGAACGGTCAAGTCGTGGCTGTCCCGTGGCCGGGCCCGACTCGCGGTCATCCTCGCCGACCTGGCCCCGCAGCGCACATTGGAGGTACACGATGTCTGACCTCGGCCGGATGTACAGCGAACTAGGAGACGCCGTGGAGCCCGGTGCGTTGACTCCCCCGAGCGAACTGCGCCACCTTTCCTCCCTTCTTTCCCTTCCCCTCTCCCTTTTTTTTCTTTCTCTTTTCCCCCCCT